>CAIMBE010000076.1 GCA_903839085.1 uncultured beta proteobacterium | reverse complement strand
GAAGGCAAGGCCTTGCTGGCGCGCGGCACGGTGGACCTGTCGATGCTCGATGCGCGAGTCGAGGAACTGTGTTCCAAGATCCTGCTGACCTTCCCGGATTGCACCACCAAGACGCTGGAAGAACTGCGCAAGCCCAAGCTCGAAGCTTGGGACAAGAACAAGGAAAATTCGCGCGCCTGGCTGGCGCTGAACATGATGACCGAAGCACGCGCCGGTTTCACCGCGTTCAACGAAGGCACCAAGGAAGACCGCGAGGCCGACTTTGTGCTGCTGCGCCAGAAGCTCGCCGCCGGCGAGAGCTGGGTCGGCCCGCTGCACGACTCGATTCAGCCCAAGGCCAAACGCAAGGCCTGAAGAGGTGGCAAGCCATCAATTTCGTCATTGCGATGTCCATCCCCCTCGTCATTGCGATGTCCATCCCCTTCGTCATTGCGACGTCCATCCCATTCGTCATTGCGATGTCCATCCCCATCGTCATTGCGAGCGTAGCGCGGCAATCCATAACCCGGACTTCCTGGATTGCCACGGCCTTCGGCCTCGCAATGACAAAGAGGCTTACTCGCAATGACAAAGAGGCTTACTCGCAATGACGGAGACGAAGTAATTTGAATCAACATGACTGATACAAACACCTCCCCCCTCAAGGTCTGGCTTGAGCGCGACGGCGCGCTGCTGCGCCTGCGCCTGGACCGGCCCAAGGCCAACATCGTCGATGCCGCCATGATTGCGCAGCTGCAGGCGGCCTTCGATGCGCATCGCGCCGACCGTGGCCTGCGCGGCGTGCTGCTCGATGCCCAGGGACCGCATTTCAGCTTTGGCGCCAGCGTCGAGGAGCATCTCGCCGAGCGCTGCGCCGCCATGCTGGCTGCGCTGCACGCGCTGATCATCACCATGGTCGAGTTCCCGCTGCCGATCCTGACCGTGGTCCGTGGTCAGTGCCTTGGCGGCGGTCTCGAAGTGGCGCTGGCCGGTGGTCCGATTTTTGCGACGCCGGACGCCAAGCTCGGACAGCCCGAGATGAACCTGGGTGTTTTCGCCCCGGCCGCTTCCTGCCTGCTGCCCTACCGCGTGAACCAGAGCGACGCCGAAGACCTGCTTTTTTCGGGCCGTTCCGTGACGGGTGAAGAAGCACGCGCGATGGGCCTGGTCCAGGCCGTGGCGGAAGACCCCGAGGTGGCGGCGCTTCACTATTTCGACCAGCACCTGGCGCCCAAGAGCGCCGCGTCGCTGGCCTGCGCCGTTGCCGCCGCGCGCGCGCCCCTGATTCGCGAGCTGCGCGCGCGCTTGCACGAAGTCGAGGCCCTGTACCTCGAAAAATTGATGAAAACCCACGATGCCAACGAGGGCCTGGCCGCTTTTCTTGCGCGACGTTCACCCCAATGGGTGCACGCGTGACTGCGGCACGGCATCAGGCGCCGGATTCATGCATGGAAATACCATCTGACAGAGGACCAGCAAAATGCGCTACGGAGAAATAGGGTTTGACCTGGAAGTCGACCTCACGCGGGGCAGCATCGACCGGGTGGAGACCGACCCGAACGACACCCGGCTGTTCATGGGTGGCCTGGGCACCAACGCCAAGATCATGTGGGATCGGGTGCCGGCTGAGACCGACGCCTTCTCCCCCGAAAACCTGCTGATCTTCAGCAGTGGCCTGCTTTGTGGCACTGCGGCGCCGGGCAGCAATCGCACCATCGTCTCGACCATCTCGCCGCAAACCAAGCTCATGGCCTACTCGATGATGGGCGGCTTCTTTGCGCCGGAGCTGAAATACGCCGGCTACGACAAGATCATCTTCAGCGGCAAGTCGGAGGAACTGGTCTACCTGTGGATCCACAACGACAAGGTCGAGATCCGCGACGCATCGCACCTCAAGGGCCTGGGCGCCACCGAGACGTCCGAGGCCATCCGCAGGGAATTGAAAGATCCGGACATCCAGGTGGCCGCCATCGGCCTGGCCGGCGAGAACCGCGTCTTCTTCGCCTCGATCGAGCAGGGCCGCTCCAGCGCAAGCCGCGGCGGCATCGGCGCCGTGATGGGCGACAAGGGCCTGAAGGCGGTCGCGGTGCGCGGCACCAAGGACATCAACGTCGCCGACCCGGTCAAGTACATGGAACTGTGCGACGGCGTCCTCAAGTACATCAAGTTTCGCGGCGAGAATCCGATCAAGGGCGTGCCGCCGATTCTGCAGGGCCTGGGCTCGCCGCAGGAAATGGCCATTGTCGATGAGGAATGGCACACCACCAACTTCACCTGGGGCAATTCGCGCACCCGGCGCAAGGATTTCTGGACCCACGAAATCGAGCAGAAGTGGAAGCAAACCCAGGAAAACGTGCGAACCCGCCTGATCAGCTGCCACAACTGTCCGATGAAATGCGGCGCCACCATTTCGGTGCCGGGCCTGCCGACCTACATGATGAAGTGCTATTCGAAGCTGACCTACACGATGGCGGCTTTCTCTGACCTGGACTTCGGTTTCAAGATCGCGCAAAAAGCCACCGAGTACGGCGTTGACGGCTTCTCCGCACCGCAGGCGATGGCCTTCGGCCTCGAGCTGCTGGAGGCCGGCATCCTGACCATGGAAGACTTCCCCGGCATGCCCGAGGACACCGAGGGACGCTTCTTCTACCTGCTGGAGAAGATGGTGCGCCGTGAAGGCATCGGCGACTATCTGGCCGACGGCACCTACTGGGCGGCGCGGCGCATCGGCAAGGGCGCCGAGAAGTTTGACCACAACACCATAAAGAAGCACGAGCAGTTGCCGCTCAAGCTGGGCATGCTCAATCCGGTCTATTACCTGATGTACTCGACCGGCGAGAAGATCAACATCACGCAGATCGAAGGCCAGTTTCCGCAAGAGCCCTTTGCCACGCGCGAGTTGCGCGAAGAGTTCGTCAAGGACTGGTTCCAGGTTCCCGACGAGAAGTTCAAGAAGTACTACGTCGACTGGGAGCCGCGCGGGGAGATGTCCAATCCCTACTACCCGACGGTCGAGGCCAGCTGCGAAATCGTCGACTGGATGGAGAAGATGCACTACATCGACGATGCGCTGGGCATGTGCGCCGGTCTCTCGTCGTTCCCCCTGAAGCCGCCCTACCACATCCACAACTATGCGGAGTTCGTCACGGCCGGCACCGGCATCAAGATGAGCAAGGACGATGTCTGGAAGTCGGCGACGCGCACCCGCACGCTGATGCGCGCGCTCAATGTGCGCCGCGGCATGCGCCGCGCCGACGACAAGCCGCCCGAGGACCATTGGCGCAAGCGCTTCCCCGATCTGGAGAAGCAGTTGCTCGACCAGTACTACAAGTTGAAGGGCTTCAACCAGCAGGGCATCCCGACCAGGGAATCGCTGCACGAACTTGAAATGGATTTCGTCGCGGAGGAATTTGAGCAGAAGGGGATTTACGACAATGGCTAAGGTCAAGAAAATCGTCAAGTCGATCACCATCGATGCCGACAAGTGCAACGGCTGCAAGGCCTGCGAGGTGATCTGCTCGTCGTGGCATGCGACGCCGCGCTACAGCAGCAACAATCCGGCGCGCTCGCGCATCCGCATCGTGCGCCTGCCGCTGAAGGACATCTACCTGCCGGTCTATGCCGGCGAGTACACCGAGTCCGAATGCACCGGCCGCGACAAGTACATCATCGACGGCAAGGAATACAACGAGTGCGATTTCTGCCGCGCCTCCTGCCCCTCGCGCGACCTCTTCAAGGAGCCCGACTCGGGCCTGCCGCTGAAGTGCGACATGTGCGAGGAGACCCCGGCGCTGGACCAGCCCAAGTGCGTCGAGTGGTGCCATGCCGAGGCGCTGATCTACGTCGAGCGCGAAGAGGAGGTCGAGGAAGACCAGCCCAAGCTCGGCAACATCGAGATCGGCCTGGGGTCGATGATCGACAAGTACGGCCTGCAGCAGGTGATGGACACCTTCGCCCGCATGGCGAAACCGTAAGACCTCCGATAAAACGACACAATAGGAACGCATGGAAACAGCAGCCCCCCAAAAGGAAATCATCGACGCCATCAAGGCGGCCGGCGGCGATGCTTTCAAATCCTGTTACCAGTGCGGCATGTGCGACACCGTCTGTCCCTGGAGCCGGGTCAACAAGTTCAGCATGCGCAAGGTGGTGCGCGAGGCCACATTCGGCCTGACCGAGATTGACAGCGAGGACATCTGGCGCTGCACCACCTGCGGAAAATGCCCGCAGGTCTGCCCGCGCGATGTCAAGCAGATCGAGTCCGGCGTCGCGCTGCGCCGCATCGCCACCGAATACGACGTCTTCGCCGGCGGCGCGGCGCCGATCCCGGGTGTGGCCGCCAGCCTCAGAGCCGAGGGCAACCCGTTCGGCGAAGCGCGCGCCAAGCGGGCCGACTGGGCCAAGGATCTCGGCGTCAGGCGTTTCGAGGAAGGCATGGAAATCCTTTACTCGCCCGGCTGCTACCTCGCACACGATCCGCGCGGCAAGAAGATAGCCAAGGCCACGGTGGAGATACTGCAGGCGGCGGGCGTCGACTTCGGCATCCTTGGCACCGACGAGAGCTGCTGCGGCGAGAGCATCCGCAAGACCGGCGACGAGAAGCTGTTCAAGACCCTGGCACGCCAGAACATCAGCAACTTTGTCGGCCACGGCGTCACGAAGATCCTGGTGTCGTCGCCGCACTGCTATCACAGCTTCAAGAACGAGTACCGCGAGTTCAAGGTCAATTTCGAGGTGATCCACATCACCGAGTTCCTGCACCAGCTGATCAACGAGGGCCGGCTGAAGCTGACCAAGGAATTCGCCCGGACCGTCACCTTCCACGATCCCTGCTACCTCGGCCGTCACAACGGCGTCTACGACGAGCCGCGCGAGGCACTCAAGAGCGTGCCGGGACTGCAGTTGAAGGAGATGTCCGAGAACCGCAAGAACAGCTTCTGCTGCGGAGGCGGGGGCGGTCGCATCTGGATGGAAACGCCCAAGGGCGAGCGCTTTTCCGATCTGCGTCTGGAGCAGGCCGTGGGCACGGGGGCGCAGATCATGGTGACAGCCTGCCCCTACTGCACCACCAATTTCGAGGACAGCCGCCTGGGCCGGCCGGATGGGGGTGCCTCCATCGAGATAAAGGACATCACCGAAGTCATTCGGGAAGCGATCTAGGCGAGGACATCAACGTGGAATTCGGACTCTTACAGCAGCAATGGAACACGCAGAACGTTCTTCGTTCGGCGGACGACAACAACATGGGCGACGTGATGGTCGTCGGCGGCGGCATCAGCGGCATCCAGGCCGCGCTCGATCTGTCGTCGTGCGGTTACAAGGTTTACCTGGTGGAGAAGTCGCCCACCGTCGGCGGCAAGATGTCGCAGTTGGACAAGACCTTTCCGACCAATGACTGCTCGATGTGCATCGAGTCGCCCAAGTTCATCGAAACCGACCGGCAGCCCAACATCCAGTTGATGACCTACACCGACGTCGACAGCGTCGAAGGCCAGCCCGGCGACTTCACCGTCACGCTGTTGAAAAAGCCGCGCTACGTCAACGAGGACAAATGCACCGGCTGCACGGTCTGCGTCGAATACTGTCCGGTCAAGGTTCCCGACCCGTTCAACCAGAACCTGTCCTTGAACAAGGCCGTGCATATCTACTTTTCGCAGGCCGTGCCGCTGGTCACCTACATCGACGACAGTTGCCTGTTCCTCAAGGACAAGACCTGCAATATCTGCCAGACTGTCTGCGAAAACAACGCGATCGACTTCGGCCAGAAAGCCGAGAAGATCAAGGTCAAGGTCGGCGCCATCATCCTGTCGCCCGGCTACGAGACCTTCGACCCCTTGCCGCGCAACGATTACGGCTACGGACAGTTCGCCAATGTGGTCACGAGCATGGACTTCGAGCGCCTGCTCTGCTCCACCGGCCCGCACGAGGGGCAGATCCTGCGTCCCTCGGACAAGAAGCATCCGCACAAGATCGCCTGGATTCACTGTGTCGGCTCGCGCCAGGTCAACCCTGAGGGCGCCAACAGCTACTGCTCGGCGGTGTGCTGCTCGTACACGCAAAAGCAGGTGATCCTGGCCAAGGACCACCTGCCCGACCTGCACGCCAAGATCTTCCACAACGACATCCGCTCCTATGGCAAGGATTTCGAGCGCTTCTACCAGCGCGCACAGAAACTGCCCGACGTCCATTTCATCCGTAGCTACGTCTCGGTCGGCAGCGAAGACCCGGTAACCGGGGATGTCTCGATTCGCTACACCACGCCGGACGGGGTGGTGGAGGAGTTCTTCGAACTTGTGGTGCTCTCGGTCGGCCTGGCACCGCCCAAGGATGCCCCGCGCTTCTCCAAAGTTTTTGGCATCGAGCTGAACCAGCACGGCTTTTGCAAGGTCGAGCCCTTCAATCCGATGCAGACCAGTCGAGCGGGCATATTCACCAGCGGCGCCTTCCAGGGTCCGATGGACATTCCCGAGGCGGTGATGGGCGCCAGCGGCGCCAGCGCCCTGGCCTCCAACCTGCTGATGTCGCGGCGCGGGCAGTTGAACGAGGAACGGGTCTATCCGGTAGAGAAAGATGTCTCTGAGGACGATGCCAGGGTCGGCGTCTTCGTCTGCCGCTGCGGCGCCAACATCGGCCGCGTGGTCGACGTGCCGGGCATCGCCGAGTACGCCAAGGGCTTGCCGGGCGTGGTGCACGTCGAGGAGAGCCTGTTCGCCTGCGCCACCAACACCGCCAAGGCGATCTCCGACACCATCCGCGACAAGGGCCTGAACCGGGTGGTGGTCGCCGCCTGCACGCCGCGCACGCACGAGCCGCTGTTCCGCGACACCCTGCGCGAGGCCGGCGTCAACCAGTACTTCTTCGACATGGCCAACATCCGCGAGCACTGCACCTGGGTGCACTCCAAGGAGCAGGAGGCCGCGACCGAGAAGGCCAAGGACATCGTGCGCATGTCGGTGGCGCGTGCCGGCAAGCTCGAGCCGCTGGACGAGTTCTCGCTGCCGGTGGACAAGACCGCGCTGGTGGTCGGCGGCGGCGTCGCCGGCATGACCAGCGCCCACACGCTGGCCGAGCAGGGCTACGAAACCTACCTGATCGAGAAGGCCTCGGACCTCGGCGGTGTCGCCAACCGCATCCACTTCACGCTCGAGGGCATGGACGTGCAGGCCTTCATCAAGGACCTCAAGAAAAAGGTCTACCGGCATCCGAAGATCCACGCCATCATGGACGCCGCGGTCACCCATGTGGATGGCTACGTCGGCAATTTCACGACCACGGTCAAGTCCAAGGGCCGCACACGCACCATCAAGCATGGCGCCGCCATCATCGCCACCGGCGCCGCCGAGTACAAGCCGACCGAGTACCTGTACGGCAAGAGCGACCAGGTGATGACGCTGCTGGAGATGGAGGGAAAGCTCGCCCGGCAGGAAGAAAAACTGATGACGGCGCAGAGCGTCGTGATGATCCAGTGCGTCGGCTGCCGCAACGACGACCGAAACTATTGTGCCCGCGTCTGCTGCAGCGGCGCCATGAAGAACGCCCTGAAGATGAAGGCGCTCA
Source organism: uncultured beta proteobacterium (assembly GCA_903839085.1). GTDB lineage: Bacteria > Pseudomonadota > Gammaproteobacteria > Burkholderiales > Burkholderiaceae_C > Rhodoferax. The sequence goes on along the minus strand of CAIMBE010000076.1, from coordinate 58,951 downwards.
AGCCGGAGGTCGAAATCTACGTGTTGTTCCGCGACATCCGGACCTATGGGTTCCGCGAGGATTACTACCGCGAGGCGTCCAACCAGAACGTCAAGTTCATTCGCTTTGAGCCGGACGACAAGCCGCAACTCGAAAGCCTCGAACAGGGCGGGCGCAGCTTCATCCGGGTCACCGCGTTTGACGCGATTCTGGGCAGGAAGCTCGAACTCGACGTCGATGCCATCGTGCTCGCTGCGGCGGTGATCCCCGCCGCCGGCGCCGCCGAGCTGGCGCGCATGTTCAAGGTGCCCTTGGGCCCGGACGGCTTCTTCCAGGAGGCCCACGCCAAGCTGCGGCCGGTGGACTTTGCCGCGGAAGGTGTCTACCTGTGCGGCACGGCGCAGTATCCGAAGCATATGTCGGAAACCATCACCCAGGCTTACGGCGCGGCCGGACGCGCCCTCACCCTGCTGTCCCGCGACACGGTGGTTGCTTCGGGCGCCGTGTGCTCGGTGGCCGCCAGGGACTGCGTCTCCTGCGGTGCCTGCATCTCGGTGTGCACCTACGGCGCGATCTCGTTCGAGGACACGCCGCGCGGCAAGAAGGCGGTGGTCAATGCGGTGCTGTGCAAGGGCGACGGGCTGTGCGTGGCCAAGTGTCCGACCGCGGCCATCAGCCTCTCGCACTACACGGACGACGAAGTGTTCAACCAGATCGACGCCGCGCTCGAAGAAGTCTGATGCGCGCCGAATATTGACAACGCCGACCTAAGGTACCCAGAATGGCTGCTCCCTCCGAATTCAAACCGGTCATCGTCGGTTTCCTGTGCAACTGGTGCTGCTATGGCGGCGCCGATCTTGCCGGCGTCTCGCGCTTCCAGTATCCGCCCTATCTGCGCGTGATCCGACTGATGTGTTCGGGCCGGGTCGACCTGGAGTTCATCTTCCGCGCCTTCGCCAAGAAGGCCGACGGGGTGTTTATCGGCGGCTGCCATCTGGGCGACTGCCACTACAACCCCGAAGGCAATTACGACGCCCTGGGCAACAGCTTCGTCGCCAAGCGCATCCTGGAGAACATCGGCGTCAATTCCGACCGGCTGCGCCTTGAGTGGGTCTCCGCCGGAGAAGGCATACGCTTCGCAGAAATCATGAACGAATTTGGCGCCAAGATCAAAAGCCTCGGCCCTTTCGGCTCTTCGGAAGGTCGCGACGTCGCCGACCTTCAGGCCGGCCTGAAGGCGGCGACGCAACTGGTGCCGTATTACAAACTGGTCGAGCGCGAGCGCTTCCGGGTCGCCAAGCGGACGCAAGACGGTTACAAGGAGTTCTTCGCCCGGCCCGACTACGAGCCGCTGTTCAAGGAACTGGTGCTTGACAAGCTGACCATGAGTCGCATCATGGGCGCACTGCGCGCCGATGTGACGACGACCGATGCCATTGCGCACAAGCTCGGCATCCAGGACTCGGAAGTGGCGCACCACCTGCTTGCCCTGTCGGAGCAGGGCATGGTCCGTCTGAACGGCAAGCAGGCACAGGTCGCCGCGGCCGCCTGACTGTCATGGCATCAACGTCACCCCGAAACATGAAGGAGCACCGTCCTTGCGAGGAGCGCAGCGACGTGGCAATCCATGCAGCCCGAAGCCATGGATCGCCACGCTTCGCTCGCGATGACGAAAGAAATGTCGCAATGGCGATGTTCTGTCCCCTTAACCCACAGGCAACCAAAGGTTCACCCTTACCATGAGCGAAGAAAAGGTCAACGCCATCATCGAGAAATACCGGGGCCAGCCTAGCTCGCTGATCCACGCACTGGTGGAGATCCAGCACGAAAACCACTGGCTGCCCAGGGAAGTGATGCACCAGGTGGCCGATGCGCTGGCGGTGCCGTTCGCCCAGGTGATGCAGATCGCCAGCTTCTACAAGACCTTCAGCCTGACCCCGAAGGGACGCCACGAAGTGCACGTCTGCACCGGGATGACCTGCCACCTGCGCGGGGCGGCCCGGCTGCAGGCCAAGGTCGAGGAACTCACCGGCCTGAAGGACGGGCAGACCGACGCCGACGCCAGATTCACGTTTGCAACCGGCGCCTGTTTAGGCAGTTGCAGCATCGCACCCGAACTGATCGTCGACGGCAAGCACTATGGCCGGATGACGCCGGAAAAGGTCGCCGACGTCCTGAAACAATACGACTAGGTCATCCCATGCCAAAGTTCCAATCAGCCGCTGAGCTGGAAAAATTCAGAGCAGAAATCCTGGCAGGCCGGGATCCCGCAAGACCCTGCATCGCGGTTTGTGCCGGCGCAGCCTGCGACGGCATGGACTCGGCGGCGGTCGCTGCTGCCTTCGTCGCGCAAGCCGCCACGCTCGGCAACGCAGTCGAGGTCAGAACCACCGGCTGCCACGGCTACTGCGAGAAGGGTCCGAACGTGGTGGTCACTCCCGGGGACATCTGCTACTTCGAGGTCAGCCCGGTCGACGTGCCGGAGATCATCACAGCCACGCTCAAGGGCGAGGTCGTCGAGCGTCTGGTGTACCAGGACCCCAATACCGGCGCCAGGGCGGTGCACATGCACGAGGTGCCGTTCTACAAGCACCAGACGCGCCTTCTGATCGGCGACAACCCGAAGTTGGACCCGATGAGGATCGACGACTATCTGGCGCTTGACGGCTACAAGGCGCTGGTCAAGGCCTTGACCTCGATGAGCCCGGAGCAGGTGCTCGACGAGGTCAAGAAGGCCAACCTGCGAGGCCGCGGCGGCGGCGGCTTCCCGGCCGGCTTGAAATGGGAGACCACCCGCAACGCGCCGGATAAGACCAAGTACGTCATCGTCAACGGCCACGAAGGCGAATCGGCCGCCTTCATGGACCGGGCCATGCTCACCGGCAACCCGCACAAGATCCTCGAAGGCCTGATCATCGGCGCCTACGCCATCGGCGCGCAAAAGGGCTTTATGTACACGCGCCACGACATGCCGCTGCTGGAAAAGCATGTCAGGAACGCATTGGCCCAGGCAGCCGAATACGGCCTGCTGGGCAAGAACATCCTTGGCACCGGCTTCGACTTCGAGTGCGAACTGCACTTCGACGTCGGCATCTTCGTCTCAGGCGAGTCGAGCGCCCTGATGCGCTCGATCGAAGGCAATCCGCCCGAACCGCGGCCCAAGTACATCCGCACCTCGGTCTCGGGCATATGGGACAAGCCGAGCAACCTCAATAACGTCGAGACCTGGGCCAACGTGCCCCAGATCATAGAGAAAGGTGCCGACTGGTTCACCAGCATCGGTTCGGAAAAGAGCAAGGGTACGAAGCTGATTTCGCTGTCGGGCAACGTTGTCAACAGCGGCATCGTCGAAGTGCCGATGGGCACGCCGCTGCGCACCCTGGTCTTTGACATCGGCGGCGGCGTGCGCGACGGCAAGACGCTCAAGGCGATCCACTTCGGCGGCGCCATGGGCGGCTCGATCCCGGCCGACCTGATCGATGCGCCGCTGGACTTTGACGGCATGTCCAAGCTCGGCGCGCCGATCGGCGCCGGCGGCCTGCTGCTGATGGACGAGGACACCGACATGGTCGAGGTGGCGCGCTACCTGATGGGCTTCCTGACCAAGGAATCGTGCGGCAAGTGCGTGCCGTGTCGTGAAGGCATGGCAAAGATGCTGCAGATCCTGAGCCGCCTGGCCAAGAGCGAGGGCAAGCCCGGTGATCTTGAGCAACTGGAGGACCTGATCGAGGTGACGGGAGTGGCCAGCCTGTGCGCGCTGGGCAAGACCTCGGGCGACCCGCTCAAAAGCATGTTCCGCTATTTCAAGCCCGAGTATGAAGCGCGCATTGCCGGCGGGAGCGACAGCAAATGACCGAAATCGTTTTGAAGATCGATGAACGGCAGGTCAAGGCCAAGGCCGGCATGACGCTGCTGCAGGCCGCGCAGCAGGCAGGCATCTACATCCCGACGCTGTGCCATCACGAGAAGCTCGAAGCTTTCGGCGGCTGCCGCCTGTGCATGGTCGAAGTCGAATCGCGCGGCTGGACCAGCCACGTCGTGTCCTGCCTCTATCCGGTGGCGAACGACATCGTGGTGCGCACCCGCTCGGAGAAGGTGGACAAGATCCGCAAGGTGCTGGTCGAGGAACTGATGGCGCACGCGCCGGACGCCCCCGAACTGGTGAAAATGGCCGAGGAGTATGGCGCCAACCGGGACCGGTTTGAACGGGAAGCGTCGTTCTGCGTGCTGTGCGGACTGTGCGTGCGTTACTGCAACGAGGTGAAGAAAAAGAACGCGGTCAGCTTCTTCGACAACGGCTCGGTGCGCCAGATCAGCTTTGTTCCGGAAGTCGCCAGGATCGAATGCTGGGACTGCCAGGAATGTTTTGCGATCTGTCCGACATCCTATGCGCAGGCCGCTTACCTGCTGACCGAAGCGCTGGCCTTTCCAGGCCAGCGAAAGACCGCAGCCCGCGCTGTCAAGGCAGTTGCCAAACCACGGGTCGTTATCCCCATCATGCCGGTCTCTTGACGGCCTAAAACAGCCGCTCGTCCTGCTCACACGCCAACCGTTGGCTCACGAAACTCGATCCTGCCGACAGGCCTGAGTCACAGGTGGGTCTGCCTGTTCCGGCGTGCAACTTCAAGCGAATGCTGCCGATGCTCGCGCCAAAATCCTTGCTGGCTGCGATCAAGATCTGACTTTGAGCCACGCCGCCAGGCGGTCTTCTGCTCGTCAAACTTGGGCAGATACCGACATTAAATGCCGTCGATCAGCACGCAATGCAAACCCCATTTGTATATCCCGTTATATATACATATTTAAATAGTTCATATCATGGTATACTTTTTTTCAATCGGTCAAGCCAGGGCGGCGATGACCATGGTGCGGTATGCGAAGCCAAGCAACGAAGGAGACAAAAATGAAGGTCAACAAGCTCGATCACATCTGCATCGCAGTGCGCAACCTCGATGAGGCGCGCAAGGTCTGGGAGCCGATGCTCGGCAAGACCGGACCCGACGACGCCTATGTTGACGAACCCGAGAAGATCCGCGTGGCGCGCTACTGGCTCGACGGCGTCGGCTTCGAGCTGATGGAGTCGACAACCAGCGACGGCGATGTCGCCAAGTTCATCGAAAAACGCGGCGAAGGCGTGATGCTGATCAGCTTCAACGTCGACAGCACGCCAGCCGCCGTCGAGGAAATCAAGGCCATGGGCTACCCGATGATCGGCGGACTGCGCTCGTTTCGCGACTGCGAGTTCGCCTTTGTGCACCCCAAGAAGATGAACGGCGTGCTGCTCGAGGTGATCGACTACAAGTGGCGCGAGCTCGGGGCTGCCAACGAGGCCTGAAATTCCCATCCTTCACAGGGGTACACCGCCATGGCCAAGGTCACGAGGATCAACAAGTACATCACCATCAATGCCAACAATTGCATTGGTTGCAGAGCCTGCGAACTTGCCTGCTCTGCCTTCCACGCGAGACCGCGCTACAGCAGCGCCAACCCCAAGCGTGCGCGCATCCAGATCATTCGCGATCCGCTGAAGGACATCTACCTGCCGGTCTACGCGGGCGAGTACACGGCGGCTGAATGCAGCGGCAAGAACAAGTACATCATCGACGGCAAGGAATACAGCAATTGCGATTTTTGCCGTGCCTCCTGCCCCTCGCGCGACCTGTTCAAGGAGCCCGACTCCGGCCTGCCGCTCAAGTGCGACATGTGCGAGGACAACCCGCCGCTGAAGATGCCCAAGTGCGTCGAATGGTGCCCCAACGGCGCGCTGATCTATGAAGAGCGCGAGGAGGAGGTTGATGAGCAGCCGGTGCAGGTCGGCGAGGTTGAATCCGGGGTCGAGTCGATGATCGACAAGTACGGGCTGCAAAAGGTGCTGGAGACAGTCGCCAAGCTCGCCAAGCTCTAGCTCGCAAACAAACGATTCCGAAAGACCGCATGGAAACCGTAACGCCCCAGCAAGAGATCATTGACGTTATCAAGAACCACGGCGGCGGTGCTTTCCAGAATTGCTACCAGTGCGGCTTGTGCGACACCGTTTGCCCCTGGAGCCGGGTCGGCAAGTTCAGCATGCGCAAGCTGGTGCGCGAGGCAGCGCTCGGTCTGACCGAAATCGACAACGAGGACATCTGGCGCTGCACCACCTGCGGCAAGTGCCCGCTGGTCTGTCCGCGCGATGTCAAGCAGATCGAGTCCGGCATCGCCTTGCGCCGCGTGGCCACCGAGTTCGACGTCTTCGCCGGCGCGGCAGCGCCGATACCGCGCATCGCGGCCAGCCTCAGAGCCGAGGGCAACCCGTTCAACGAGCCACGCGACAAGCGCGGCGAATGGGCCAAGGACCTGGGCGTCAAGCGCTTTGCCGAGGGCATGGAAATCCTCTACTCCCCCGGCTGCTACCTGAGCTACGATCCGCGCGCCAAAAAGATCGCCACCGCCACGGTGCAGATATTGCAGGCGGCCCAGGTGGACTTCGGCATCCTCGGCAAAGATGAAAGCTGCTGCGGCGAGAGCATACGCAAGACTGGCGACGAGGCCCTGTTCAAGAGCCTGGCTCGGCGCAACATCGGCGAGTTCATCAACAAGGGCGTCAAGAAGATACTGGTCTCTTCACCCCACTGCTATCACAGTTTCAAGAACGAGTACCCCGAATTCAATGTGCACTTCGACGTCATGCACATCTCCGAGTTCATTTTTCAGTTGCTCAAGGAAGGCCGCCTCAAGCTGACCAAGCCGATCAACAAGACGATCACCTTTCACGATCCCTGCTATCTGGGTCGGCATAACGGAATTTTCGAACAGCCGCGCGAAGCCTTGAAGAGCATTGCGGGCTTGCAACTCAAGGAGATGGCCGAGTCGCGCATGAACAGCATGTGCTGCGGCGGCGGCGGCGGCCGCATCTGGATGGAAACGCCCAAGAGCGAGCGCTTCTCCGACATTCGGCTGCAGCAGGCAGTCGATACCGGCGCCGAGGTAATCGCCACCTGCTGCCCGTACTGCATCACCAATTTCGAGGACAGTCGGCTGGGCCGACCCGATGGCGGTGCCGGCATCGAGGTCAAGGACATCACCGAAATCATCCGCGACGCACTCTAGGCCAGGAGACCGACATGGACATCCAACAAATGCTCAGGCAGCGCACGCAGCGCACCGGCGACAACTGCCTGGGTGACGTGCTGGTCCTGGGCGGCGGCATCAGCGGCATTCAGGCGGCACTGGACATGGCCACCGCGGGCTTCAAGGTCTACCTGGTCGACAAGGCGCCCACCATAGGCGGCAAGATGGCGCAGCTCGACAAGACCTACCCGACCATCGACTGCTCGATGTGCATCGAGTCGCCCAAGTTCATCGAGTGCGACCGCCACCCGAACATCGAGATCATGACCTACACCGAGGTCGATGCCGTCGAGGGAGCGGCCGGCGACTTCACGGTGACCCTGATCAAGAAACCGCGCTACGTCATCGCCGACGCCTGCACCGGATGCGGCGCTTGCACCGAGTACTGCCCGGTCAAGGTGCCCGACCCGTTCAACGTGGATCTGTCGCTCAGCAAGGCGGTGCACATCTACTTCTCGCAGGCCGTTCCCCTGGTGACCTACATTGACGACAGCTGCCTCTACCTGAACAACAAGTCCTGCACGATCTGCCAGAACGTCTGCGAAAAAGGCGCCATCGACTTCCAGCAGACCGCGGAAAAGGTTTACCTCAAGGTCGGCGCCATCGTCTTGTCGCCCGGCTACGAAACCTTTGACCCGAAGATTCGGGGCGACTACGGCTACGGCACCATCGAGAACGTCGTCACCAGCCTCGACTTCGAGCGTTTGCTCGCCGCCACCGGCCCGCACGAGGGACAGATCCTGCGTCCAAGCGACCGCAAGCATCCGCACAAGGTGGCCTGGCTGCACTGCGTCGGTTCACGCCAGACCGTGGCCGGTGGCAACACCTACTGCTCGGCGGTGTGCTGTGCCTACACGCAAAAACAGGTGATCCTGGCCAAGGACCATGTGCCCGATCTGGAAGCGCGCATCTTTCACAACGACATCCGCGCCTACAGCAAGGATTTTGAGCGCTTCTACCAGCGCGCCGAGCGCCTTCCCGGCGTCCAGTTCATTCGCAGCTACACCTCGATCGGCGGCGAGGATCCGGTCACCAAGAACGTCACCATTCGCTACGCGACCGACGACGGCGTTAGGCAAGAAGAGTTCGAACTGGTGGTGCTCTCGGTGGGCATCAACCCGCCCAAGGATGCGCAGAGGTTCGCGCGCATTTTCGGCATCGAACTCAACGCCCACGGCTTCTGCACGACCGATCCGTTCAATCCGCTGCAGACCAGTCGAGCCGGCATTTTCGTCAGTGGCGCTTTCATGGGACCGATGGACATTCCCGAAGCGGTCTACACCGCCAGCGCGGCCAGCGCCCAGATCGGGCAGTTGCTGAAGTCGCGCCGTGGCCAGTTGTCGACCGAGCGCGTCTACCCGGCCGAGCGTGACACCGCCAACGAAACGCCCAAGGTCGGCGTCTTTGTTTGCCGCTGCGGCGCCAATATCGGCCGCGTGGTCGATGTGCCGGGTGTCGTCGAGTACGCCAAGGGGCTGGAGAACGTGGTCCACGTCGAGGAAAGCCTGTTCGCCTGTGCCACCAATACCGCCCAGGCGATCTCCGACACGATCCGCGACAAGGGGCTCAACCGTGTCGTCATCGCCGCCTGCACACCGCGCTCGCATGAGCCGCTGTTTCGCGACACGCTGCGCGAGGCCGGCATCAATCAGTACTACTTTGACATGGCCAACATCCGCGAGCACTGCTCCTGGGTGCACTCCAAGGAGCCCGAGGTGGCCAGCGCCAAGGCCAAGGACATCGTGCGCATGTCGGTGGCGCGCGCCGGGACGCTGCAACCGCTGGGCGAATACGAGTTGCCGATCAACAAGGTCGCCATGGTGATTGGCGGCGGCGTGGCCGGCATGACCAGTGCTCTGATGCTGGCCAACCAGGGGCACGAAACCTATCTGCTGGAGAAGTCCGCCGAACTGGGTGGCATTGCCAACCGTCTGCGCTACACGGCCGAGGGCATGGCGGTGCCGCCCTTCCTCGCCGACCTGAAGAACAAGGTCTACCAGCACCGCGACATCCACGTCATCACAGAGGCCCAGATCATGGCGGTCGACGGCTACGTCGGCAATTTCGAAACCAGGGTCAAGGCCAGGCACCGCCTGCGCAGCATCAAGCACGGCGTCGCCATCGTCGCCGTGGGCGCGCAGGAGTTGAGGCCGACGGAGTACCTGTACGGCAAGAACGACCGCGTCATCACGCAGCTTGAACTCGAAGAAAAGATCGGCGCCGAAGACGAGAGTCTCAACCGCGTCGAGCGCCTGGTCATGATCCAGTGCGTCGGCTGCCGCCAGGAAGACCGCAACTACTGCGCGCGCGTCTGCTGCAGCGGCGCGATGAAAAACGCGCTGAAGATGCGCGCGCTGCGGCCGAAGGCCGAGATCTACGTGCTGTTCCGCGACATGCGCACCTACGGCTTCAAGGAAGACTATTACCGTGAGGCGGCCAACAAGAGCGTCCAGTTCATCCGCTACGAGCCCAACGACAAGCCGACGGTGCAAGCCATCGAAGAGGGTGGTCGCGACTACATCCGGGTCACGGCAACCGATCCGGTGCTCGGCAAGAAACTGCAGATCGATGTCGACAAGCTGGTCCTGTCGGCCGCCGTCATCCCGCCGGCGGACGCGCAGGAGATCGCCCGCTTCTTCAAGGTGCCGCTGTCGCCGGACGGCTTCTTTCAGGAGGCGCATGTCAAGCTGCGGCCGGTCGACTTCGCCGCCGAAGGCGTCTACCTGTGCGGCACGGCGCACTACCCGAAGCACTTGTCTGAAACCATCAGCCAGGCCTATGCCGCGGCCGGGCGCGCCCTCACCATGCTGTCCAAAGACAGCGTCGTCGCCTCGGGCGCGGTCTGCGAGGTGGCAGGCAAGGACTGCGTCTCGTGTGGTGCCTGCATCTCCGTTTGCAACTACAACGCCATCGAGTTCCAGGACACGCCGCGCGGCAGGAAGGCGGTGGTCAACCCCGTGCTGTGCAAGGGCGACGGCCTGTGCTGCTCGAAATGCCCGACCGGCGCCATCAGTCTGAAGCACTACACCGACGATGAGGTGTTTCATCAGATCGATGCCGCGCTGTCGCTGCGCCACAACCGCGTCATTCCCATTCTTGAAGTGAGCTAAGCATGGCCTCCCCGAGCCAATTCCAGCCCATCGTCGTCGGCTTCCTGTGCAACTGGTGCTGTTACGGCGGCGCCGACCTGGCCGGCGTGTCGCGTTTCCAGTACCCGTCGCATTTGCGCGTCATACGCCAGATGTGCTCCGGCCGGGTCGATCTGGAGTACATCCTGCGCTCCTTCATCAAAGGGGCCGATGGCGTCTTCGTCGGCGGTTGCCACCTCGGCGATTGTCATTACAACCCCGAGGGCAACTACGATGCGCTGGGCAACAGCATGATTGCCAAGCGCATGCTGGCGCACATCGGCATCAACCCGGATCGACTGCGGCTGGAGTGGGTCTCGGCGGGCGAAGGAAACCGTTTCGCCGAAACGCAGACGCAGATCGCGGACGTCATGAAGCGCCTCGGGCCGCTGGGCTCCTCCGAGGGCCTGAGCAGTGACGAACTCCAGGCAGGCCTGCAGGCTGCCATCGACCTGGTGCCCTACATCAAGCTGGTCGAGCGCGAGCGCTTCCGCCTGCCGGTGCGCACCGAGGAGAACTACCACAAGCAATACAGCGGCAACGCCGAGTTCGACGCGCTGTTCAGGGAGATGGTCCTCGACAAACTGAGCATGGGCCAGATCGTCGGCCACGCACGTGCGAGGCCCATGGCGGCAGAGCAGATTGCCGCCGGCCTCAGGATGCCGTTGCCGGAAGTCAGTCGCCTCCTGGATGTACTGGCGCAGCGCGGCGTGGTGACGGTCGAGGGCGAGCAAGTGCAAGTCGTGGCAATTTGAGGGAGATGGCAATTGCAAAGGTACCCGTTACTTCGCGCTGTGTCATGGCGGACTATGCAACTTTCCCGAGTTGACGACAGTCCAATGCCTGTTCAACATTTGGGGTGGACCAGGGCGACGGGGTACTCAGCTCCGCGGCTGTCCCCCGGCCTGCGGCCTCCGCCTTTATGCCGCTGCGCTGAGCACCCCATCAGCCTGGTCCTGCGGGCAGGATTAGTGTGCGATGTACAGAAACCACCGACGCTGCTTGCCAAGGGCGATGCGGTGGGTGGCGCAGCGTGGACTTGGGGTTTTGCCAAATCAAGGAGGAGGCCGCAGGCCGGGGGACATTCGCGGAGTCACCCACTGCGGCGCCCTCGGCCCCACATGACTGGACATCCGGCATCCCGGATCGGAGTCCAGGGCAGGCTTATCGAGTCCGGCATCACAGCGGTCTGTCGCAACTTCCACATTTCAAGAACAAAGTGAACCGCCACCATGTGTGAACAAACCATAGCCAGCATCATCGAAAAATACCGTGGCAAGCCGGGTGCGCTGATCCATGCACTGACCGAGATCCAGCACGAAAACCACTGGTTGCCACGCGAGGTCATGGAGCGGGTCGCCGAGGCGCTGGAGGTGTCGTTCAGCCAGGTGATGCAGATCGCCAGTTTCTACAAGACCTTCCGCCTGACACCCAAGGGACGGCACGAAGTTCATGTCTGCACCGGCATGACCTGCCATTTGCGCGGCGCGCCCAAGCTGATGAAGAAAGTGCAGGAGCTCACCGGTCTCAAGCCCGGCGAAACCGGTGCCAATGGGCGCTTTACCGTGGAGCGCGGCAGTTGCCTGGGCAGTTGCAGCATCGGTCCGGAACTGATCATCGACGGCAAGCACCACCCTCGCATGACACCCGACAAGGTCGAAGAAGTTCTCAGGCGCTACGAGTAGGAAAACGACATGCCCAAGATCCAATCAGCGGCTGAACTTGACAGGCTGCGCGCCGACATCCTGGCGCGCCGCGACCCGGCCAGGCCCTGCATCGCGGTTTGCGCCGGTGCCGCCTGCGACGGCCTGGACTCGGTGGCCGTCGCCAGCGCGTTCAGGAGCGAGATCGCCAGACAAGGCCTGGAGGCGAAGATCGATTTGCGCGTGACCGGTTGTCACGGCTATTGCGAAAAGGGCCCGAACGTCGTGGCCGGACTGAGGGACGTCTGCTACTTCGAGGTGACGCCCGACGACGTGCCAGGCATCGTCGCCGCGACGCTGAATGACGAGGTTTTCGAGAAGTGCGTCTACCGCGACCCCCTGACCGGCGCCAAAGCGGTGCACATGAACGAGGTGCCCTATTACAAGCACCAGATGCGGCTGCTGACGGGGGACAACATCCGCATCGACCCGCTGAGCATCGAGGACTACCTTGCCGTCGGCGGCTACGCGGCACTGGTCAAGGCCTTGACCCGCATGACGCCCGAGCAGGTGCTCGACGAGGTCCGACGCGCCAACCTGCGTGGCCGTGGTGGCGGCGGTTTTCCGGCCGGCTCGAAGTGGGAAACCACCCGCAACGCCCCCGCGAAGACCAAGTACGTCATCGTCAACGGCCACGAGGGCGAGTCCGCCGCGTTCATGGACCGCGCCATGCTCACCGGCAATCCGCACAGGGTGCTCGAAGGCCTGATCATCGGCGCCTACGCCATCGGGGCGCAACTGGGTTTCGTCTACACGCGCCACGATGCGCCGCGGCTGGTCGAGCACGTCAAGGCCGCGCTGGCACAAGCCGAGGCCTACGGCTTTCTTGGCGACAACATCCTGGGCAGCGGCTTTGGCTTCCATGTCGAACTGCACTTCGACGTCGGCATCTTCGTCTCCGGCGAGTCCTCGGCGCTGATGCGCTCGATCGAGGGCAATGCGCCCGAGCCGCGACCCAAGTACATCCGCACCTCGGTCTCGGGCATCTGGGACAAGCCATCCAACCTGAACAACGTCGAGACCTGGGCCAACGTGCCGCAGATCATCGAGAAGGGTGCCGACTGGTTTGCCAGCATCGGCTCGGAAAAGAGCAAAGGCACCAAGCTGGTGTCCTTGTCGGGCAACGTCGTCAACAGCGGCATCGTCGAAGTGCCGATGGGAACCTCGCTGCGCACCCTGATCTTTGACATCGGCGGCGGCGTGCGCGATGGCAAGGGACTCAAGGCGGTCCATTTCGGCGGCGCCATGGGCGGGTCCCTGCCGGCCCACCTGATCGACGCCACGCTCGATTTTGACGAGATGTCCAAGCTCGGCGCCCCGATCGGCGCCGGCGGCCTGCTGATCATGGACGAGGATACCGACATGGTCGAGGTGGCACGCTATCTGCTCGATTTCCTGGTCAGGGAGTCCTGCGGCAAATGCGTACCCTGCCGTGAAGGCATGTGGCAGATGTTGAAGATCCTGACCAACATCGCTGAAGGCAGGGGCAAGAAATTTGATCTGGACCGGCTGACCGATCTGATGGAGGTCACCAGTCTGGGCAGCCTGTGCGCGCTGGGCAAGACCTCATCCGATCCGCTCAAGAGCATGCTGCGCTATTTCAAGGGCGAATACGAGGCGCGCATTGGCGCCGGGAGCGAAGCGAAATGAGCGCGACCACATTGCAGATCGACGGCAGGGAGGTCACCGCCGATGCCGGCTCGACGGTGCTGCAAGCGGCGCGCCAGGCCGGCGTCAACATTCCGACGCTGTGTCACCACGAGAAGCTGGAGGCCTATGGCGGCTGCCGCCTGTGCATGGTGGAGGTCGAGTCGCGCGGCAAGACCAGCTACGTGGTGTCCTGCACCTACCCGGTTGAGCAGGATCTGGTCGTTCGCACTCGTTCCGAAAAAGTTGACCGGATTCGCCGCGTGATCATCGAGGAACTGATGGCCCATGCACCCGACGCACCGGAATTGCTGCGCCTGGCCTACGAGTACGGCGCTGACCGCAACCGCTTCGAGAAGGAGCCGATCTTCTGCGTCATGTGCGGCCTGTGCGTGCGCTACTGCGCCGAGGTCAAGGGCGAGCACGCCGTCGGCTTCATCGAGAACGGCCCCAGGCGCGAAATCAGCTTCATTCCAAAGCGGGCGGCACAGGCCTGCTGGGACTGCCAGGAATGCTTCGCGATTTGCCCGACCTCTTACGCGCAGGCGGCTTACATGCTGACCGAGGCGCTGGCATTTCCGGGGCGTCGCAGGACGACTTTGCCCTAATCAGTGACAGGCCGAAAGGAACCAGGATGAGATACGCAGAAACCGGATACAACCTCGAGATCGACCTCAGCAGCGGAAGCATCGAACGCGAAAGCACCGACGAGAAATTGACCGAGCTGTACCTCGGTGGTCAGGGCACGGCAGCAAAGATACTCTGGGACCGGGTACCGCCTGAGGTGGATGCTTTTTCGCCCGACAACCTGCTGATCTTCAGCACCGGGCTGCTGCTTGGCACGCCGGTGGTCGGCGCCAACCGCACCATGGTGAACACCATTTCGCCGCAGACGGACCGCTACTCGCATTCGATCTTCGGTGGCTTTTTCGGCCCTGAGCTAAAACATGCCGGTTACGACAAGATCATCATCCAGGGCAAGGCCAAGAGCCTGGTCTACCTGTATATCAACAATGACAAGGTCGAGATCCGCGACGCCGCTCATCTCAAGGGAAAGGGCGCCTCGGAAACGGCGGAGATGATTCAGGCCGAGCTCAAGGACACCCGCATCCAGGTGGCGGCGATCGGCCTGGCCGGTGAAAACAGGGTCTTCATGGCGTCCATCGAGCACGGCAACTCCAGCGCATCACGCGGCGTTGGCATGGTCATGGGAGACAAGCGGCTCAAGGCCATCGCCGTGCGCGGCAGCAAGGACAGCTATACCGCCAAGCCTGCCGAGCTGTTTGAGATCTGCAATGCGATGGTCCAGGAGATTCACGACAACCCGCACGCCGGCGACACCATGGCGCACGGCGAAGGCGACGAATTCCACGTCGACAATTTCGCCTGGGGCAATGCGCGCGCGCGGCGCAAGAATTTCTGGAGCAAGGAGCGTGAAGAGGCCTGGCTCGCACTTGAAAACAAGCTGCGGGTGCGCTGGACCGGCTGCTACAACTGCCCCAAGGATTGTCATCAGGCGATCAAGTACCCGGGTCGACGCCCCTATTTCCAGAAGTGCTACAGCAAGCTGACCTATGCCATGGCGGCCATCGAAGACCTGGAATTCGACTACGACATCATCGGCCTCACGCAGGAGTACGGGCTGGACGCCTACTCGACACCGCAGGTGATGGCCTTTGCCATCGAGCTTTATGAAGCCGGCATTCTGACCGACCAGGATCTGCCGGATTTTCCAGCCACCGGCGCGGCGCGCTTCTTCTATCTGTTGGAGAAGATCGTTCACCGCGAAGGCGTCGGCGACGCGCTCGCCAATGGCGTCTATCACGCCGCGCGCCAGATCGGCAAAGGGGCTGAGGTCTACGACCACAACACCATGAAGAAGTTCGAGCAGGTGCCGATCAAGCTCTCGATGATCAACTACCCCTACTTCCTGATGTACGCCACCGGCGAGAAGATGGCCATCAACCAGATCGAGGGCTCTTTTCCGCAGACCCCAATCGCCGACAAGGCCGAGCGCGAGGCCTACGTCGCAGGCTGGGTCGCCGCGCCCGAACGCTTCAAGAAGTGGCTGATGGAATGGGAGCCCCGCACCCACCCGACGATTGAAGCCTCGGTCCATATCTGCGACTGGAACGAGACCATGCATTACGTGGATGACGCCATCGGCACCTGCGCCTTCCTGTCGTCCTTCCGTGGCCAGTTCGGCGGCCGCCCGCCCTACCACATCCACAACCTGCCCGAACTGATCACGCTGGCCACCGGCAAGACCATCGACCCGGACGGACTTTGGAAAGTGGCCGCCCGCAACCGCAACCTGATCCGGGCCATCAATGTCCGGCGCGGCTTGCGGCGCGTCGATGAGGCGCCACCGGCCGACCAATGGAAACATCGCGACCCCGTGGCCGAGAAGCAGTTACTCGACGCCTACTACGAATTCAAGGGCTGGACCGACGATGGCATTCCCAGCGCCCAGACCCTGGACAAGTTCGAACTGTCCTATGTCAAGGACGACTTTATCGAACGCGGCATTCTAGAGAAAGCGTAAGTGACTTATGACAAAACGTGATCGAGTAGCCAGCAAGCAGCCAAGCTCTGGCGTCGCGCTGCCCGTCGCATTGAGCGATGATGGCCACACGCCCCTGCGGATGTGGGTGCGCCTGGTGGCTTGTTACCACCTGATGGAGATCCGTTTGCGCACGGAACTGCGGAGCGGGTTTGACACCACATTGCCACGCTTTGACCTCATGTCTCAGCTCTACCGCTATCCGGAAGGTCTGAAAATGAAGGAATTGTCGAGGCTGCTGATGGTGACCTGCGGCAACATCACCGCGCTGACCGACCGCCTGATCGAGGAAGACCTGGTCCAGCGGCGCGACGACCCGAATGATCGCCGCGCCTACGCCATCAGTTTGACCCCCAAGGGGACCAAGCTGTTCCGGAAAATGGCCGTTCAGCATGAACGGTGGGTCAGCTCGCTGCTTGGCGATCTGGATCCAGCGGAACTTCAGCAGCTGACCGGTCTCCTGGGCAAACTCAAGCAAGATATCACGGCCAACTCATAGGGAGCCCGCGGCTGTGAACTTTATATTTTACCTATATACTATTCACGTCTATACATTATGTGCAAATAGTAGTTGACTGTGTAGAGACCCGCCGTGCCCGGCACAAACAGGCAAAGTCTCCCGAATATTGAAGGAACACCATGCGCATTGCAGTTCTTGGCGGCGGCCCCGCAGGTCTCTATTTCTCTCTGCTGATGAAGCAGGCCAACCCGGCGCACGACATCACCACCTTCGACCGCAACGCGGCCGATAACACGTTCGGCTGGGGCATCGTCTTTTCCGACAAGACCATGGACGGTTTCCGCGCCGCCGACGAGAAAGTGGTCGATGAGATCGAAGCCAACTTCCGCCATTGGGATGATGTTGATGTCTTCTTCAAGGACCGCAAGATCACATCCAGCGGTCACGGCTTCTGCGGCATCGCGCGACTCAAGCTCCAGGAAATCTTCCAGAAACGCTGCGCCGGGCTGGGCGTGAAGATGGTCTGGGAGACAGAGATCACCGACCCTGACGAGTACGCCCGCAACTACGATCTGGTGGTCGCCGCCGACGGCGCCTCGTCGGCCGTGCGCAGCAGGCATGAGGCGCATTTCAACCCGCGCATCGATGTGCGCACGAATCGCTTTATCTGGCTGGGCACCAAAAAGAAGTTCGAGACCGCCTTCACCTTCGCCTTCAGGCAGACCGAGTGGGGTTGGTTCAACCTGCATGCCTACCGCTTCAACGATGAGATGTCGACCTTCATCATCGAGACCCCGGAGCCGACCTGGTACCGCGCCGGCCTCGACCAGAAGGAACCAGCCGAGGCGATTGCCTTTTGTGAAAACCTGTTTGCCGATCTGCTCGATGGCAACGCCCTGGTTTCCAATGCGCGCCACCTGCGCGGCTCCGCCGTCTGGCTGAAGTTCAACCGCGTGCTCTGTGAGCGCTGGTTCAAGGACAACATCGTGCTCATCGGCGATGCCGCGCACACCGCCCACTTTTCGATCGGTTCCGGCACCAAGCTGGCGATGGAGGACGGCATCGCCTTGACCAAGGTGCTGAGCAGCAGCGAGGGCAGCGTGCCCGAGCGCCTGGCGCGCTACCAGGCGGAGCGCGAGATTGAGGCCCTCAAGCTGCAAAGCGCGGCGCGCAACCGCATGAGCTGGTTCGAGGACATCGAGCGCTACGTCTACATGGCGCCCGAGCAGTTGGCCTTCGCTGTGCTCACCGGCAGCCAGCGCGTCGGTCATGCCAATCAGAAGCTGCGCGACGCCAAGTACGTCGAGAGCGTTGACCGCTGGTTCCAGCAGCAGGCCGGCCTGCCCGATGATCCGGCCAAGCCACCGGTGCCGCCGATGTTCACGCCCTTCAAGCTGCGCAGCATGACGCTCGCCAACCGCGTGGTGGTGTCGCCGATGTGCATCTACTCGGCCACCGACGGTCTCCCCGGCGACTTCCATTTTCAGCACTACACGGCGCGCGCTCTGGGCGGCGCAGGGCTGGTCATGACCGAGATGGCGGTGGTCTCGCAAGAGGGCCGCATCACGCCCGGCTGTGCCGGTATCTGGAACGATGCGCAGCAGGCCGGCTGGCAGCGCATCGTTGACTTCGTCCATGCCAACAGCGGCGCCAAGATGGGCTTGCAGATCGGCCATGCGGGCCGCAAGGGCGCCACCAAACTGGCCTGGGACGGCATTGACCAGCCGCTCGAGGCCGGCAACTGGCCCTTGATCGCCCCATCGCCGCTGCCCTATATCAAGGGCGTGTCGCAAGCGCCGCGCGCGATGACCCGTGCCGACATGGACCGGGTGAAGGCCGACTTCGTCGCCGCCACCCGGCGCGCCGGGGCTGCCGGTTTTGATCTGGTCGAGTTCCATGCGGCGCACGGCTACCTGATGTCCTCCTTCATTTCGCCGCTGACCAATCAGCGCAGCGACGAGTATGGCGGCAGCCTGGAGAAGCGCTGCCAATTCCCGCTGGAGGTGTTCAATGCCATGCGCGCGGTGTGGCCGGCCGAGAGGCCGATGTCGGTGCGGATTTCAGCGCACGACTGGGCCAGCGGCGGCATCACGCCGGCCGATGCCACGCAGGTGGCACGGCTGTTCCAGGACGCGGGCGCCGACATCATCCACGTCTCCTCCGGGCAGGTCGTCAAGGAAGAGCAGCCGGTCTATGGCCGCATGTTCCAGGTGCCGTTCTCGGAACGCATCCGCAACGAGCTGCATGTGCCGACGATCGCGGTGGGCAACATCTTCGAGGCCGACCACGTCAACACCATCGTCGCCGCCGGGCGCGCCGATCTTTGCGCGCTGGCGCGTCCGCACCTGGCCGATCCGGCCTGGACGCTGCACGCGGCCGCCGAGCAGGGCTACGGCGGTGCCGCCTGGCCGAAACAGTACATTGGCGGCAAGGTGCAGCTCGAGCGCAACCTGGAGCGTGCGGCTCAGTTGGCGCTGAACGCCTGATGGGACGGGCGCGCCGCGATCTGGCCGTCGCCTGGCCAGCGGCGAAGTGATGTAGCCAACGACAAAGAAGGAGACACCGTGTCAGAGCTTTCCATGCAAGACAACAAGCGACCATTCAAGGACTACCCGGCACGCCATTTCAAGTGGTCGTGCGATGATGATGGCCGGGTTGCCACGATCATCCTCGATCGGCCGGACAAGAAGAATCCGCTGACCTTCGAGTCCTATGCGGAGTTGCGCGATCTGTTCCGCAGCCTCCAGTACGCCAGCGACGTGCGAGCGATCGTGTTCAGCGGCGAGGGTGGCAATTTCTGTTCCGGCGGGGACGTCTTCGAGATCATCGAGCCCTTGACGCGGATGAGCATGCCCCAACTGCTGGAATTCACGCGCATGACGGGGGATCTGGTGAAGGCGATGCGTCGCGCACCGCAGCCGATCATCGCCGCCATCGACGGCTTCTGCGCCGGCGCCGGCGCCATGCTGGCGCTGGCTTCGGACTTCCGCCTCGGCACGCCCAGCGCCAAGACCGCCTTTCTGTTCACCCGCGTCGGCCTGGCTGGCGCCGACATGGGCGCCTGCGGCCTGCTGCCGCGCATGATCGGGCAGGGCCGCGCCAACGAATTGCTGATGACCGGCCGCGTCATGAGCGCCGAAGAAGGTGCCAGCTGGGGCTTTTTCAACAGCCTGCACAGCCCTGACCAGTTGCTGGTCAAGGCGCGCGAGCTGGCGCGCAGCCTGGCCGACGGCCCCTGGTTTGCGCATACCGTCACCAAGACCATGATCAACCAGGAATGGGCGATGGGCATCGAGGAGATGATTGAGTCCGAAGCCCAGGCGCAGGCCATCTGCATGATGACGGGCGACTTCCGGCGCGCCTTCGAGGCCTTCGCCGCCAAGAAAAAGCCGGCCTTCATGGGCGATTGAGGAGGCACGCCATGGACCGCTCCTTTCTCGACCTGCCCTTCTACGCGCCAGAGCATCGTCAACTGTCGGATGCCCTGCTTGACTGGACCGGGCAGTGCGCGCCGATCGACCACCACGACACCGACCAGGCCTGCCGCCGCCTGGTGCGTGAGCTCGGCGCCGCCGGCTTCCTGCGCTACTGCGTACCGGCCCGGTTCGGTGGCGCCCTGCCGGCGCTTGACTCGCGCTCGCTGTGCCTGGCGCGCGAGGTGCTGGCCTACCACGATGGCCTGGCCGACTTTGCCTTCGCCATGCAGGGTCTGGGCACTGGCGCCATCACGCTGGCCGGGTCGGACGAAATTCGCCAGCAGGTCTTGCCCAGGGTGGCGGCCGGCGAGTGGATCGCGGCCTTCGCTCTGACCGAGCCACTCGCCGGCTCCGACGTCGGCGCCATGTCATGCAGCGCGCGCCTGCAGGGTGATCATTACGTCATCGATGGCGAGAAGACCTGGATTTCCAACGGCGGCATTGCGGACGTGTACACCCTCTTTGCGCGCACCGGCGAGGCGCCGGGCACGCGCGGTATCACGGCCTTCGTGGTGACGCCGGACATGCCGGGCTTCGAGGTCGCCGAGCGGCTTGAGGTGATCGCACCGCATCCGCTGGCACGACTCAAGTTCACGGGAATGAAAGTGCCGCTGGCCAATCGGCTCGGCGCGCCGGGCGAGGGCTTCAAGGTGGCGATGCGCACGCTCGACATCTTTCGCTCCTCGGTGGCCGCGGCGGCGCTGGGTTTTGCGCGGCGCGCGCTCGACGAGGCGCTAGGCCACGTGCGCCTGCGTCCGATGTTCGGCCAGACCCTGGCCGACTTTCAGATCACCCAGTCCAGGCTGGGCGAGATGGCCACCGACATTGACGCCGCTGCACTGCTGGTTGCCCGCGCCGCCTGGCGGCGCGACGTGCAGAAGCTTCCCACGACGCGCGAGGCGGCAATGGCCAAAATGACCGCCACCGAAAATGCCCAGCGCGTGATCGACGCCGCCGTGCAGATGCATGGCGGACAGGGCGTGCGCGTCGGCAGCAAGGTCGAATCTCTTTACCGCGAGATTCGTGCCCTGCGCATCTACGAAGGCGCGACCGAAGTGCAAAAGCTGATCGTCGGTCGCGACCTGCTGAAGCAGGCAGCATGAGTTCCCCTCCAGCCGACGCATGGTATGAGGCGCCCCTGAAGCCGGGAGCAGAGTTCGTTTGCGAATACCGGGTACGATTTTCCGATTGCGACCCGGCGGGAATCGTGTTCTATCCAAACTACTTCGTCATGCTCAATGGCGTGGTCGAAGACTGGTTTTCGCATCTGGGCGCACCTTGGGATACTTACCACATGGAGCGCCGCATGGGGTGCCCCACCGCACACCTGGACAGCATCTTCTTGGTGCCCTCGCGCTTTGGCGAAAAACTGGCGTTTCATCTGAGCGTTGAACACATCGGAAAGTCGGCGCTGCTGCTGCAGCACCGGATTGTTGGCCCGGACGGGACACTGCGCTGGTGCGCGCGCCAGCGCATCGTCGCCACATCACTAGAGACGCACCGTTCAACCCCGTGGCCGGACGATATCCGCGCGGCCATTCACCGCTTCATGGAGAGCTTATGACACACAAGACCCTTCAACCCGAAGGCTGGCTCGCCCCCAGGGGATACGCCAACGGCATCGAGGCGCGCGGGCGCCAGGTCTTCGTCGGCGGCCAGATCGGCTGGAACCCGCAGTGCAAGTTCGAGTCGGCCGATCTGGTCGCGCAGATCAAGCAGGCGCTGATCAATTGCGTTGCTGTCGTGGGCGTGGCCGGCGGCGGCCCGGAGCACGTCGTGCGCATGACCTGGTACCTCAGGGACAAGAAGGAATACGTCGCTCGTTTGAAGGAGATCGGCGCTGTCTATCGCGAGGTCATGGGCCGCAACTACCCGGCAATGAGCGCCGTCCAGATCGCAGACCTGATCGAAGACGAAGCCAAGGTCGAGATCGAAGTCACGGCCGTCATCGCGGACTGAGCTTCGGTTGGCCTGATGAATCAGGCCAGAAGCGGCAGGCAGAGCGAGGTTTCGCTGGCGTGGCTGCAGTGAGCGCACTGGAAGCGGGCCGTGAAGCGCTCGCACTTGACGCCCTGCTCGCGCCAGTGCGTCAGCGCCAGCGGGCCCTCGCAGTCGGGGCAGGCGCGCAGCATCGCGATGCTCACTTCCATGCCCCGCACGACCGCGCCGTCACGGGTGCGAAAGTCCTCGTCCAGAACGATGGTGTGGCGTTCGAACGTGGCGATTCCCCAGCTTTCGAGCTGCTCCAGAAGATGGTCAAAAAATGCAATCGTCCTTGGCCCCTGCTCCATGGCGAGTTTTCTTCCTGAGGCGGTAAACATCGATCGCGGAGCCGAGCGGGCGTAGGTGAGTTCCCGGCTCAGTGTCTGCACCAGCGCATCGACCAGGCCGCGTCCGCGCAGGGCCGCCTTGGTAAAGAAGGCCCCCACGCCCAGCGCCCCGAGCTTTTCGAGCCGGTCCGCATCCTGCACGATGCGGGCCGCACCGATGCACGGCAGGCGCTCGTCGTAGAGGGCGCGCAGCGATTCGAGCACCGTCTCGATAGCGCCGCGTTCCAGGCCGGACTCGGTGAGCATCTTCTGCGCCAGCAGCGCCGCATGCTCCTCTTCCGGGATGCGGTCCTGATGGTAGGCGCCCTCATGAAACTTGCCGGCATCATGGTAGAGCGCCACCAGCGTCGGAAGGAATGCATCGACCCCTTCCATGGCGGCAATCTTGCGGGCAATGGCGGCCGTGCGCCTGGTGTGTTCGAGGAGGAATTCCGAAGGCGCCTGGCCGCTCTGATGGTTATAGCGTGCCTCCGCCTCGACCAGCATCACTTCGATCCTGGCGTAAAGCCCGGGACAGCGGGCCTCCAGCACCTTTCGCACATCGTTCATTGGCGTTTCCTATGTTGGCTTCGGGGTCGCAGGTCGCAAGGTTTGGAGCCGCATCTTTCGAAAGCAGTCTCGCAGTTCCGCAACGAAGATTTCGGGCTGCTCGAAGGCCGCGAAATGCCCGCCTTTGTCGACCTCGCTCCAGTGGACGATATTGGCAAAGTGGCGCTTTGCCCAACGCTGCGACGGTCGGGAAAATTCCTTGGGGTAGATCGTCACGCCAACCGGAAGGGCGAGCGGCTGGGTCTTGAAGAATGCCAGGCTCTCCCAATACAGCCGGGCCGATGAGGCGGCGCTCGCGCTCAGCCAGTACAGCATGATGTTGTCGAGCATGGCATCGCGGCTCAGGGCGTCCTCGGGCTCGCCGCGGTTGTCGGTCCAGGCATGGAACTTCTCGTAGATCCAGGCCGCCTGCGCGGCGGGGGAGTCGGTCAGACCATAGCTGAGGGTCTGCGGCCGGGTGCGCTGCTGTTTCGCGTAGCCCGAATCGCTGTCTCTATAGAACTTCATCGCCGCAACCGAGGACTGCTCGGCCTCGGTGAGTTGCGCAAAATCTTCCCTGCCCGGATAGACCAGCGGCATGTTGAGATGGACGCCAGCGCATTGCGGCGGGGCCAGCATGCCGATGGCGGTGGTCACGGCGGCACCCCAATCGCCGCCCTGCGCAAAGTAGCGCTGATAGCCCAGTCGCTTCATCAGGTCGATCCAGGCGGCGGCGATGCGTTCGACGCCCCAACCAGTACTGGTGGGTTTGTCCGAAAAACCGAAGCCGGGCAGCGACGGAATCACGAGGTGGAAGGCATCTGCAGCGTCGCCGCCATGGGCGGCAGGGTCGGTCAACGGACCGATCACGTCGAGGAACTCGACCACCGAGCCGGGCCAGCCGTGCGTCAGGACAAGCGGCGCGGCATCGGGTTTGGTTGAGCGGATGTGGAGAAAATGGATGCGCAAACCGTCGATCCGGGTGTGGTACTGGCCAAGCCCGTTCAGCCGCGCCTCAAGGCGTCGCCAGTCATAGTCACGCGCCCAGTAATCGCAGAGTGCCTTGATCCGGTCCAGCGGCACGCCCTGGCTCCAGTCGGCCACGGTTTCGCACTCCGGCCAGCGTGTGTTGGCCAGCCGTGACCGAAGCTCGGCGAGTGTCTGGTCGGAAACGGCCAGCCTGAAAGGGTCGACCGACTCGCTTACAGACGCGCGGGTGTACGTTGGCAAATGGCTCTCCTTGATGGACTTGTGAGTTTTACCCAGATTCAGCTCGTCAGTCGCCTTTCGAAAAAAATATTGGCTAATATTGGTATTACAGTACCATTATGCAATAATAGCTTGCCAGCGCAAATCCAACGAACCATTTAGAGTACCAACATAGGAGTACGCATGATGTCTGCACTTTCACCTGTCCAGCAAATCCTGGAGCGTTGCCAGACGCTGTTTGACGACCTGCATTTCAACGCCGTCAAGGAATGGAAGGCGGCCGTGCCCGGGCGCAAGGCGATCGGCTACATGCCGGTCTATGTGCCGCGCGAGATCATCCACGCCGCCGGCATGCTGCCGGTCGGCATCCTCGGTGGCGGTGACCAGTTGGAGGTGATTCAGGGCGATGCCTACTACCAGAGCTACATCTGCCGCATCCCGCGCTCGACCATCGAGATGGGCCTCACGGGGCGCCTGGACTGCCTGGAAGGCATGCTGTTCCCCTCGATCTGCGACGTCATACGCAATCTCTCGGGCATGTGGCAGATCCTGTTCAAGGACAAGTACGTGCGTTACATCGACGTGCCGCAAAACTACGAAGACGAAATCGGCGGCAAGTTCTACATCGAGGAAATGCAGATCCTGCGCGAGGATCTGGCCAGGCTGTCGGGCAAGCCGATCACGGACGATGCGCTCAACGCGTCGATTGCCGTCTACAACGAGAACCGCGCGGCCCTGCGCGAACTCTATGCCTACCGCGCCGCCAAGCCCTGGCAGGCGCCAACCTCCGAGGTCTACCTGCTGCAGCGCGCCGGCATGATCCTGCCGCCCGAAGAACACACGCGACTGGTGCGCGACTACATCGTCGCCACCGACGCGGTGACCCGGCCCAAGCGCGACAACGCCCGTGTTGTCATCAACGGCACCTTCTGCGAGCAGCCGCCGCTGACCCTGATCAAGTCGATCGAGATGGCCGGGTGCTACGTGGTCGACGACGATTTCATGCTGGTCGGTCGCTGGCTGCTCGACCACGTGCCGGCCGACGGCAATCCCCTGCAGGAACTCTCCAAGGCCTTCCTGCACCGCTCGGCCACAACGGCGGCCAAGTACGACACGACGCGCGAACAAAAGGGCGTGTTCCTGATGAAGCAGGTCAAGACCATGGGTGCCGAGGGCGTGATCTTTGCAGCGCCCTCGTTCTGCGATCCGGCGCTGCTCGAGCGCCCGATGCTGCAGGACGTGCTGACACAGCACAAGATTCCGCACACCGCTTTCAAGTACGCCGAGAACACCGGTCAAATGGCGCCGATCCGGGAACAGGCCGGCACCTTCGCCGATTCGATCAAACTTTGGAACGCTGCATGACCCGACAACCATGGACTGTCGCGGCCTGCGGCCTCGCAGTGACGAGGGTTTGCATCATTGCGAGCACAGCGCGGCAATCCATACTGACTGACAGAACAAGGAGACACGCATCATGAACACCCCCATTGCCATGCCCACTTCCGTAAAGAAGCCGCAAAACGTCCAGAAAGAGGACTCGATGTGGCTGCAAAAGGAGCTCATCAACCAGAACTACATGGATCTGGCAAACGCCCACGCCAACAACCGCAAGGTCTCCGCGACCTTCGTGCCAGGCAACCTCAACGAGTT
Source organism: uncultured beta proteobacterium (assembly GCA_903839085.1). Taxonomy (GTDB): domain Bacteria; phylum Pseudomonadota; class Gammaproteobacteria; order Burkholderiales; family Burkholderiaceae_C; genus Rhodoferax. The sequence continues at coordinate 33,165 of CAIMBE010000076.1, read as the reverse complement.
GCTAATGTGCTTTGATTTTGCGCGCAGCCTGCCCGAGACCAACGCGCTGCAGAACGGCATGCGCAAGAAGTCCGGCAAGATGATCATGGACGCCGAGCGCGACGGCCAGTCGGAGGACGTCTGCACCTACGTCAAGGCCGACCTGGGATCGATGATGGGCGGCGAAATCGGCCCGACCGGCCAGCCCCTGCCCCGGCCCGACGTGCTGCTGCTGTCCTACACCGGCTGCTTCACTTTCATGAAGTGGTTCGAACTGGTGCGCCACAAGTACGGTTGCGAAACGGTCATGCTGCATGTGCCCTACCAGAGCGAGGGCCATATCGCGCCCAATATGCGCGACTACGTTGTCAAGCAGCTCAAGGAAACCGTGATCCCGACGCTCGAACGCATCTCGGGAGTCAAGTTCGACATCGACCGGCTGCGCCAGTACATGCGCGAATCGGCCAAGGCCGAGGAGGATCTGGTCGCCGTGCTGCAGTCGGCCAAGCGCCGGCCCTCGCCGATCGACGGCTATTTCGGCTCGGTCTATTACATCGGCCCGATCTTCACCGCCTTTCGCGGCACCACCGAGGCGACGCAGTATTACCGCACGCTGCGCGCCGAGATCGATGAGCGGGTGCGGCTCGGCCTGGGGCCGGTGACGCCGGAGGGCGCGATGGGCGAGGAGAAGTACCGCCTGGTCGTCGAAGGCCCGCCCAACTGGACCAGTTTTCGCGACTTCTGGAAGATGTTCTATGACGAAGGCGCGGTGGTCGTGGCCTCGACCTACTCCAAGGTCGGCGGCCTCTACGACTTCGGTTTCCGCCACGACCCGGATCGTCCGCTCGAGTCGCTCGCCGAGTACTGCCTGGGCTGCTACACCAACCTGAACCTGCCCTCGCGCATCGACATGATCTGCAAGTACATCGACGAGTACCAGGCCGACGGGCTGCTGATCAATTCGATCAAGAGCTGCAACAGCTTTTCCGCCGGCCAGTTGCTGATTTTGCGCGAGGTCGAGAAGCGCACCGGCAAGCCGGCGGCCTTTATTGAAACCGACCTGGTCGACCCGCGCTATTTTTCGGCTGCCAACGTGAAGAACCGCCTGGAGAGCTATTTCCAGATGGTCAAGGCCAAGCGCGATGCGCTGGTGGCGCATTAACAATAACCTTGCGGGACATGGTTATTGGGGTCAGACACCAATTTCGCTGCGGCGCTTTGCGACGTACCCTCCGGGCGAGCCATAGGCTCGGCGAATTTGGGCTCTGACCCCAAAAGCCAAACTCTGTCCCCAACTGACAATAGGAATCCTCATGCGTTGCTTTATCGGCATTGACCTCGGATCAACCACCACCAAGGCGGTGGTGATCGACGAGAACCAGAACATTCTGGGGCGCGGCATCACCAACTCGCGCTCCAACTACGACACCGCCGCCACCATTGCCAAACTGGAGGCGATGGTCAACGCCCGTTTCTTCCTGTTTCGCCAGGCCCTGGGCACGACCAACGCGCTCAATGGCTCGCTGGACGGTTTTCTGGACCAGCTGATACGCGATTTCCGACTGGAACAATACCTGGAGCAACTGGGCGATCTGGAGGCAACCTGCCAGCGCAGCCTGGCCAGCGCCCGCTTTGGCGACGGCTCCGGCGCGGTCGGCGAGGCACTGTCCGAGGTTTTCCGGCGGCTGCAGGCGCAAGCGCCCGAACTGTTCAAGCCCGGCGCCAAGCGCAAATCGGATTTCTTCCGCGACATCGCCGGCAGCCAGTATCTGGCCATCGGCGAGGCAGTGGCCAAGGAGGCGGGCACACGCTATGACTACCTGCTCAACGTGTTCGACCGCTCGATCATCGAAGTGGAGAACCGGGTCTACGCCGACTCGATCCGCCGCCATCTGCTGGCGGCGCTGGAGCGCGCCTTCATCGCCATGCCCGAAACGGCGGCGCGGCGCGCTCAGGTGGAAGCGCCGATCAAGGGCATTCTGGACACCGACATGGAGGAGACCTATATCGTCGGCACCGGCTATGGCCGCGCCCGCCTGCCGTTTTCAAAGGAACACATCCGCTCTGAAATCCTGTGCCACGGCCTCGGTGCCCATGTCATGTACCCGAACACCGCCACCGTGCTCGACATTGGCGGCCAGGACACCAAGGCGATCCAGGTCGACCCCAACGGCATCGTCGAGAGCTTCCAGATGAACGACCGCTGCGCCGCCGGTTGCGGTCGCTACCTGGGCTATATCGCCGATGAAATGAACATGGGCTTGCACGAACTCGGGCCGATGGCCATGAAGTCGACCAAGACCATCCGCATCAACTCCACCTGCACCGTGTTTGCCGGCGCCGAACTGCGCGACCGCCTCTCGCTGGGCGACAAGCGCGAAGACATCATGGCCGGACTGCACCGCGCCATCATCCTGCGCGCGATGTCGATCCTGGCGCGTTCGGGCGGCATCCGCGACCAGTTCACCTTCACCGGCGGCGTCGCCAAGAACGAGGCAGCGGTGAAGTCCCTGCGTGAACTCATTTTTGAGAACTACGGCCACCTGACCATCAACATCGACCCCGACTCCATCTACACCGGGGCGCTGGGCGGCGCCACCTTCGCCTGGCGCGCGGTGATGGATGACGGCAAGACCGCGGAAAACCGCCCCAACTGATTTTTGATCCATCGGATATTCATGACAGCGCCCCCATCATCGCGAGGCCATAGGCCGCGGCGATCCATGCACACCTGGATTGCCACGCTTCGCTCGCAATGACGCCTGCACTGTCACAAGTCAACCAACGATTGCATATGAGGAGAGCAGACATGAGCATCACCACCATCGGTATCGACATCGGCTCGGGCGCCGTGAAATCCGTGCTGTTTCGATCCGACGAGGACGGCAGCCAGCACTGGCTGTCCAAGCGCTGCGAGCGCATTCGCAGCCGCGACATCATGACACTGGCGCAGGAAGGCTTTGCCAGCGTCATGGCCGACGCCGGCCTGGAGCGCGCCGACGTCGACTACGTCGCCACCACCGGCGAGGGCGAAAACGTCAAGTTCGCAACCGGGCACTTCTACTCGATGACGACGCATGCCCGCGGCGGCATTTTTCTGGAGCCGGCGGCTCGCGCCGTCGTCGACATCGGCGCGCTCAACGGCCGCGCCATCTACATCGATGAGCGCGGCAAGGTCCTGTCCTACAAGATGACCAGCCAGTGCGCCTCGGGCTCCGGGCAGTTCCTGGAAAACATCGCGCGCTACCTGGGCGTGGCGGTGGAAGAAATCGGTTCGCTCTCGCAAAGCTCGAAAGACCCGGAAAAAGTGAGCTCGATCTGCGCCGTGCTGGCCGAGACCGACGTCATCAACATGGTGTCACGCGGCATCGCCACGGCAGACATCCTCAAGGGCATTCACATGTCGATGGCCTCGCGCATCGTCAAGCTGCTCAAGATCACCGGCATCAAGACCGGCACCGCGCTCATCACCGGCGGGCTGGCGCTCGACAGCGGCCTGCTGGCCGCGATCCAGGAAGAAATGGTGGCCGAAAAAGTGACGGTGACGGCACGCGCGCATGTCGACTCGATCTATGCCGGTGCCATCGGCGCGGCGCTTTGGGGCGCCTTCAGGCACAATAAACTCGCCGAGCTCGAAGCGCAGGTTGCGGCCTGACCTTCACACCCGCATCATTCTGAACCCAAAGGAACCCATATGGCCTTGATCATCACCGAAGACTGCACCGCTTGCGACGCCTGCCTGCCAGCCTGCCCAAACGACGCCATCACCGCCGGCGACATCATCTACGTCATTGATGCCCTGCGCTGCACCGAATGCGTCGGCGCCGAGGACGAGCCCCAGTGCAAACTGGTTTGTCCGGCCGATTGCATTTCGGTCAATCCCGATTTCGTGGAGACGCCTGAACAGCTGATGAAAAAGTACGAAGACCTGCACGCCTGAAATTCAGCGACGGCCTCAGCGCTCGTTCCAGTGCGCCGGCCGCTTGCCGAGGAAGGCGGCAAAGCCCTCGCGCGCTTCGGCGCCGCCGCGCACGCGGCTGATGGTCTGGGCCGTCAATTCGATCACCTCGTCACCGACCGGGCCCACCGCCAGTTGCGCGAACAAGCGCTTGATCTCGCCTTGGGCCAGCGGCCCGGCAGCCAGCAGTTCCAGGGCGCTGGCATCGACGGCCGCGTCCAGTGCGTCAGCGCCAACCACCTGATGGACCAGGCCGATGTCGAGTGCCTGTGTCGCCGTGATGCGCGTTGCGCTCAAGGCCAGCCGTCTGGCCTGGCGCTTGCCGACCGCGTTCACCAGGTAAGGCGCGATGACGGCGGGCAAAATGCCAAACTTGGCCTCGCTGACCGAAAAGAAGGCGCTGTCGGCGGCAATCGCGATGTCGCAGGCGCAGGCCAGGCCGACCCCGCCGCCGAGCGCCGCCCCCTGCACCCGCGCGATGGTTGGCTTGGCGCAACGGTCAATGCGCGCCAGCATCGCCGCAAAGCGTCTGGCATCTTCCAGATTCCATTGCTGCGTCGCTGCGCTGGCGCGTTGCATCCACTGCAGATCGGCGCCGGCGCTGAAATTCTTGCCGAGCCCACCCAGCACGACGACGCGCACGCCGGGGTCCTGGCTCAGGCTGTCAAAGACGGCGCCGAGCTCGCTGATCATCAACTCGTCGAAGGCATTGAACAGCGCCGGACGAGACATCGTGACCCAGCTCACGCCGGCTCCGCGGCGCTCAAGCGTCAAGGTTTCAAACGCGCCCATCAGTAGGTCTCAAGATGCAGCCTGGCCTGCCTCTTCATTGCCGACGCCACAGCGTCCCATGACAGGCCGGCCTGCTGCGCCACGTCGCGCATGGCCAGCAGCACGCCCTCTTCCATGCTCTTGAGGCCGCAGACGTAGAAGTAGGCGTTCGGGTCGGTCAGCAAGGGCGCCAGGTCGGCCGCTCGGCTGCGCATCAGATCCTGCACATAGCGCTTGGGCTGCCCCGGCGTGCGGGAAAAGGCAAAGTGGATGTCGATGAAGTCCTTGGGCAGGGATTGCAAGGGTCCGAAGTACGGCAGTTCCTCCTTGGTGCGCGCGCCAAAAAACAGCATCAGCTTGCCGCCCTCGAACTTCCCGGACTGGCGCAACCGCCGCCGCCATTCGGTCATGGCGCGCATCGGCGCGCTGCCGGTGCCGGTGCAGATCATGACGAGCCGCGAACGCGGATGGTTCGGGATCAGGAAGCTGCTGCCAAACGGTCCGACCACCTGCACCTGGTCGCCGCGTTTGAGGTCACACACGTAGTTGGAACAGACACCGCGCACCGGCTTGCCCTGATGGTCTTCCAGCACGCGCTTGACCGTCAGGGCCAGGTTGTTGTAGCCGGGCCGCTCGCCGTTGCGCGGGCTCGCGATCGAGTACTGCCGCGCATGATGGGGTCGGCCGCCGGCATCGGTGCCGGGTGCGATGATGCCGATCGACTGGCCCTCGAGCACCGGGAACGGCATGGCGCCAAAGTCCAGCACGATGTGGTGCGTGTCGTAGTCATGCCCGATCTTGGTGACGCGCACGTTGCCGGCAACCGTTGCCGTGACAGATTTCTCCGCCGCCTTGGGGCCGTAGAGATTGGTATAAGGATGGGCCGCCGACCAGGGCGGCACGCTGGCGCCGTACTGGGTCGCGCTGAACTCGGCGCTGCTGGCCGGCGCATCGCTGAACAGGACCGGCGCCAGCGACGGATCGGCCGCCGGTGCCTCGCTCGCGACGACCCCCTGCTCTGCCAGTTCCTGCGCCGACAGCTCGGGCGGCAGCGCGTCCCAGCCCAGTTGCGCCTCGACGCTGTAGGCGCGCTCGCGCACCATGGTGCGCCAGTTGTCGATCGAACCGGTCGGACACGGCGGAATGCAGGCCATGCAGAGATTGCACTTGCCGGCATCGACCACGTAGTTTCGCGAGTCGTGCGTGATGGCCGCGACCGGGCAGGTCGCCTCGCAGGTGTTGCAGCGGATGCAAACCTCGGGATCGATCAGATGCTGCCGGATGGCAACGCCAGCGCTGGTCTGCATGGCGATCAGTTGAAGCGCACGTACTCGAAGTCGGCCGGCTGGCGGTTGATGCCGATCATCGGCGGCGCGATCCAGTTGGCGAACTTGCCGGTCTCCACGACGCGCCCCATCAGGCTGGCGACGAAAGCGCGGTCGGCCGCGCTGGGCAGCCAGTGGTCGACCTGGCTCTGCCACTGTGCCTCGGACAGCACCCGACCATCGGGAGAGACCTTGACGTTGGCCAGCGCGCCGATGTTGCGGTGAAAGGCCTTGTGCGGCACCTTGAGCCGGACCGGGATGCCGGCCTTCTCGATCACCTTGTTCCAGCGCTCGACGCCGCCGATCGAATCCTTGATGTAGTCGTCGCGCAGCACCTCGTTGAGCGCGTTGAGCATCGGCACTTCCTTCTCGACCAGTTGCCCGCCCTGCACCACCAGCACCTTGTAGGTGCTGCCCTTGAGGATGTGATCATCGAGGCGCTTGCCTTCTTCATAGCGGCCTTTGAGACCCGTGCTGTAGAAGGTGGCGGCGTTGCTCGACTCGTCGGAGCCGAACAGGTCGATGGTGACGCTGAAATGGAAATTGAGGTAGCGCTGAAGCGTGGGCAGGTCGATCACGCCGGCCGCGCGCAGCTTGCCCACATCGTCGGTCTTCAACTCGTTCATCGCCTGGCAGGTGCGCTGGATGATGCGCGACACGCCGCTCTCGCCGACGAACATGTGGTGCGCTTCTTCGGTCAGCATGAACTTGGTGGTGCGCGCCAGCGGGTCAAAGCTGCTCTCGGCCAGCGCGCAGAGCTGGAACTTGCCGTCGCGGTCGGTGAAGTAGGTGAACATGAAGAAGCTCAGCCAGTCAGGTGTCTCTTCGTTGAAGGCCTGCAGGATGCGCGGGTTGTCCTGCTGGCCGCTGCGGCGCTGCAGCAGCGCCTCGCCCTCCTCGCGACCGTCCCGGCCGAAGAACTTGTGCAGCAGGTAGACCATGGCCCACAGGTGGCGGCCTTCCTCGACGTTGACCTGGAACAGGTTGCGCAGGTCGTACTGGCTCGGTGCCGTCAGCCCCAGATGGCGCTGCTGCTCGACCGAAGCCGGCTCGGTGTCGCCCTGGGTCACGATGATGCGGCGCAGGTTGGCGCGGTACTCGCCGGGAACGTCCTGCCAGGCATCCTGGCCCTTGTGGTCACCAAAGTGAATCTTGCGCCCGGCCTCGGCCGGGTTCAGGAAGATGCCCCAGCGGTAGTCGGGCATCTTGACATGGCCGAACTGCGCCCAGCCCTGCGGATCCACACTGACTGCGGTGCGCAGATAGACGTCGAAATTCTGCGAGTCGTCCGGCCCCATGTCGCCCCACCAGCGCAGGTAGTTGGGCTGCCACTGCTCGAGCGCGCGCTGCAGTGTGCGGTCTTCACTGAGGTTGACGTTGTTGGGGATTTTTTCGCTGTAGTCGATTGCCATGTTGGACTCCTGAAAGTTAGAGTAAGGTCATTGCGATTGCCGCGTCGCTTCGCTCCTCGCAATGACGGAGGATTTCTGTCATTGCGATTGCCGCGCTGCTTCGCTCCTCGCGGTGACGGAGGATTTCTGTCATTGCGAGCACAGCGCGGCAATCCAGGACTTCATGGATCGCCACGGGCCATGCCCTCGCGATGACGCAGTTGTGGAGGCGTGCGGCCCTCGCGATGACGGGGTCGTGGAGGCATGCGGCCCCGCGATGACGGACATGTGGATCACACCCGGTTCCAGTCAAAGGCCGCTTTTTCGCCCTTGCCATAGACTTTGAGCGCACCCTTTTCACCCACTGCATTGGGGCGCTGAAAAATCCAGTTCTGCCAGGCCGTCAAGCGCCCGAAAATGCGGGTGAACATGTTTTCCTGGCTGTTAAAGCGCAGATTGGCTTCCATACCGGTCAGCGCATCGGGCGACATGCTGACGCGCTCTTCGACCGCGATCCGCACTTCGTCAGCCCAGTCGATGTCGTCCGGGCTGGAAGTCACCAGGCCGAGTTCCAGCGCTGCTTCGCCATCCAGTGCTTTGCCGATCTCGGCGCAAACAGCGTCGATTGCCGCCCGCTCCTCATAGAAACGCCGCTGCAAGCGGCTTTGTCCGGTGACCATGGGGTACAGGCCCAGGTTCGTCCCGGTCAGCGCGATGCAGGGCGAGCGCGCCGAATCGTCGGGCAGGGAGAGTTGGTAGCTTCGGTCGCAGGCCAGCGCAAGTTCGAGCAGCGTGCCGGCAAAACACGAGCCCGGCTCGATCAGGGCAAACAAGCTGCGCGACGAAACGTCGAGCCGGCTCAGCGTGCGGCGCAACAAGCCGATGGTCTCGCGCACCAGCCAGTGGCCCTGATGCGCCAGCAGGGTCGCATCCATGGCCAGCACATCGGACAGCGCGCCCTCGGTCTTGATCAGCCAGATGCCGGTGTCGAGCTCGTTCGTGCGCATGGACAGAATGGCGTCTTCGAGTTCGCGCGCCATCGCCAGCGGGTACCAGCTGTCGGCCGCCGCCTCGATCGCCGCAATGTCAGTGGGTTGGGGGCCGACCGGTGCCTTGACGGTGAAGGTGGCGGCGCGCTTGGCGCGATCGATCTCCACCGTCACGTGGGAGTAGCGCAGCGCGTCCGCCTCCAGCACCCGCTGCAGCGGCTTGAGCGCCACGCCCCGGGCCTGCGCCGGGCGGTCGCTTCCCTCTGCCAGTTCCAGCGCGCGCTGTCGCACTTTCTGCGCAAACACGGCGGGCTTGGCGATGGCATCCACCAGGCGCCAGGCGACGGCCTTTTCGCCGCGCACACCTTCAACGTTGGTGCAGAACAGATCGGCCAGATCGTGGCGCACGTGGCGCTTGTCGGTAACCCGCGTCAGACCGCCGGTGCCGGGCAACACACCAAGCAAGGGCACCTCGGGCAGGCTGACCGACGAGGAGCGGTCATCGACCAGAATGATTTCGTCGCAGGCCAGCGCCAACTCATAGCCACCGCCAGCGCAGGCGCCATTGACGGCAGCCAGGAACTTCAGCCCGCTGTGGCGCGATGAATCTTCCAGGCCGTTGCGGGTTTCATTGGTGAATTTGCAGAAATTCACTTTCCAGGAGTGACTGCTCACGCCCAGCATGAAGATGTTGGCGCCCGAGCAGAAGACTTTCTCCCTGGCGCTCGTCACGACCACCGTGCGCACCTCCGGATGCTCGAAGCGGATGCGGCTGACGGCATCGTTGAGTTCAATATCCACGCCCAGGTCATAGCTGTTGAGCTTGAGCTTGTAGCCCGCGCGCAGGCCGGCGTTCTCGTCAAAATCGGCCTTCAGCGTGGCCACCGGGCCATCAAACTCAAGCTTCCAGTGCCGGTACCGGGACGGATCGGTCTGGTACTCAACGCGTTGATCAATGCTCATGGGCGATTCTCCATTGTTTGCACGCATAAAAGTGCACCAATTCATATCGATACACGCAACATAATGCACACTATAGCAAGAAATTGGATTTCGTGCAGTGTCCCCCAAAAACTCAGGCCGGCAGTTGCAAAAGGCGCCTGACCTGCTCGCGCAGAATCAGGAAGGTGGCGGCCAGAGGCTGGGCGCTGGTATCAATTCGAAGCTGCGCCTTGGCGTAGAAGGCGGCACGCCCGGCCAGAATTCCCTTCAAATCAGCCATCGCCTCGTGGCTGGCCGCCATCGGGCGCAGGTCACCCTGCGCCATGACGCGCTTCATATGGTCCTCGGGGTCGGCCTGCAACCAGACGGTCGAGCAGTGTGACAGCAGCTGGTTGAAGGTCCCGGTGTCCGACACCAGGCCGCCGGGAACGGCGACCACCGCCTCCGGGTAGATCTGTATCGTCTCCTCCAGCGCGCGGCGCTCGTAGCGCCGGTAGGCATTGATTCCGTACAGCGCCTGTATTTCAGAGACGCTGCAACCGGCAAACTTTTCAATTTCGCGGCTCAGCTCGACAAAGGGAAAGTCAAGGTCCTCGGCCAGCAGTTGGCCGAGTGTCGATTTGCCGGCGCCGCGCAGGCCGACCAGGGCGACGCAAGTGCTTTTCCCGGCCTGGCCAGCGCCGGTGCCCAGCAATTCGCCGATCATCACGCGCACGCGCTGCAGCGTGGCCTCGTCGCGCTGGCCCAGCAACTCGCGGATCAGCAGCCACTCCGGCGAGGAACTGGTGACGTCACTCACCAGTTCGCCCAGCGAGCACTGCAGGGCGCCGGCCACCTGCAAGAGCACCAGAATGGATGCATTGCCGACGCCGTATTCCAGGTTGGCCAGGTGCCGCTCCGAGACTTGCGCCCCGAGCGCGAGCGCCTTGCGCGTCATGCCGCGGCGCGAGCGAAGTGCGCGCACACGCTCTCCCAGCGCCGTCAAAAAAGGATTCCTCTCCTGCGACGCCGCCTCGGTCTGACCTGTCGTTAACCCTGATAAAGGCAATATAGTGCTTGACATGTAGGAATTCAGTCCTTATCGTTCATCCCTGCACAATAATTCATATTTGCCAATTGTGCAACCGATGGCACAAAGAGACTCCGAATTCGTTGAAATTCACTGGCGCAAGCGCCCGGTGCGCATTGAGCATGTCTGGCTCTCGCCCGATCGCGCCGGCGCACCCCTGATGGTCTTCCTGCACGAAGGACTGGGGTCACTTGCCATGTGGAAGGATTTCCCGCAACAACTGTGCGACGCCGCCGGCTGGCGCGGTCTGGTCTATTCGCGACCCGGCTACGGCCGCTCCACGCCGCGCGCCCGTGATGAAATCTGGAACAGCGATTTCATGCACCAGCAGGCGCTGGAGGTGCTGCCCGCCCTCTTGGACGCGCTGGCCATTGACGCTGAGGCGCAGCCGCCCTGGCTCTATGGCCACAGCGACGGCGGCTCGATCGCCCTGCTCTACGCGGCGCAGTTCCCTGACGCAGTCGCCGGTGCCGTGGTCGCCGCGCCGCACATCCTGGTCGAAGACCTTTCGGTCAGCAGCATCGAACTGGCGCGCAAGGCCTACCTGGAGACCGACCTGCGCGCTCGGCTGGCCAAATACCACGATGACCCCGACTCGCCCTTTTGGGGCTGGAACCGGATCTGGCTCGATCCGGCTTTTCGCGCCTGGTCGATCGAGGCCGAGATCGCGGGCATCCGCTGCCCCCTGCTGGCGCTGCAGGGACTCGATGACGAATATGGCACCCTGCGACAGATTCAGGGCATCAAACAACGCCTGGCGCAGACCGAATTGCTGTCCTTGCCCGCCTGCGGACACTCGCCGCATCGCGATCAACCAGAAAAGGTCATCAAAGCCGTGACACAATTCATTCACAACCACAACCGAGGAGACCTCACATGAAAGCACATCGCATTGCCCTGCTCGCCGCCTGCGCCATGGCCGCATCTTTGAGCCTGGCCCAAACACCGGCCAAACTCAAGATCGGCCTGATGCTGCCCTACACCGGGACCTACGCCGCGCTCGGCATCGCCATCGAGAATGGATTTCGGCTCTTCGTAGCCGAAAAGGACGGCAAACTGGCCGGCCGCGAAATCGAGTTCGTCAAGGTCGATGACGAGTCCGATCCGTCCAAAGCCACCGACAACGTCAACAAGCTGGTCAAGCGCGACAACGTCGACGTGCTGGTTGGCAGCGTGCATTCCGGCGTGGCGATGGCGATGGCCAAGGTCGCGAAGGACACCGGCACGATTCTGATCGTGCCCAACGCCGGCGCCGACATCGTGACCGGCGCCATGTGCGCGCCCAACATCTTCCGCAGTTCCTTCAGCAACTGGCAGCCAGCCTACGCCATGGGCGAGGTTGCCGCCAAGAAGGGCGCCCGCAGGGCCGTCACCCTGACCCACAAGTACGCGGCCGGCGACGAGTCCGTGAAAGGCTTCCGCGAGGCGTTCGAGAAGGGCGGCGGCCAGATCGTCAAGGACCTCAACCTGCCGTTTCCGGGCGTGGAGTTCCAGGCCCTGCTGACCGAGATTGCGGCCCTCAAGCCGGACGCGGTGTACGTCTTCTTTGCAGGCGGTGCCGCCGTCAAGTTCGTCAAGGATTACGCAGCCGCGGGCCTGAAGAAGAGCATTCCCCTGTACGGCGCCGGCTTCCTGACCGATGGCACGCTCGATGCCCAGGGCGCCGACGCCGACGGCCTGATCACCGCACTGCACTACGCCGACAGCCTGGGCACGCCGCGCGACAACGCGTTCCGCCTGGCCTACGCCAAGACCTACAAGCTCCAGCCCGACGTCTATGCCGTGCAGGGCTACGATGCAGCGCAGATGCTGGGCATCGGCCTGACCGCGGCCAAGGGCGACATCACGAAGAAGGCCGAGTTCACGGCGGCCCTGGAGAAAGCCAGGATCGACAGCCCGCGCGGATCCTTCATGCTGTCCAAGGCGCACAACCCGGTGCAGGACATCTACCTGCGCCAGGTCACAGGCAAGGAGAACAAGGTCGTCAACGTGGCCATCAAGGCACTGGCCGATCCGGCGCGCGGCTGCAAGATGTAGGGAAGGCAAGAGTTGCCGAACTGCTGTTTACTCGTCATCGCTGTTTACTCGTCATCGCCGTTTACTCGTCATCGCCGTTTACTCGTCTTTGCGAACGCAGTGAAGCAATCCATGCCCCCTGAAGCCATGGATCGCCACGCTGCGCTCGCGATGACCAGAGGGGGCGGCCCTGCGCTGCGGCGCTTCGCCGCTGAAGACGAGCCATGGACCTGATCACTTTCCTGATCCAGTGCCTGAACGCGCTGCAGTACGGCTTGCTGCTGTTCCTGGTGGCGTCGGGCCTGACCCTGATCTTCGGCATCATGGGCGTGATCAACCTGGCGCACGGCAGCTTCTACATGATCGGCGCCTATATGGCGTACGCGCTGGCGCCGATCGTCGGAGCCACCTTTGGCGGGGGCTTCTTTGCCACGCTGCTGGTCGGCCTGGTGCTGGCAGTGATAGCGGGTTATGTGCTGGAGTGGGCTTTCTTCAGCTTTCTGTACGAGCGTGAGCACCTGCAGCAGGTGCTCATGACCTATGGCCTGATCCTGGTCTTCGAAGAGCTGCGCAGCATGCTGGTGGGTGATGATGTGCACGGTGTGCAGCCGCCTCCCATCCTGTCGGGCACGCTGCCGCTGAGCGACCTGATGACCTACCCCGTGTACCGGCTCTTCATCTCGGCGGTCTGCCTGCTGCTGGCGCTGGGCATGTACCTGGTGTTCACGCGCACTCGCCTGGGCATGATGATCCGCGCCGGCAGCACCAATCGCGAGATGGTGCAGTCGCTCGGCATCGACATCAAGTTCCTGTACCGCGTGGTGTTCGCTGCCGGCATGGCGGTGGCGGTCTTCGCCGGCATGATTGCGGCCCCGGTTTCATCGGTCTACCCCGGCATGGGCAACACGGTGCTGATCATCTGCTTTGTCGTGGTGGTGATCGGCGGTATCGGCTCGATCCGCGGCGCCTTGCTGGCAGCCCTGCTGATTGGCGTCGTTGACACCTTCGGCAAGGTGCTGCTGCCGCAGGCCTCGGGGGTGCTGGTTTATGTGCTGATGGCCCTGATCCTGCTGTGGAAACCCAGCGGTCTGTTCAAGGCCGGCTAGGCGCGGGCTTATTCACATGAAACACAGCAAGGTCGTTTTCTCGGTCCTGGCTTTTGCCGCGCTGGCACTGTTTCCGCTGGTCGCCGGAAAATACGGCATCGACCTGGTCACCAAGATCATGATCTTTGCCGTCTTTGCGCTCAGCCTTGAACTGCTGGTGGGCGGCACCGGACTGGTCTGCTTCGGACAGGCCGCGTTCCTGGGGATCGGCGCCTATGCCGCGGTGCGGCTGTCACCGCAGGACGGTTCGGCCTCGCTGCTCTGGCTCTTGCCGGTCTGCGTGCTGGCGGCGGCGCTCTACGCGCTGCTGGTGGGCATGTTGTCGCTGCGCACCAGCGGCGTCTATTTCATCATGGTCACGCTGGCCTTTGCCCAGATGGCTTACTACGTGGCGCACGACACGCCGCTGGGCGGTGGCACCGACGGCATCTACATGACCTTCAAACCGGTGCTGGGCGCCCTGCTTGACCTCGACCGACCGCTGGTGCTTTACAGCTTCACGCTGGCCTGCCTGATGGCGACATTTGGCTTTCTCGCCGTGCTGCTGCGCTCGCGCTTTGGTCGCGCGCTGGCCGGCATCCGGGTCAACGAGCAGCGCATGCGGGCCACCGGTTTCTCGACCTTTGGCTACAAATTGGCGGCCTTTGTCATCTCCGGCGCCATTGCCGGGCTGGCCGGCTTCCTGTTCGCGGTGAAGGATGGCTACGTGAATCCGGAGCTGATCAGCTGGCATGTCTCGGGCAACGTGCTGATCATGATCATTCTGGGCGGCATTGGCCACCTGCGGGGCGCGCTCATCGGGGCGTTCGCCTTTGCCTTGCTGCAGGAGTTGTTCAAGTCGGAAGCGATCTTCGGCGACTTCGCCAAGCACTGGCAACTCGGCCTGGGCATGACGATCATCGCCAGTGTCGCCCTGCTGCCGCTCGGACTGGCGGGCGTGCCGCAGCAGTTGGCGCGGCGTCTGCTGGAACGCCCGGGCGCGGGCGCGGGCGGCGGCGCAGCGGAGCCTGGCGATGAGTGAACCCGAAGTGCTGCTGCGCAGCTTTGAGCTCACGCGCCGATGGGGCGGCCTGGTGGCGCTGAACAAGGTGTCGCTGGAACTCGAGCGCCGCAGCGTGCATGCGGTGATCGGTCCCAATGGCGCCGGCAAATCGACCCTGATCAACATCCTGTCGGGTGAAATCGAGCCCAGCAGCGGGCGCATCGAACTGCTGGGCCAGGACGCGACGAAATGGGCGCAGCCGCGGCGCGCGCGCGCCGGCCTCGGGCGCAGCTACCAGCGCAACACGATCTACCCGAGCTTCAGCGTGTTCGAGAACTGCCGCCTGGCCGCGCAGATGCGCCTGCCCAGGCCCTGGGCCTTCTGGCAGGATGCGCAGCGCTGCACCGTCAGCGCCACGGCGGCGCGCGAGGCTGCCGCCCGGGCCGGCCTGGCCGGCATGCTCGAGCGCACCGCCGGCCTGCTCTCGCACGGCCAGAAGCGCCAGTTGGAGATCGCCATGTGCCTGGCGACCAACCCCGTGGTGCTGCTGCTCGACGAACCGCTGGCTGGCATGGGCGCCGAAGAAACCGAACGCATGCTGGCCTTGCTGGCCGAACTCAAGCAGCGCCACGCCATCCTGCTGGTGGAGCACGACATGGACGCCGTCTTCCGCATTGCCGAGCGCATCACGGTCATGGTCAACGGCGCGGTCATCGCCTCGGGCTCGCCTGACTTTGTGCGCAACAACGCGGCGGTGCGCCTGGCCTACCTCGGGGAGCCCGACGATGGGCAGTGAACTGATCGTCGACGCGCGCGCTGTTCACGCCTGGTACGGTTCGAGCCATGTGCTGCACGGCGTCGACCTGAAAATCGCGCGCGGCGAGACCGTCGGCCTGCTCGGGCGCAACGGCATGGGCAAGAGCACGCTGATCCGCGCGCTGCTCGGTCATGTGCGCCAGCGCGACGGCTACATCGGATTGTTCGGGCAGGATGCCTCGGGGTTCCAGCCGCACGCGGTGGCGCGCCTGGGCATCGCCTACGTGCCCGAAGGACGCGGCGTGTTCCCGAATCTCACGGTGCGCGAGAACCTGCTGATGGCGGCGCGGCGCGGCCGCGATGGTCGCAATGACTGGACCCTGGAGCGCGTGCTGTCGACTTTTCCGCGGCTGGGGGAACGCGTCGCGCAATGGGGCGGGCAGCTCTCCGGTGGCGAGCAGCAGATGCTGTCGATCGGGCGGGCCCTCATGACGCACCCGGAGCTGATCGTGCTGGACGAGGCAACAGAGGGACTGGCGCCCCTGATCGTGGCTGACATCTGGCGCGTGATCGGCGAGATTCGCGACAGCGGCATCGCCACGCTGATCGTCGATCGCGACTACCGCAAAGTGCTGGCACGCTCCAGCCAGGCGCTGGTCCTGCAGAAGGGCCGTGTCGTGCTGCAGGGGGCGTCGGGCGCGCTGGCGACCGATGGCAGGCTGTCTGCCTTTCTCGGCGTCTGAGCGCCTGATCCGCGGCGACCGGCAGGCGCCATTGGAGACTGCGTAAAATAGCCCTGCCTTGTAGCGCCGCCGCGGGCATCCCTGGGGGACTCAGAGCGCAAGCTGCGCCTGCTCTTGGCGGCTTGTTCTTTTGCCTCAGCCCTCTTAACCAGACTGGAAAATCATGATTCTGAAACGTCTTCTCCACACCGCCCTGCTGGCCCTGGCCGGCAGCGTGGCCCTGGCCGGCAGCGCCCAGGCGCAGCAGTTCTTCCGCATCGGCACCGGCGGCACCGCCGGCACCTACTACCCGATCGGCGGCATGATCGCCAACGCGGTCTCGGTCCCGGGCAAGATTGTCGCCACGGCGCAAGCCTCCAACGGCTCGCTGGCCAATGTCAACGGCATCGCAGGCGGCTCCATGGAGTCCGGTTTCAGCCAGTCCGACGTTGCCACCTGGGCGCAGAAGGGCACCGGCATTTACGAAGGCAAGCCCAACGTCGCGGGTTTGCGCATGATTGCCAACCTGTATCCCGAGAGCCTGCACATCGTGGTCAAGAAGGGCTCCAACATCAAGAGCGTGGCCGACCTCAAGGGCAAGCGCGTGGCGCTCGATGAGCCCGGCTCCGGCACCCTGATCAATGCCCGCCTCGTGCTGCTGGCCTATGGCGTCAGGGAAACCGACATCAAGCCCGAGTACATCAAGCCCAACCAGGCCGGCGACAAGATGAAGGACGGCGCTCTGGATGCCTTCTTCTTTACCGGCGGCGCCCCGGCGGGCGCGATTGCCGAGCTGGCATCGAGCGGTGCCGGCATCGAACTGGTGCCGATCGACGGCCCGCAGGCCGATGGCTTGCGCAAGGCGAGCCCCTTCTTCGCGGTCGACAACATTCCGGCCGACACCTACAAGGGCGTGGCCGCCGTCAGGACGCTGGCGGTTGGCGCGCAGTGGGTGACCAGCGACAAGGCCGATGCCGAAACGGTCTACCAGATCACCAAGGCGCTCTACGGCGAGGCCGCGCAAAAGACGCTGGCTGCCGGCCATGCCAAGGGCAAGTACATCACGGTGCAGAACGCGGTCCAGGGCGTGGGCATCCCGTTCCACCCGGGTGCCGAGAAGTTCTACCGGGAAGCCGGCGTTCTAAAATAACGCCGAACCATCAAGTCGACAGGCAACGGGCGGTCTCTCCGCCCGTTTTTTTTTGCATCCGCTTCGAGGGCCAACATGAACACCCCCGCCATCACGCTGCCCGACGAACGGCAACTGCAGGAGTTGGAAGAGAAATTTGACCCCGAGATGCGCTTTCGGCCGACCGTGCCGCCGGCCACGCTGCTGGTCAAGTGGATGCTGATTGCCTTGTCGTGTTTTCATTACTACACGGCTGGTTTTGGCCTGCTGCAGGAAATCACGCACCGCAGTGTCCACCTCGCCTTTGTGCTGATCATGATCTTTCTGGTGTTCGCCGGCAGCAAGAAAGTGGCCGCCAGCGCGCCACGCAATTCATGGTGGACACCCGGCGGCGTGCCGCTCACCGACTGGCTGCTGGGCCTGTGCTGCGCGGCCAGCGTGCTCTACATCCCCTACGTCTTTGACGACATTGCCTTTCGCGTCGGCAACCCGAGCCAGTGGGATGTGCTGTTCGGCACGATCCTGTTCTTGACGCTGCTGGAGGCAACGCGCCGCTGCATGGGCTGGCCGCTGCCGCTGATTGCGATCGGCTTTACCGCCTATGCCATGCTCGGCCCCGTCTTTCCGGGCCTGCTGCAGCACGCGGGCGCGAGCTGGAGCCAGATGATCAACCACCAGTACCTGACCAGCCAGGGCATCTACGGCATTGCGGTGGGCGTCGTCGCCACCTACGTTTTCCACTTCGTGCTGTTTGGCGTGCTGGCAACAAGGGTCGGGCTGGGTCAGCTTTTTCTCGACCTCGCTGCCAGCATCGCCGGACGCTATGCGGGCGGTCCGGCCAAGGTCAGCGTCTTCGGCTCGGCCATGTTCGGCATGCTGAGCGGCTCCTCGGTCGCCAACGCGGTCACGGTGGGTTCGCTCACGATTCCCGCCATGATCCGCGTCGGCTACCAGCGCCACTTCGCCGCGGCGGTGGAGGCGGCCTCGTCCACCGGTGGCCAGATCACGCCGCCGGTGCTGGGTGCGGCGGCGTTCCTGATGATCGAGTTTCTGAACGTGCCCTACCAGACCATCATTGCCGCCTCGGTGGTGCCCGCCTTCATGCACTTCTTTGGCGTCTTCATGCAGGTCCACTTCGAAGCCAAGCGCTATGGGCTGCGCGGCCTGAGCGCGGACGAGATGCCCAAGCTCAAGGCCTCGCTCAAGATGCGCTGGCCGACGCTGATTCCGCTGCTGCTGCTGATCAGCATTCTGACCTCCGGACGCACCCCCTATCTGGCGGCTTTTGTGGGGATCAGTTCCTGCGCCATCGTCGGCCTGTCAACCGCCACCCAGGGCAACGGCGTCAAGAACTGGGCCATGCTGCTGGGTCTGCATGGCTTGCTGCTGGCGATTGCCTTTGGCGACTACGGCGAACACAACGCGCAAATCAAGCTGGCGCTTTTTGCGCTGGCCGTGTTGACAGAGATCACGGTCTCGAGGCTTGCGGGCATCCGCGGCCGGCTCAACCACGCGGCACTGATCGAAGCTTTCGAGACCGGCGCCAAGTACGCGCTCGCCGTTGGCGCCGCGGCGGCCACCGTCGGCATCGTGATCGGTGTCGTGACGCTGACCGGCGTTGGCTTCAAGATCAGCTTCATCATCACCAGCGCGGCGCAAAGCATGGCCGGCGGTCTGGCCTGGGTGATTCCGGCCGCTCTGGCCAGCACCCAGTCGATGACCCTGCTCTGCGCTTTGGCCATGACCGCGATCGTCTGCGTTCTGATGGGCTGCGGCATCCCGACCACGGCCACCTACATCATCATGGTGTCGGTCGCGGCGCCGACGCTGGTGCAACTCGGTGTCGAGCCGCTGGTGGCGCACTTCTTCGTCTTCTATTACGGCGTGCTCGCCGACATCACGCCGCCGGTCGCGTTGGCCGCCTACGCCGCCGCCGGCATGGCCGGCAGCGATCCGTTCAAGACCGGCAACACCGCCTTTCGCCTGGGCATGGCCAAGGCGCTGGTGCCGTTCGTCTTTGTCTTTTCACCCTCGCTGCTGCTGGTGGCCAAGGGCTTCACCTGGTACGACTTCGTCGTCACTTTCACCGGTTGCGTGCTGGGCATCACGATGCTGGCGGCAGCGCTGTCGAGGTACTTCCTGGTCGAAATGAAACGCTGGGAGCAATACCTCTGCTTTGTGGCGGCGATCCTCCTGATCGCACCCGGACTGACGCCGACCCTGATCGGCGCGGCGCTGGCGATACCGATGCTGCTCAGGCATCTGCGCGCCTGGCGCGCGACCGGCGGGCAGGCCGGCGCTGCGGCTTGACTGAAACCTAGTTGGCCTTGACGGCCAGCACCGGGCAGGCCACCGAGAGCAGGATCTCCTGCGCCACGCTGCCCAGAATGAGCTTGCCGACCGCCGTGCGTTTGCGCAGGCCGATGATCAGCAGGGTGACGCCCAGAGAGTCGACCAGCCCCTCGATCTCCGCCACGGCGCTCTTGCCCCGCACAAACTGCTTGAATTCGGCCTCCACGCCGGAACTGGCGAGCAATTGCTCGACGCGCTCCACGTCCTGCACGTCGGCCATCGACGGGTCTTCCTGGCGCCCGCCCGGACTGGCGTTGACAACCACCAACCGCTCCTTGCGACGTCCCGCAATTTCCAAGCCCTTTTCCAAGGCCGCCTGCCCCTCCGGACGTGGCGCATAAGCTACCAGTATGGTCATGTTTTCACTCCTACAGTTTGAGCAGCATTGTATGAGATGGGCTTTTTTCCCGATCCGCTTTGTTCGACCCGGGCCCTGCGCCCAGGTCCGCGGCGGCGCGCGCTCGCGCCCTGCAAGCCCGATCGGGCCAGCGTTTAACATGCGGGGAGATTTGCGACACCGATCGACCCAGGAGACCCTCATGCCCGTCATCGCCCACATCGAAGAGCTGCGCCGGCTGGCACCGCACCCTCGCTCGGACCAGATCAAGGGCTGCCTGGCGCCACTGCGTGCCAGTGCCTGAGCCGAGAGCCTGAGTCGTGGCCACCACCGTGCCCCAAGCCAGGAACAGCAAGTCGGCCGCGTCCGTCAAGCGTCCCGGCGCGCGCGAGCTGGCGGCGCAGGCGACGCGCGAGAGCATCCTGAAAGCGGCGATCAAGGTCTTTGCCAAGTCCGGTTTTGCAGGCGGGCGCGTCGAGAAGATATCGAAAGCGGCCAGGTCCTATGACCGCATGATCTATTACTACTTCGGCAGCAAGGAAGGGTTGTTCATTGCCGCGCTCGAGGAGATCTACCGCCGCTTCTGCGAAGCCGAAGCCAAGGTCGATCTGAATCGGGAGCAGCCGGTCGAGTCGCTCAAGACCGTGGTGCTGTTCACCTGGAACTACTACCAGAAGCACCCGGAATTCATCACCCTGCTCAACAGCGAAAACCTGCACCGCGGCAAGCATATTTCAAAGTCGATGCGGGCCCGAGACTATTCGACCGCCGCGATCTCGATCCTGGAGCAGGTGCTGACGAGCGGCGTCGGCAAGGGCGTTTTTCGCGCCGACGTGCAGGCACGCGATGTCTACCTGACGATCGCATCGCTGTGCTACTTCTACCTGTCCAACCGCTTCACGCTGTCGGCCTTCCTGGGCCAGGACCTTGAGGCCGCGGCCGCCCTGTCGCACTGGGAGCGCTTCGTCACCGACGCCGTCCTGCGCGTCGTGGCACCGGCCTGAGCGCGCCCTGCTCTGCTACACTGAATGTTGTAAACACTTAACCAAAACGGCGCACCGGGGGGAGTACTGCAACGGCTGCACCGGCAACAAAGGAGTCCGCCATGGCTGCTGCAATGCCGACCGAAAAGTCCGGCAAAGTTGTCATCAGGAACATTGGCCTGCTGCTCTCGGGTGACATCGACCGGCCGATCCTGGACGCCGACACCGTGGTCGTGAGCGACGGACTGATCGTCGCAGTCGGCAAGGAGGCGGACTGCGACACCGCGCAGGCCCACACCGTGATCGATGCCCGGCGCACCTGCCTTGCACCGGGCCTGATCGACAGCCACGTTCATCCCGTCTTTGGCGACTGGACACCACGGCAGAACCAGACCGGCTGGATCGACTCCACCATGAACGGTGGCGTCACCACCATGATCTCGGCCGGCGAAGTGCATCTGCCCGGTCGCCCCAAGGACATCGTGGGCCTGAAGGCGCTGGCGATCACCGCGCAGCGTGCGTTCGACAATTTCCGGCCCGGCGGCGTCAAGGTGCTGGCCGGCGCTCCCATCATCGAAAAGGGCATGGTCGAGCAGGACTTCAAAGACCTGGCCGATGCGGGCGTGACGCTGCTGGGCGAGGTCGGGCTGGGCTCAGTCAAGGCCGGCTATGAGGCTGCGGAGATGGTTCGCTGGGCCCGCAAGTACGGCATCCAGAGCACGATTCATACCGGCGGTCCCTCCATTCCCGGCTCCGGCCTGATCGACAAGGACGTGGTGCTCGAGGCCGACGCCGACGTCATCGGCCACATCAACGGCGGGCACACCGCCCTGTCGGAGGCCCATGTCTGCGAGTTGTGCGAAAAGTCGTCGCGGGCCATCGAAATCGTTCACAACGGCAACGAAAAAGTGGCCATCTCAGCGGCGCGGGCCGCGCTTGAGCTCAAGTGTCCGCATCGCGTGATTCTGGGCACCGATGGCCCGGCAGGCTCGGGTGTGCAACCGCTGGGCATCCTGCGCATGGTGGCCCTGTTGTCGAGCCTGGGCCGGATTCCGGCGGAACTGGTGTTCTGCTTCGCCACCGGCAACACGGCGCGCCTGCGCAATCTGAATTGCGGTCTGATCGAGGTCGGGCGCGCCGCCGACTTTGTGTTCATGGACAAGGCGCAGCATTCAGCCGGGCGCGACCTCCTCGACAGCATTGCACTGGGCGATATCCCAGGTGTCGGCATGGTCATGATTGACGGCATCGTGCGCTGCGGACGCAGCCGCAACACGCCACCGGCCACCGAAATCCCCGTGGTGCTGGGCGCGGCGCATGGTTGAAAATTCCACAAACCATGACGGTCTGGATCGTCATTGCGAGGAGCTTGGCGACGCGGCAATCCAGGCAGTGTGGAGCCATGGACTGCCGCGCGACGCTCGCAGTGACGTTCTGCTCAGGGCCTCGCGATGACGAAAGAAGGTGTCTTGAATTCCGAAAACATCAATAGGTTCGACCGGAGGCGCCTGAATTGACCAGCACGACTTGCGTTTATCTCAGGCCCAAGAGCCTGGATGAAGCCTTGAGTGCGCTGGCAAACCAGCCGCTGACGATTCTGGCCGGCGGCACCGACTTCTACGCCGCGCGCAGCGGGCAGGCCATTACCGAATCGGTGCTGGATATCACGGCGCTACCCGAGCTGCGAACCCTGCAGGACGAAGGAGCGCAATGGCGCCTTGGTGCTACCGTGACCTGGAGCCAGATTGCGCGTGCCACATTGCCGGCGCAATTTCGTGGTCTGCAACAGGCGGCCTGCGACATCGGTGGCATCCAGGTGCAGAACATGGGCACGCTGGCCGGCAACGTCTGCAATGCCTCGCCATCGGCAGACGGTGTTGCGGTGCTGCTGACGATGGATGCGCAGGTCGAACTGGCCTCACTCGCGGGGCGGCGCTGCGTGCCACTGAACGAGTTTGTGCTGGGTAACCGGCGCACTGCTCGCTCGCCCGGGGAGCTGGTGACAGCCATTCTGGTGCCCCGGCGCGAGCGCGCACGCTCGAGCTTTCTCAAGCTCGGCAACCGGCGCTATCTGGTGATCTCGATCGCCATGGTCGCGGTGCTGATTGATACCGATGCTGAGGGCAACATCAGCCACGCCGGCATTGCGGTGGGCTCCTGCTCCGAAGTGGCGCGACGTCTGCGCAGCCTCGAACAAAAGTTGATGGGCCGGCATGCGACCAGTGGGTTGTCGGCTCTGGCAGAAGCGCAGGACTTGCAGGTGCTCAGCCCGATAGACGACGTGCGCGGCAGCGCAGCTTACCGGCGTGATGCAGCGCTGACGCTGGTCAGGCGCGCCATCGAAGAGGCAATCCATGAATAAGACCGCCGCCATGCGGAAGATCCGTCTGAACCTCAACGGCAAGGCGGTCGAGGTTCTCGCCGACCCGGCCAAACGCCTGTCGGACCTGCTGCGCGACGATCTGGGCCTGACCGGCACCAAGGTCGGGTGCCACTCCGGCGACTGTGGCGCGTGCACCGTGTTGCTCGATGGCCAGCAGATCTGCTCGTGCATCACGGCCGTGGCCCAGTGTGCAGGTCGGGACGTGACCACGGTCGAGGGCCTGGCCTGCGACGGCAAGCTCAGCCGGCTGCAGCAGGCCTTTCTGGCGCACGGTGCTTCGCAGTGCGGGATCTGCACGCCGGGCATGCTGATGGCCGCAGCCGACGTGCTCCGGCGCCATTCCGACCCGACCGAGCAGCAGGTTCAGGACGGGCTTGCCGGCGTGCTGTGTCGTTGCACCGGCTACCGCAAGATCATCGAGGCGGTGCTCGCCGTTGCGCATGGCAAGTTCGATCTGCCCGCGCCGGCGGCGGGGCAGGCGGTCGGCGCACGGCTGGTCCGGCTCGACGGCAACGCCAAGGTCAGCGGCGCCGAGAAGTTCGGCGCCGACCAGTACCCGGCCGACTGCCTGTGGCTGCGCACGGTGCGCTCGCCGCATGCAAGGGCCACCTTTGCGCTGGGTGACCTGGCGGCTTTCAAGCGCCGCCATCCGCAGGTTATGGCCGTCTTCAGTGCGGCCGATGTGCCGGAAAACAGTTTCGCGGTCTTTCCCGAACCCAAGGATCAGCCGGTGCTCGCCGACGGCCACGTGCGCATGCGCGGCGAGGCCGTGCTGCTCATCGTGGGCGAGATGGACGCGGTGAAGGCGATTGCAGAGAGCGACATCCCGATTCACTGGCAGGTGGAGGAGGCGCTCGACACCAGCGAAAAGGCGCTGACGGCGACCGGTCATCTCCTGCACGACTTTGCACCCGAGAACGTGCTGTGCCGCGGCCGTGTGGTCAAGGGCGACGCCCCCGGCAATCTGGCGCAATCGGCCTTTGTGGCGGAGGATGAATACCGGACCAGCTATGTCGAGCATGCCTATATCGAGCCCGAGGCGGGTTACGCCGAAGTATTCGAGCAGGACGGAGAGCAGCGCCTGCGCATCTTCGCCTGCACCCAGACACCGGTCATGGACCGGGACGAGGTGGCGCGCGTGCTCAAGCTGCCCAGGCAGGCCGTGCACATCGTCCCGTCGGCCGTGGGCGGTGGCTTTGGCGGCAAGCTCGACGTTTCGATCCAGCCCTTGCTGGCGCTGGCGGCGTGGCATCTGAAGCGGCCCGTGCGCACGGTATACAGCCGCTCTGAATCAATGCAGTCGACCACCAAGCGGCACCCGTCGCGCATTCGTGCCCGCTACGGCTGCGACGCTCAGGGGCGGCTCACCGCGCTCGATTTTCATGGCGACTTCAACACCGGTGCCTACGCCAGCTGGGGTGCTACCGTGGCCAACCGCGTCCCGGTCCATTCCACCGGGCCGTACTATGTTCCCCATCTGCGCGCGTTGACGCGGGCGGTGTTTACCAACAACGCAATTTCTGGCGCCTTTCGCGGCTTCGGCGTGCCGCAGGCGCACATCGTGACCGAGGCGTTGCTCGACGAACTGGCGCAAAAGGTCGGCCTCGACAAGCTCGAATTCAGGCTCATGAATGCCATCCGCGTGGGCCAGCCGACGGCCACCGGACAGGTGCTGGCGGCCAGCGTCGGCATGGTTCAGTGCCTGGAGGTGTTGCGCCCGGCGTGGCAGGCGGCACGGGCTGGGGCGCAGGCCTTCAACAGCCGGGCCGAGACCGGCGCCAGCCCCTTGCGCCGTGGTGCCGGCGTTGCCAGCATGTGGTACGGCATTGGCAACACCGTGATCGCCAATCCCTCGAGCATGACCGCTGCGCTGCGGCGCAATGGCCGGCTGTTTCTGTACAACGGCGCGCAGGAGATCGGGCAAGGCAGTGGCACAGTCCTGCCCCAGATATTTGCCGACGCGGTGGGCCTGCCGGTGGCGCTGGTCGACCAGGTCATGGGCGACACCGATTCTACCGAGGACGCGGGCAAATCCTCTGCCTCGCGTCAGACCTTCGTTTCCGGCAACGCTGCCAGATTCGCCGGCGAGGATCTTCGGCGCCAGTTGCTGCGGGCGCTGGGTCTGGGGCCAGACGCCAGCCTGAGCCTGAACGCAGGCAGCCTTTGCGGCGTCGACGAAGGTGTCGAACGTCAGCTTGATCTGAGCCGTCTGCCGGCCAGCGATCGGGGTGATGTTTTCCTGGGCCGGGGCCACTTCAATCCGCCAACGGTGGTGCTCGATGCCGACGGCCAGGGCGTGCCCTATGCGACTTATGGTTTTGCCGCCCAGATTGCCGAAGTGGAGGTCGACATTGAACTCGGCACCGTTCGGGTGCTGCACATTCATGCGGCGCATGACGTTGGACGTGCCATCAATCCGACCCAGGTCGAAGGGCAGATTCACGGTGGCGTGGCGCAGGGCCTGGGTCTGGCCCTGATGGAAGAGTACATCAGTGGCCGCACCGACAACCTGCATGATTACGTGATCCCGACGGTCGGTGACATCCCGCCGATCAGCGTGCACATTGTGGAAGACAACGAGCCGCTCGGACCCTTTGGCGCCAAGGGGGTGGGCGAGCCGGCGCTGGTGGCAACCGCACCAGCCATCCTCAATGCGATCCACGATGCGGTGGGGGTGCGCGTGCGGCACATTCCAGCCACACCTGATCGCGTGCGCACCGCCATTCTGGCCATGATCGAAAACTCCATGAATCATGACAGTCCCGATCGTCATCGCGAGGAGCTTGGCGACGCGGCAATCCAGGAAGTCCGGGGGCATGGACTGCCGCGCTACGCTCGCAGTGACGTTCTGCTCAGGGGCTCGCGATGACGAAAGCGGTGTCTTGAATTCCGTAAACATCAACAAATAAAACTCACGCTATATTTGCAACCATGACTGGACCCACAAAGATTGACGCTGCACGACGCCAGAAGATTGCGTGCAATGCGTGCCCGGTGCTGTGCCAGATCACGGATGGGCGCAGCGGCGCCTGCGACCGCTATGCCAATCGCGGCGGTGCCTTGGTGCGTGTCGATCCGGTTCTGATGCTGCGGCGCGAACTCAGCCAGGCCGAGCCGGCGCTGGTTCCCTTTGCCGCGCGCGAAAGCCTTGACGACGCCGCGCCAGCGCGGGGCGGCGCGCTGCTGACGGGCGACGATGTGTTCATTACCGGTGTCGGTTCATCGACCACCTATCCCGACTACAAGCCCGCGCCGTTCATTGTTTCATCGAAGGTCGCGGGAGTCGATACGGTGACGGTGGTGACAGAGGGAATCTTCAGCTACTGCAGCTTGAAGGTGAAGATCGATACCGATCGGTTCCTGGGTGCCGAGCAGGCCAATGTCCGCTGCAAGGGCGAAGTGGTCGGCCATGTGACGACCGCCGAATACGGCTCGCAGATGCTCTCCCTGGGCGGTGTGCACCACCTCACTGGCGGCAGCAAGAAAGAGGGTCGGGTGACGGTCGAGATGATGACGGCGCTGGGCAACAAGCAGGCCGTCGCGCTCTCGATCGAGGGTGGCTCCGAGGTGCTGATCCAGGCCGGCCGCGCGCCGATCGTCAATGGGGTTGAGGAACAGCGCATGCGCGTGGGTTGCGGTTCGGCGACAGTGGGCATTTTCGCCGAGCAATTGTTGGGCAAGGCCGACGAAGTGGTCGTGGTCGACGATCACATCACCGGTGTGCTTACCGAACATCAGGCCGGACGCTGTCTGGACATGCGCGCCTCAGGCATCCGGATGCGCGGTCGCAGGTCCACGCCCGGGCGCTACTTTCAGGTGGCCAATCCAGGAACCGGCTGGGGCGGCACCGACATTGCAGACCCGCTGGCCATCATCGAGGGCTGGGATGCCAAAGTAGCCTGGCCCGGCTTGCGCCTGCTGATGACCTCGACCACGGGCGAGCATGCCGGCTGGTACATCCTCGATCAGGCGCTGCAACCGATCGAACAGCCGATGCCGTCAGAGGTGCGCGCCGTGGTGGAGCGCATCGGCGAAAACTGCGAACCCTCCCTGACCACCGTTCTTTTCCTTGCCGGCGCCGGTGGCAGCCTGCGCGCCGGTGTCACCGGGAACCCGGTGCTGCTGACGCGGGCCATCAAGAACGCCCTTGTGAACGTCACCTGCGGCGGGGCCCCGGCCTACGTCTGGCCGGGCGGCGGCATCACGGTGATGGTCGATGTGATGCGCATGCCCGACAACAGTTTTGGTACCGTGCCCACGCCGGCCATCATTGCGCCGATCGAGTTCAGCATGACGTTGGCCGACTACCGCGCCCTGGGCGGGCACATGGACTACGTGCGCACGTTGGAAGACGCGCTGCGCCGGGGCGCGTGGCACAGCGAAGGTGCACCGCTGGAGCGTCAGTGGTTGCAGTGTTCTGCCAGCAATCCATGGCCGCTGGGGCAGCCGCCCATGCTCGGCTGAAACGCACAAAAGGCCATGACTGCATCGCGCGCACGATTCCCTGACGGTCGCTGGCATTTCCAGCACGGTCCGATCGACATCATCATCGGTGCCGAGGGCAGTGCCGCCGCGTTGAACGCAGCGCATGAAGCGGCGTGGCAGCGCTTTTCGGGCGTGCTCGACGAACTGGTGCAGGAACTGCCACTGCTGCGTTTGCCGGTGCAGAGACATTGCCCATTGCACGGACCGGTTGCCAGACGCATGTGGCAGGCCTGCCAGCCTTTTTCCAGCAGCTACATCACGCCGATGGCGGCGGTGGCGGGCGCCGTCGCCGAGGAGCTTGTCTGCTGCTATGCCAAAGCCGGTGTGCGGCGCGCCTGGATCAACAACGGTGGCGACATCGCCCTGTACCTCGCGCCGTCACAGTCGGTGCGCGTCGGTCTTTATGCCGATCTGGCGCGCCTGGATGCACCGGCACTGCGCAGCGGCATCCGCAGTGATGGACAGTTTGAAGTGACAAGCCCGATGCCGGTGCGCGGCGTGGCCACCAGCGGCTGGCGCGGGCGCAGCTTTTCGCTCGGAATTGCCGACAGCGTGACAGTGCTGGCCGGCACGGCGGCAGCGGCAGATGCGGCCGCAACCGTGATTGCCAACGCCGTCGATCTGCTCGATGCGCGCATCGTGCGCAGACCCGCCTGCGAGCTCAAGGACGATTCGGACCTGGGCGAAATTCCAGTCACCGTCGATGTGCCAGCGCTGGAACCCAATCTGGTGCGACAGGCCTTGCACGCCGGACTGCTGCGTGCGCAGGCCTTGCAGCGTGCCGGCCTGATCTGGTCGGCGGCGCTGGTTTGCCAGCAGCAGATCGTGACAACCGAACAGCGCGATGCACGGTCGTCATCGCGAAGGCCGCAGGCCTGTGGCGATCCATGCATGGATTGCCGCGCTGCGCTCGCAATGACAAAGAGCACTGGCCTCGCGCTGACGACGCTGCAAACTGGCGCGGTATTTGCATGAATAACGGGATGGACGCACAGTCATGATTGAAATCAGACGCATCTTTACGCAGGTCGAGGAGATCCACCACGAGTTTGGTCCGGTCGCGGCAACGCCGCTGCTGCGTGGCGCGATCGGTGCCGTGCTGACCAATCCCTTTGCCGGTCGCTATGAGCCCAACATCCTGCCCATGATGGATGAACTGCAACCGGTGGGCGTCGAGATGGCGCGGCGTTTGCTCGCCGCCATGCAGGTGCCGGCCCAGCAGATCGAGGGTTATGGCAAAGGGGCCATCATCGGCGCCGCCGGGGAACTGGAGCACGGTGCGCTCTGGCATGTGCCTGGCGGCTACGCAATGCGCGAACTACTGGGCTGGAAGGGTGACCTTGGCAGCTACGCCAAGGGGCAGGACGGGCACAAGACCGGCCAGCCGGGCAATGCGCTGGCGATCGTGCCGTCGACCAAGAAGGTCGGCGCGCCGGGGGCTGCGCTGGACGTGCCGCTGACACACATCAACGCCAGTTATGTGCGCAGTCATTTTGATGCGATGGAAGTCCGCGTTGCGGGTGCGCCGTCGGCCCAGGAGATTGTTTACATTCTGGCGATGAGCACCGGGCCGCGCATTCACGCCCGCGTTGGCGGCCTGGCTGCGAGCGCCATCGGCAAGTGGGACGGCTTGCGCTGAATTCCCTCACCATTCGCACTATCTGAAGGAAAGACCATGAGCGCCAAAATTCGAAAGATCATTGTCCAGGTTGATGAGACCCTGATTGAAATGGGTCAGCGCGTCACCCCGCCGACGCGCCGGGCACTGGCCATGGCGGTGATTGAAAACCCTTACGCCGGCAAGTACGCGCCAGAGCTCGACGCGTTGATCGCCATCGGCGAAGAACTCGGCGGCCTGCTCGGCAAGAAGTGTGTCGACGCGCTGGGCATCACGCCGGCGCAGGCGCAGAGTTACGGCAAGGGTGCGATCGTGGGCGAGGCCGGGGAGTTGGAACACGCGGCGGCCATTCTTCATCCCAAGCTCGGCGCGCCGCTGCGCAAGGCGGTCGAAAAAGGCGCGGCGCTGGTGCCCTCGGCCAAGAAGATGGGCGGCCTTGGCAGCGCACTGGACGTGCCGCTGGGGCACAAGGATGCGGCCTTTGTGCGCAGCCACTTTGACGCAATGGAGGCTCGCGTCAGCGATGCACCGCGCGCCAACGAGATCGTGGTCGCCGTGGCTGTCACCGCCAGTGGGCGGCCGTTGCCGCGCATTGGTGGTTTGCAGGTCAGCGAGATCGTGGGCCAGGACGGCCTGCGCTAAGGGATATGCAATTGCTAAAGTGCCTAACTCGTCATCGCGAGGCCGCAGGCCGTCGCGATCCATGCCGGAGCACCATCGCTGCGGCCATGGATTGCCGCGCTGGCCGTCATTGCGAGGAGCGCAGCGACGCGGCAATCGCAATGACATTTCCGGGCGTTGGCAATGGCCCGTTCCAATGTTGTTGATCGACCTGGGGTTTTAACTTTTGTTTTTATGAGGAGACTTTGACATGAAGATGCTGAGAACGATGCTGTACGCGGCCGGCTTTGCCATGACCTGCGCTTTGCTGCCCGCAGCGCATGCGCAGGGGGTGATCAAGATCGGGGAGGTCAACAGCTACAAGGCGCAGCCGGCTTTCCTGGAGCCCTACAAGAAGGGCATGGAGCTCGCCGTGGACGAGGTCAATGCGGCTGGCGGCGTCAATGGCAAAAAGATCGAACTGATCACGCGCGACGACAACGCCAATCCGGGCGATGCCGTGCGCGTGGCCGAAGAGCTGATCTCGCGTGAACAGATCGACGTGCTGATGGGCACCTTCCTGTCCAACACGGGTCTGGCCGTGGCCGACTTTGCCAAGCAGAAG
This sequence comes from uncultured beta proteobacterium, assembly GCA_903839085.1. Taxonomy (GTDB): domain Bacteria; phylum Pseudomonadota; class Gammaproteobacteria; order Burkholderiales; family Burkholderiaceae_C; genus Rhodoferax. The sequence goes on along the minus strand of CAIMBE010000076.1, from coordinate 2,647 downwards.
AAGTTCTTCTTCCTGGCTGGCGAGCCGCTGACCGACAAGATCATCTGGGGCAGCGGCAACAGGTACACCTACCGCTTGCGCCCCGGAACCTACATGCAGGCTGCCATGCTGGTGCCGGAGGCGGCCAAGCTGAAGAAGAAGCGCTGGGCCCTTGTCTACCCCAACTACGAATACGGCCAGTCGGCGGTAGCAGCCTTCAAGCAGCTGCTCAAGGCGGCGCAGCCCGATGTGGAGTTTGTGGCCGAACAGGCGCCGCCGCTGGGCAAGCTTGACGCCGGCAGCGTGGTGCAGGCCTTGGCCGACGCCAAGCCGGACGCGATCTTCAACGTGCTGTTCGGTGCCGACCTGTCCAAGTTCGTGCGCGAGGGCAATACGCGCGGCCTGTTCCAGGGCCGCGAGGTGGTGAGCGTGCTGACCGGTGAGCCCGAGTACCTGGACCCCCTGAAGGAAGAAGCACCGAACGGCTGGATCGTGACCGGCTATCCCTGGAACGGCATCCAGACGGCTGAGCACAAGGCCTTTCTGGCGGCCTATCAGGGCAAGTTCAAGGACTACCCGCGCCTGGGTTCGGTGGTGGGTTACTCGGCCGTCAAGTCGATCGCGGCCGGTCTGAAGAGAGCCGGCAGCAGCGACACCGAGAAGCTGGTGGCGGCCTTCAAGGGCCTGCAGGTTGACACCCCGTTTGGCAAGATCACCTACCGCGCCCAGGACAACCAGTCGACCATGGGTGCGTTTGTGGGCAAGACCAAAAACGATGGCAGCAAAGGCATGATGGTCGATTACAGCTACTTCGACGGCGCCAAGTACCTTCCGAGCGATGCCGAGGTTGCCAAGCTGCGCGCTCCCGACTGACGGCCAGCCAGCAAAACAAATCGCCATCGCAAACCCACGCCGTCATCGCGAGCCCACGCCGTCATTGCAAACCCACGCCGTCGTTGCGAGCCCACGCCGTCGTTGCGAGCCCACGCCGTCGTTGCGAGCCCACGCCGTCATTGCGAACGAAGTGAAGCAATCCATGACCCCTGAAGCCATGGATCGCCACGCTACGCTCGCGATGACGGTTTAGGGTCCGTGTAAGGCATCGGGCCGGATCGGGGAAGCTCGCGATGGCGAACCAGGATACTTTGAGCAATTTCTGAAGGAATCGAATGGACTTTTCGGGCTTTTTGGCCCAGTTGCTTAATGGGCTGGCCGGTGCTTCGTCGCTGTTTCTGGTGGCGGTCGGCCTGTCGCTGATCTTTGGCGTCACGCGCATCGTCAATTTTGCGCACGGCTCGTTCTTCATGGTCGGCATCTATGTCGCCTACACCCTGGTGGCACGCTTGGGCGGCGTGATCGGCTTCTGGCCTTGCGTGCTGCTGGCGCCGCTGGTGGTCGGGGTGCTGGGTGCCCTGATTGAAATGACGCTGCTGCGGCGCATCTACAAGGCGCCGGAACTGTTCCAGTTGCTGGCCACGTTTGCGCTGGTGCTGGTGATCAAGGACGCCGTGCTCTGGTTCTGGGGGCCCGATGAACTGCTCGGTCCGCGGGCACCGGGCCTGCGCGGCGCGGTGCAGATTCTTGGACGCGCGTTCCCGTCCTACGACCTGTTCATGATCGTGGTCGGCCCGGTGGTGCTGGGCCTGCTCTGGTTGCTGCTGACACGCACGCGCTGGGGCACGCTGGTGCGCGCTGCGACGCAGGACCGTGCCATGGTCAGCGCCCTGGGTGTGAATCAGGCCTGGCTCTTCACGGCCGTCTTTTCCTTGGGCGCCCTGCTGGCCGGACTTGGTGGCGCCCTGCAACTGGCACGCGAACCGGCCAATCTGGAAATGGACCTCAACACCATCGGTGCGGCCTTTGTGGTGGTGGTGGTGGGCGGCATGGGGTCGATCCCGGGCGCTTATGCGGCGGCACTGCTGATCGCGGAAATCAAGGCGGTCTGCATCTGGCTCGGCGTGGTCCAGATTGCCGGCATCAGCCTGTCGTTTTCAAAACTCACTCTGGTGGTGGAATTCCTGGTGATGGCCACGGTGCTGGTGGCGCGCCCCTGGGGCCTGATGGGTCGGGCCCAGGCGCCGAGCCGTTACGTCGGCATGCAGGAGGAACCCCTGCGCGGCGCCTCCCGCAGCTACCTGGTCGCCGCCGGGGTGCTGGGACTGGCGCTGACGGCGCTGCCGATCGTGACAGCCGCATCGCCCTACACCACGGTGCTGATGATCGATCTGCTGGTGGCGGCCCTGTTCACGGCCAGCCTGCACTTCATCATGGGGCCGGCAGGCATGCACTCGTTCGGGCACGCTGCCTATTTCGGTCTGGGTGCCTATGGCGCCGCGCTGCTGGCGCGCAGCGCCGGTTTGCCAATGGAAGCATCCCTGCTGCTGGCTCCCCTGGTGGCGGCGCTGGGCGCGCTGATCTTTGGCTGGTTTGCGGTGCGTCTGTCAGGTGTTTACCTGGCGATGCTGACGCTGGCTTTTGCACAGATCACCTGGGCCATCACCTTTCAATGGGACAGCTTCACCGGCGGCAGCAACGGGCTGACCGGGGTCTGGCCGGCGCCCTGGCTGTCGAGCAAGATCAGCTACTACTACCTCACCTTGGCTCTGGTGGCAGCCGGCGTGCTGCTGCTGCGCCGACTCTTGTTTTCGCCCTTTGGCTACGCGCTGCG
>CAIMBE010000075.1 GCA_903839085.1 uncultured beta proteobacterium | reverse complement strand
AGCCATCGAGCTGTGGGGTGAGCGCGTCCCGGTGCGACTGTACGACAAGTGGCCCGCATAAGGAGATGAATCGGCCGCAGACATGGATTGCCGCGCTGCGCTCGCAATGACGCCTCGGCCTTGCGGTTCCCCATGACGTCCCTTGCGCATGGATCGCCACTTTTCGCTCGCGACGCCGCGGCTTGTGCGAGGACTGCCACCTTGCGCTCCCGACGCCGCGGCTTGTGGGAGGACTGCCACCTTGCGCTCGCGACGCCGCGGCTTGTGGGAGGACTGCCACCTTGCGCTCGCGACGCCGCGAGCTTGTCATTGCGAGGAGGCGTAGCCGACGTGGCAATCCAGAGGGCCTCAGTCCTTTTTCAAATTGAGTGCCAACTCATACAAGGTGTTGCGTGCCTGGCCGGTAATTTCAGCGCTGAGCTTGACCGCGGTCTTCAAGGGCAATTCTGCCAGCAGCAGCTTCAGGACGCGGTCGTCAGGCGCGTCCGGGTTCCCGCTTGGCACTGGGTGCAGCACGACGACGAACTCGCCGCGCAGTCGGTTGGCATCTTCGGCCAGCCAGTGCGGGAAGTGTGCCGCGCTGATGGTGGCGATCTCTTCAAACTGCTTGGTCAACTCGCGCCCGACGGTAAGCACGCGCGGTCCCAGAGCCGCCAGCGCTGCGGCCAGCGCCTCGATGCGATGCGGTGCTTCGAGCAGGACCACGCTTCGGCCCTCCAGACGCAGCGCTTCGATCGCGCCCGCCCGTTCGCCGCCCTTGCTGGGCAGGAAACCCGCGAAAACGAAGGCGCCGTCCTGCGCGCCCTCGCCGCCAATGCCCGCGATGCTGAGTGCGGTGGTCACGCTGCTGGCACCGGGCAGGGGAATCACCGGCAGTCCGGCCAGGCGCACCGCGGCCACCAGTCGCGCGCCGGGGTCGCTGATGGCCGGTGTGCCGGCGTCGCTGGCGTAGGCGACCCGCTGCCCCTGGCGCAGGCGTTCAATCACGGCTTGCGCCGCGCCCGCCTCGTTGTGCTGGTGCACGGCGAGCAGTTGCGCACCGGTCTTGTCGATGCCATAGGCGCGCAGCAAGGCCTGGCTATGGCGCGTGTCCTCGCAGGCGATGGCGTCGACAATTTGCAGCACGTGCAGCGCGCGCAGCGTGATGTCGGCCAGGTTGCCGATCGGTGTGGCCACCACGTACAGCGCGCCGGGCGGATAATTCTGGCCAGCCGCCGCCTCGGTGGCGGCGCGCAGCGCGCTGGCATAAGCAGCATAAGCAGGAGTCAATGGCTTTTCCTCAAATCAAGGTCGGGACCGCAAGCACCAAGCAACTCGGTGACGCCGCGGAAGACGCCGCGCTGGAGCACCTGCAGGAGCGCGGCCTGCGCCTTCTGCAGCGCAATTATCGGACTCCCGGGCGCGGCGGCGGAGAAATTGACCTGATCATGCGCGCGAGCGACGGCACGCTCGTGTTTGTCGAGGTGCGCCGGCGCCAGAGCGCCAGCCACGGTGGCGCCGCCGCCAGCGTGAGCGCCCTGAAGCAGCGGCGCATTATTTTTGCCGCGCGCCACTACCTGATGCGCCTGCGCGAGCCGCCGCCATGCCGCTTTGACGTGGTATCGGTCGAGCCCTCAGGCATCGAGTGGCTGCAGGCGGCGTTTCAGGCCTGGTGAGCATGGCCCGAGCAGCGGACGGGTATCATCCGCACATGCTTGAGCAACGAATTCAACAACACTTTATCGACAGCGCCGACCTCAAATACCAGGCAGCGCAGGTGCTGAGCAAACCGATCGCCGCGGCCGTGCAGGCGATGCTCAGCTGCGTCACCAGCGGCAGCAAGGTGCTGGCCTGCGGCAACGGCGGCTCGGCCGCCGACGCCCAGCATTTTTCGGCCGAGTTCGTCGGTCGCTATGAGCGCGAGCGGCCCGAACTGGCGGCCATCGCGCTGACCACCGACAGTTCGATCCTGACGGCGATCGCCAACGACTACGATTTCAATTCCATCTTTTCGCGCCAGGTGCGCGCTTTGGGGCAGCCCGGCGACGTGCTGCTTGCGATCTCGACCAGCGGCAACTCGGGCAATGTGCTGGCTGCCATCGAGGCGGCGCATGAGCGCGAAATGGTGGTGGTGGGGTTGAGCGGGCGCGGGGGCGGCAAGATGAGCCACGCCCTGCGCGACACCGATGTGCATATCTGTGTGCCGCACGACCGCACGGCGCGCATTCAGGAAGTTCATATTCTGGCCCTGCACTGCATCTGCGATGCGGTCGATGCCCAGCTACTTGGAGACCAGGAAATTCAACCATGAAAATTGCAAGCCGAAAATTATTGACCAGGCTGACGCTGTGCGCCTGCCTGGGCGCTGTTCTGGGCGCCTGCGCGCCGATCATTGTCGGTGGCGCCGTGATGGGCACCCTGATGGCGACCGACCGCCGCACCTCGGGCACCCAGGTGGAGGACGAAGGCATCGAGCTGCGCGGCGCCAGCCGCGTGCGCGACAGCCTGGGCGAGCGCGGTCACATCAATGTCACCAGCTACAACCGGCAAGTGCTTTTGACCGGTGAAGTGCCCGCAGCGCAGGACAAGCAGCTGGTCGAGCAGGTGCTCTCCAAGGTAGAAAATGTGCGCGGCATCGTCAATGAGCTCGAGGTCATGGAGAACAGCACGCTGTCCCAGCGTTCCTCGGACGCCCTGATCACCGGCAAGGTCAAGGCCAGCATGGTGGACGCGCAGGACCTGTTCGCCAACGCCTTCAAGGTCGTGACCGAGCGCGGCGTCACTTATTTGATGGGGCGTGTGACGCAGCGCGAGGCGAGTCGCGCCACCGAACTGGTGCGCGGCATCGACGGCGTCAAAAAAGTGGTGCGCGTGATGGAAATCATCAGCGAGGAAGAACTGCAGCGCCTGCAGTCCAAACCGGCGCCGGCTGAAGTCAAGAAATAGCCGCACTGGCGCGCTGCGCCAGCTTCATGAAGTCCCGGATTGCGTCGCTGCGCTCTCCATGAACAGCTTCGCCATGGCGCCACTTTCGTCATCGCGAAGGCCGAAGGCCTGCGGCGATCCATGCATGGACTGCCGCGCTTCGCTCGCATTGACTGGAGGAAGGATCGCCGTGGCGATCCAAGGCCGCGGGCCCGATCGCTTACTTCAGGCGCTTGATCAGGCTGGAGGTGTCCCAGCGGCGTCCGCCCATCTGCTGCACATCGGCGTAAAACTGGTCCACCAGCGCCGTCACCGGCAGGCGCGCGCCATTGCGCTTGGCCTCGTCGAGCACCAGGCCCAGATCCTTTCGCATCCAGTCGACGGCAAAGCCGAAATCAAACCTGTCAGCGACCATGGTCTTGCCGCGGTTGTCGAGCTGCCAGCTTTGCGCGGCGCCCTTGCCAATCACTTCGAGCACCTGCAGCATGTCCAACCCGGCGTACTGGCCAAAGGCGATCGCCTCGCTCAGTCCCTGCACCAGGCCGGCGATGCAGATCTGGTTCACCATCTTGGCCAACTGGCCCGAACCGCTGGCTCCGAGCAGCGTGAAGGCGCGGGAAAACGCCATCCCGACCGGCTGCGCCCGCTCGAAAGCCGCCTGCTCGCCGCCGCACATCACCGTCAGCATGCCGTTTTGCGCGCCGGCCTGGCCGCCCGAAACCGGGGCATCGACGAAGTGCAGGCCGAGCCGGTCCGCCGTGCCGGACAACTCGCGCGCCACGCTGGCCGACGCCGTGGTGTGGTCGACAAAGACCGCGCCCGGCTTCATGCCGGCGAAGGCGCCGTCGGCACCCAATGTCACGCTGCGCAAATCGTCGTCATTGCCAACGCAGCAAAAGACGATGTCGGCCTGCTGCGAAGCGAGCTTGGGCGTCGGCGCCTGCCCCAGCCTCTGCTGCTTGTTCTCGCGGTCGGTAAATTCGGCGCACCAGGCGCTGGACTTGGCCGGGCTGCGGTTGTAGACCGTGACCTGGTGACCGGCGCGGGCCAGGTGGCCGGCCATCGGGTAGCCCATCACGCCCAGGCCTAAAAAGGCGACCTGGTGCGCCAGCGTGTCGGGGTAGGTCTTGACGTTGATTGCGTTCATACGATGGCCAAGTTTTCGGTGCCGCTGCTGAGGTCCTGGCCGGCGCTGTGCTGGCTGTTGAGCTTGATTTGCAGCCGCAGGTCATTGAGCGAATCCGCATTGCGCAGTGCATCCTCGTAGGTGATCTTCTTCGCTTCGTAGGCATCGAAGAGGGCCTGGTCGAAGGTTTGCATGCCCAGGTTGCGGCTCTTCTTCATGATCTCCTTGATCTCGGTGACCTCGCCCTTGAAGATCAGGTCGGAAATCAAGGGTGTGTTGAGCATGATCTCGACCACCGCCGCCCGGCCGCGGCCGTCCATGCGCGGCACCAGGCGTTGCGACACCATGGCCCGCAGGTTGAGCGAGAGGTCCATCAGCAGCTGCGCCCGGCGCTCTTCGGGGAAGAAATTGATGACGCGGTCCAGCGCCTGATTGGCATTGTTGGCATGCAGCGTGGCCAGGCACAAATGTCCGGTCTCGGCAAAGGAGACAGCGTGTTCCATCGTCTCGCGGTCCCGGATTTCTCCCATCAGGATCACGTCAGGCGCCTGGCGCAGGGTGTTTTTGAGCGCAACACCCCAGCTGTCGGTGTCGATGCCGACCTCACGCTGCGTCACGACGCAGTTCTTGTGCGGATGCACAAATTCGATCGGATCTTCGATTGTGATGATGTGGCCGAAAGAGTTTTCATTGCGCCAGTCGACCATGGCCGCCATGGTGGTTGACTTGCCAGAGCCCGTGGCGCCGACCAGAATGCACAGGCCGCGCTTGGTGGTGGCCACTTCCTTGAGGACCTGGGGCACTCCCAGGCCGTCGATCGTCGGCACCGTCATCGGAATGACGCGCAGCACCATGCCGACCTTGCTCTGCTGGATGAAGGCGTTGACGCGAAAGCGTCCGATGCCGGGTGGCGAGATCGCAAAATTGCATTCTTTGGTGCGCTCGAACTCGGCCACCTGCTTGTCGTTCATGATCGAACGCGCCAGGGCCATGGTGTGGGCCGCATTGAGCGGCTGCGGTGAGACCTTGGTGACTTTGCCGTCCACTTTCATGGCAGGCGGAAACTCGGCCGTCACGAACAGGTCGCTGCCGCCGCGGCTGACCATCAGCGTGAGCAAATCGTTGACGAACTTGGTGGCTTGATCGCGTTCCATGATGTGCAGTCCTCCCGGGAATTATTTTGCCGCGCTGAGTCGGGCGCTGACCACGCGCAGCCGCAGCGACAGCCTGCGTGTCAGCATCGTCACAATGCCGGCGGTCAGTGTCGGCTCGGCGCTCAGCATTCGATCCATCGCGGCGGCGCTGAGGGCCGCGACCTCGCAGTCGGTGAGCGTGGTGCAGGCGGAAAAGCGCTCGCCGCCGTCAAACAGCGACATCTCGCCCAGGATATCGCCCGGCACCGCCTCGGCCAGGCGCAAGCGTTCGCCCCAGGGCTGCAACCGGTCCACCGCAATGCCGCCGCTCAGCAGCACCAGCATGAAGTCCCCGCGCTCGTCCTGGCGGATCAGGTCGCGGTTGGCAAGCACGGTCGCGTAATCAAGGAAGGGCTCCATGCGCTGCACCGAGTCCGGGTCCAGCTTGGACATATGCTTGTCCTTGGCCCAGAGTGCCTGCAGCAATCGGATCCCGCGTGCCGCACTCATCTTGCCGGCATCGACTTCGAGCGCGCGCGCTTCCCACGCAACCGTCGGATTGGGGCCGGCGCCCTCCAGGTGCCCGCTAAAAAGCGTCGATGGACGTTGCACCCCTTCGGCCTCGGCCTGTCCGTGCTGGCGGAGGAATTCAAGGACTCCTGTCATGGTGTGCTCCAAAGCCTGTCATTGGTCAGCCCGGGAAATTATCGGGAATCTTTGCCTTCGAGCGCGCTTCGGCCGGGCTGATGATGTTGCGGCGCACCAGATCGGTCAGGTTTTGATCGAGTGTCTGCATGCCTACGCTGTTGCCGGTCTGGATCGAAGAATACATCTGCGCCACCTTGGCCTCGCGGATCAGGTTGCGGATGGCGCTGGTGCCGAGCATGATTTCGTGCGCCGCGACACGACCCTGGCCGTCCTTGGTCTTGCACAGGGTCTGCGAGATCACCGCCTGCAAAGACTCGGACAACATGGCCCGCACCATTTCCTTCTCCTCGGCCGGAAACACGTCAATGATCCGGTCGATCGTCTTGGCCGCGCTCGAAGTGTGCAGCGTGCCAAAAACCAGGTGCCCGGTTTCGGCCGCGGTCATGGCCAGACGGATGGTTTCCAGATCCCGCATTTCGCCGACCAGAATGGCGTCCGGGTCCTCCCGCAGCGCCGAGCGCAGGGCCGCCGCAAAGCTCAGCGTGTGGGGGCCAACCTCGCGCTGGTTGATCAGGCATTTCTTGGACTCGTGGACAAACTCGATCGGGTCCTCGACGGTCAGAATGTGGCCGAACTCGGTCTCGTTGAGATAATTCACCATCGCCGCCAGCGTCGTCGATTTGCCGGAGCCGGTGGGGCCGGTGACCAGCACCATGCCGCGCGGCTTGAGCGCCAGATCGCCAAAAATCTTGGGCGCGTTCAACTGCTCCAGTGTCAGAATCTTGCTCGGAATCGTCCGGAACACGGCACCGGCGCCGCGTTGCTGGTTGAAGGCGTTGACCCGAAAGCGCGCCAGCCCGTCGATCTCGAATGAAAAATCGATCTCCAGGAACTCCTCAAAGCTCTTGCGCTGGGTGTCGTTCATGATGTCGTACACCATGGCGTGCACCGCCTTGTGGTCCAGCGCCTCCACATTGATGCGCCGCACATCGCCGTGCACGCGAATCATCGGCGGCAGCCCGGCTGAAAGATGCAAATCGGAGGCTTTGTTCTTGACGCTGAAGGCCAGTAATTGGGTAATGTCCATGAAATCCCCCTGTCGTTTGTTACGCTTGGACCAATTATGACCATGATTGAGAAAAATTTACAAATCGTCCGCGCCCGCGTGTCGGACGCCTGCCGCGCCGCCGGTCGTGACCGAAGCGAAGTGGCTTTGCTGGCCGTTTCCAAGACCTTTGACGCCGACGCCGTGGTGCAGGCCTGCGCTGCCGGACAGATGGCGTTTGGCGAGAACTACATCCAGGAGGCCGTGCAAAAGATCAGCGCGCTGCGCCACCTGAACCTGCAGTGGCACTGCATCGGTCCGGTCCAGAGCAACAAGACGCGACTGGTGGCCGAGCATTTTGACTGGGTTCACACCGTGGACCGCTTCAAGATTGCGCAGCGCCTGAGCGAACAGCGGCCCGCCCACCTGCCTGCCTTGCAGGTCTGCATTCAGGTCAATGCCGATGCCGGCGCCACCAAGTCGGGGCTGGCGCCACAGGAGGCCCTGGCGTTGGCGCAACAGGTGGCGGGCCTGCCGCGCATTCGCCTGCGCGGCGTCATGAGCATCCCGGAGCCGGCGCCCGATTTCGCCGCCGCCTGCGCCGTGTTTGCCAAGGTCAGGGCCGTGTTTGACCAATTGAAGGCGGCCGGCCTGGCGCTCGACACCCTGTCGATGGGCATGAGCGCCGATCTGGAAGCCGCCATTCAGTCGGGCAGCACCATGGTGCGGGTCGGGACGGCGATCTTTGGCGGGAGGTCGAGGGCGGCTTGATGGCATGAATCTGCGCCGAAGGCCTCAGCTATAGTAGGCACCGTGGCCGTCAACAATCCAAAACTAGTCAGCCTGATTGGTGCTCCCACCGATGTTGGGGCCGGCACGCTGGGTGCCCGCATGGGACCCGAAGCGTTGCGAGTTGCCGGTCTGGCCCAGGCCATTGCGCGCACCGGCCTGAGCGTCAGGGACTGTGGCAACCTGGTCGGCCCGGCCAATCCCTGGCAGGAGGCGGTCAACGGCTTTCGTCACCTGGATCAGGTGGCGCAATGGAACCGCTTGCTGCATGACGCCGTCTACGCCGAACTCCAGGCCGGGCGCCTGCCGATCATGCTCGGCGGCGACCACAGCCTGGCGATCGGCTCCATCAGCGCCGTGGCGCGTCACTGCCGCGAGCGGGACAGAAAGCTGCGCGTGCTATGGTTCGACGCCCACGCCGACTTCAATACCGCGACGCTGACGCCCAGCGGCAACCTGCACGGCATGCCGGTGGCCTGTCTGCTCGGCCACGGACCGCAGGAACTGGTCGAGATTGGCGGCCGGGTGCCGGCTTTGCGACCGAAGGAGATCCGCCAGATTGGCATCCGCAGCGTCGACGCCGGTGAGAAACGTCTGGTGCATGACGTCGGCATCGAGGTCTTCGACATGCGCTACATCGATGAGATGGGCATGCGCAGCGCGATGGAGCTCGCGCTCGCGCTGGTCGATGGCAACACGCACCTGCATGTCAGTCTGGATGTGGACTTTCTGGATCCAGATATTGCGCCCGGCGTTGGCACCACGGTGCGCGGCGGCCCGACCTACCGCGAGGCCCAGCTGTGCATGGAAATGATCGCCGACACCGGCCATCTGGCTTCCCTCGACGTGGTCGAACTGAACCCCGCGTTCGATGTTCGCAACCAGACGGCGGAGCTGGCGGTTGACTTGATCGAGAGCCTGTT
>CAIMBE010000074.1 GCA_903839085.1 uncultured beta proteobacterium | reverse complement strand
TCCAGAATCTTGAGCGCGTTCTTCACGATGTCATGCGACTTGTTGCCCTTGACGTGCGCAACAAAGCCAACACCGCAGGCATCGTGCTCACTCTCGGAAGAATACAAACCGTGTTCCTGGAGATGCAAAATCTCGGCAGCCTTCGTCATGGCCCGCTCCTAAAAATATCAGAACCGGCAAGCATACTGCAACGCAACAACTGCATCAAACAAATTAATTGGGGTCAGAGTCCAATTAATAGTCAAATATGTTTATCCATACTTAATTGGGGACATATCAATTCGAAAAGTTCCCAAGAACTTCCCAAAACGGCAGATTGTCGCCTACGGTGATATTTTCGAGGAGACCGGTCGCCCGGCGGTCCCTTTGACGACTCGCCGCGCCGTCCGTTTTTGCAGATCTGCAACAAAATCTGGATCGCCCAGTGCCCACCCCTTTATCACAGAATCCGTCAGGACCTTCTGCTGCCCCGCGCTAATGCCAGCCTGTACCATCTCGGCGTAAGCAACTTCGCGGGCAAAGGGCGTATTTCCAAGTTCCCAGACCAAGCCATGCGGGGTGATTAACTTTTCATGGCGCTGGCCCACGTAGTGCCCAAAACTCGACCACGGATAATCGCCTGCCTGCGCAACCAAGCCGGCGCGGACCGGGTTCAGATCGATGTAAGCCATGCAGGAAAGCAAATAACGATCACTCTGAATCAGGGTCGATTTGTAGCGCCCCTCCCACAAGGTCCCGGTCCGCTGTTGCGCGGCGTTGAAGTAACGCACATAACTCCGACCGACAGCCTGCATCAATTGCGGCAAACCATCGGTTGACCCTGGGGTGGCCAGCAAGTGAAAGTGATTGCTCATCAATACATAGGCATGAATCACCACCTCAAACTTGCTGGCGCTCTGGCTCAACAAATCAAGCAGGGTCAGGTAATCCGCATTGGAGGCGAAAATGGCCTGGCGGTTGTTGCCTCGCTGAATGACGTGATGCGGGTAATGGGGCAGAGTGAGTCGGGGTAGCCGGGCCATGATGGGCAATTGGATTCTGACCCCGATTATTCATCGGCTGGCAATACAAAGCGAGTACCCAACAGGCTGAGCAAACCGAATTCCTCAAGCAGGGCGCGCAGACGTTCGGCGGCGTTGCGCTTCTTCTTGCCAGTAAAACGCGCAATGATGAGTTCATTCTTCATGCTGTGCTCCCAGCCGACCAATTCGGTGACCGCCACTTGGTAACCGCAAGCCTCCAGATACAGACAGCGCAGCACATTGGTGAGTTGACTGCCGATCTCACGCGTATGCAGGGGGTGCCGCCACAATTCCGCCAGCGGAGTGCGCGACAGGGAGAGGGCCTTGTGCTGATTCAGGAAGCGTGCCACTTCGGCCTGGCAGCAGGGCACCAGCACCATGAAGCGAGCGCGCTTTCGCAGACCGAAGGCGATGGCGTCATCGGTCGCAGTATCACATGCGTGCAAGGCCGTCACGATGTCGATTTGATCGGGCAGTCGCATTGACTCGACTGACTCGGCAACGCTCAGGTTCAGGAACGTCATGCGCGCAAAACCCAACCGGGTCGCCAGCGAGCGCGATTTCTCAACCAATTCGGCTCGCGTCTCCACACCGAAGATATGACCTGAGGCCCGCGCCTTGAAAAATAGGTCATAAAGTATGAAGCCCAGGTACGATTTGCCGGCGCCATGGTCAGCCAGTGTGATGCCGCCATCACCGGTTGGTAGTTCCAGCAGCAGTTTTTCAATGAACTGGTAAAGGTGATAGACCTGCTTGAGTTTGCGGCGCGAGTCCTGGTTCAGTTTGCCGTCACGCGTCAGGATGTGCAATTCCTTGAGCAATTCGACAGACTGCCCCGGCCGGAGTTCAGATGCGAGTTGGTCGGAGGCCGATGCCGCCAGGGTTGCTTTGGCGGACCGCGTTCGTGTGCTCATATTGCGGACTGCTTCAAGCAAAGCGCACCGGAGCACCGACAAGAAGTTTCAGGCCCAACAGACGCTCGTGCTCGCGCGTCGCGAAGCGGTCGGTCATGCCGGCAATGTAGTCTGCCACGCAGCGCTCCGGACTGGCTGGCACCTCCAGCACGCCCGGCGCGTCTTTGGAGCGCTCCGGAACGCCGCCCTGCATCTCCCGCGGGTGCGCCAGATAGGCGTTGAACAGCGAGCGCACCACCGCTTTGGCCTGCCCCGTGGTTTGCAGCACCCTGGGGTGACGATACAACCGGTGCAAGAGAAAGTTCTTGAGCGCCTGTGACTTGCGCTGCATACTCTCTCCAAACTGCAATAGAGGCGGCATCCGTCGAACCTCATCGACGCTCTGCGGCGCGGCTTTTCGCAATGCGAGACCAGTCGCCTCGATCACATCCTGGACCTGCGCACCCAGCATGCGGCGAATGACCTCATAGAGCAGGCGCCGACCCAAGGGTGGCGCGAGCAAATGAGGATGCTCCGCAAGGGCCTCACGCCTGAAATCCGCAAACAGCCCGACCCCCTGCAGATGCTCTAGCGTAATCAGCCCTGAGCGCACGCCGTCGTCGATATCATGCGCGTTGTAGGCCATTTCATCTGCCAGATTGCACAACTGCGCTTCCAGACTCGGCTGGCCGTGACTCAAAAAGCGGCTTGCGACGCCATCAGGCTCGCTTCGTTCAAGCGCCTGGGCATTGGCTCGGGAGCAGTGCTTGAGAATGCCTTCCCGCGTCTCGAAAGTGAGGTTAAGGCCGTTGAACGTCGGGTAGCGTTCCTCCAGTTCGTCGACCACACGCAGACTCTGCAGGTTGTGCTCGAAGCCCCCAAAGGGAAGCATGCATTCATTGAGCGCGTCCTGCCCTGCGTGACCAAACGGCGTATGCCCCAGATCATGAGCCAGAGCGATGGCCTCGACCAAATCCTCATTGAGCCCCAGTGAGCGGGCGATCGAGCGCCCAAGTTGCGCCACCTCCAGCGAATGCGTCAGGCGCGTGCGAAACAGATCACCCTCGTGATTCAAGAAGACCTGGGTTTTGTAGACCAGGCGTCGGAAAGCGCTGCTGTGGACAATCCGGTCGCGATCACGCTGGTACTCGGTGCGCGTTGTCGCTGGCGCCTGGGAGAAGCGGCGACCGCGCGACTTGGTCGGATCACTGGCGTAGGCAGCAAGCATCAATCACCTCGCGCACCAGCGCGTCCGGCGCCCCACGCAAACTCGCGCGCTGCGGCCCATCGATAACAACGAAGCGGATGTCACCGCCGAGCGTCTTCTTGTCCAAGCGCATCAGTTCAAGGTAGCGCCCGGCGTTGTCAGGCTGCGCCAGGATCGGTCCGGTTACCGGTAGTCCCGCTTTTTGAATCAGCGCCTTCAAACGGTGCACCGTGGCCGCGTCCACCAGTCCGAGTCGCTGCGACAGGCACCCCGCCATCACCATACCGCAGCCGACGGCTTCGCCGTGCAGCCACTTGCCATAACCCAGGCCAGCCTCGATCGCATGGCCAAAGGTGTGACCAAAATTCAGGATGGCGCGCAGGCCAGACTCGCGCTCGTCCTGCGCCACGACCGCCGCCTTGATTTCACAACTGCGCTTGACCGCGTGCGCCAAAGCGGTCGGGTCACGCGACAACAAGGCCTCGGCATTCATTTCAATCCAGTCGAAGAAGTTCCCATCGGCAATCGGCCCATACTTGATCACCTCGGCCAACCCGGCGCTGAGTTCACGCGACGGCAGTGTCTTGAGCGTGTCAAGGTCGCACACGACCTTGAGCGGCTGATAAAACGCGCCAATCATGTTCTTGCCCAGGGGATGATTGATGCCGGTCTTGCCCCCGACCGATGAATCAACTTGTGCCAGCAGGGTGGTGGGAATCTGGACAAAAGGCACGCCCCGCATATAGCTGGCCGCAGCGAAGCCTGTCATGTCGCCGACCACGCCGCCACCGAGGGCAAAGAGCACCGTTTTCCGATCACAGCCATTGGCCAGCAAGGCATCGAAGATCAGGTTCAGGTTCTGCCAGGTCTTGAACTCCTCGCCGTCAGGCAGTGTCACCAGATGTGTTGCTCGGAATTGGCCGCCCAAGGCAACTGTCAGTCGCTCCGCATAGATCGGAGCGACGGTCGTATTGCTGACAATGACAGCGCTGCTTGCCTTGGGCAGGCCAGCGAACGCTTCCGTGCTGCCAAGCAGACCTGAGCCGATCATGATGGGGTAGCTGCGGTCCCCCAGTGCAATGTCAACACGCGACGAATCGGCCTGACTTTGTGCCGTTGTATTCATTCGTTCTGGTCGCTCTGGTCTTGGCTGTGCCTCATCCGCGGCAGTCCGCAGGCAAATACCTGTTCGGAACCGTGGTACCGTCTTTTGGGTCGCCGCAACGCCAGGCAACGATGGCTTTGTGGACATCCGTGGATCCAAGGGCCGTGCTCGCATCCGCCAGGGGAACGAGGGTCAGAGTGTTGGTACTCTGTGTCAATTCGGACAAGGATCGGTAGTCCAGTGTCACGGTAATCGCGCCCGCGGAACGGACAGCGATGGATTTCAAATATCTGGAAATTTTGACTCCCGAGGACGCGCCCCCATCGCAGACAAACAATGAAGTCGAGAGCATTGGGGCCGTGGTAACTCGCATGGCTTGGCTCACCTCTGCACGGCAGGCATCAACCGACACAAACACCTCTGCCACCTTGCCCTGCACCCGGTAATCCTGGTACGCTGGAAACACACGAAGGTAGGCAGCGACGCTCAACAGACCCACCGCCCCGAGCCCCGCCATCCATCGCATGCCGTTGGAACCCTGCAGCCGATCTCTTTTCATGATCACTCCCGGAAACTTCAGAAGGACGACGCCATTGGTCGACACTTGGTGGCGCAATTTTAGTCTTGCCGCGACCCATACATGTTCATTGCGAGACATCCGGGCGCGCCAACAACCCCGTCAGTTCGAACTGCTTCACAATCATGTTGACCAAGGCGGCAACCGATGGGCGGCCAGTTTCAATGCTAAAGCGCGCCGTCTCACGATACAGCGGATCGCGCAGGGCGTGCAAGTCACGCAAGCGGTTCAAGGGGTCTGCCACCTGCAGCAAAGGCCGGTTTGCGTCATGACGCAGACGCCGAAACAATTCGTCCGGTCTTGAATTCAGGTAGACCACCTGACAGCGTTGGCGCAGGTGCTGCCGGTTGCCGGCGCGCAATACCACCCCGCCGCCCGTGGACAACACGCCGCTCTGCCTTTGCGTTAGCTGGCCTATCACCGACTCCTCGACATCACGGAATTTGTCCTCCCCCTCGCGCTCGAAATACTCACGGATAGAGCAGCCAATCTGCTGCTCTATCACTTGATCGGAATCGAAAAAAGGGAGTTGCAGTCGGCGCGAGAGTTGACGCCCGACCGTGGATTTGCCGGAGCCCGGCAGGCCTATCAGGGCGCAGAGCATCTTGCGTTCGCTGTCCTACCCGCCCGTCCACCGACCCAGGTGCCGCCTAAAACCTGCGCATCAACCCGGGTTGGTACATACATTGGCGACACCAAACGGGCTGACCTGATTGGCGGGCGGCCCTGCATCAAAAGCGTCTAGACTCGTCATTTCAAGATCGTAAGCGTGCACCTGTCTGGACTCCGTGCCACCCACCAAGGACTTGGCTGTAATCTGGGTGCTGACCCACAACGCGTAGTTCTTGCCATAACGCAATGTAAAGGTGGCAAATCCCAGGACATCGGTTGTCACTGAGGATGTAATCACGGCGGGGATTCCCGGCTGCAGACGCCCATCGCCATTCACGTCGTTATCACCTGCATCGAAAACTCCATTTCGATTGGTGTCTTCATTGATGCAGAGTGTTGGAGATCCCGCTACATATGTCCAGCAGGCGACCGCTCCGCACAAGCCAATTCCCAGACTTCCTTTGCCATAGGCAATTGGATCCACCGCAAGCGTTACGGCGCGATTGCCAGCCGGCGCGCCAGTGGCATCGGTGACGTAGACGGAGAAGTCCTTCTGGTACGTTGTCGAGTCAAAGGCGGTCAAAGTACCGCTGCGGGCGATGGAAATAAAGAGCGCCGAACCATTCACGGTCAGTGCAGCCGCGCTGGTAATCAAAGGACTCAACTGTACGGTGGCCTTGATCTGCACACCATTGGCTGCCGTCGACAAGGGGCCTGGAATAAACTGCGCCGTCGCCATGCCGTTGCTGTCGGTAGTGGCCGAACCAGGAGAAATGCTTCCGTTGCTGCCGTCAGTGATCGCTGAAAAATTAACAGCCACTCCTTGAACCGGATTGCCGACAGCATCCCGCACGACGGCGGTCAGCGCACTCTGGTTGGTCGTACTCCCAGCAGTGTTCGGAAGCACCGCGGCGGGATTAGCCTGGAGCACCAATGTGGCTGGCACCGTTGCGACAAAGGCGGCGGTCAGGCTGGAACGAGCCGTGCCAAGTTGGGCAGACACGGTGACGGGGCCAGCGGTCGTCGATGAAACATTCACGGTCGCGTCACCGTTGATGTCGGTGACAGCGGTCGTCGCCGACAAGTTCCCACGAGTTGAACTGAAGGTGACCGTTTGTCCCGCGACACCAATACCAGCGACGCGGTAACGGACAGTCACCGGGTTTGCTGCGCTGACAGGCAAGAGTGCTGCTGCGGCGGGCGCTATGAAACTGAAATCAACATTACTGACAATCACACTGGCGGTGCCGCTGGTGCCCAACCCGGTCACCATCAACGTATCAGTTCCGACGTTGGCCGCCGTAAACGCCACAGTTCCGGCACCTGAACTGTCAGTGACTACCGTTTGCGGGCTGATTCCATTTCCAAGGGCTGAAGTAATGACCAACGAGGCGCCCACGACGGGCTTGCCACTGGAATCGGCCGCCTTGAGCGTGAAGTTTTGCGCCCCACTGCCAACCAAGGCCGCCCCCGGGCCGCTGACCGCCAGTGTCGTGCCAACGACCGGAATCACAATCGATCTGGAGATACTACCCGTGACTGCCGTCACCGTGATATTGCGATTGGAGGCATCAGCACCAGGCGAGAGAGTGACGGTCGCAATCGTACCTGCAGCGCCCGTAACAGGGGACGGATTGGCACCTGACAAGGTGCCGGAACTGGCCGAGAAGGCGACCGTTTGCTTCGGCAAGGTTGTGTTCAGTAAATCTTTCACCGAAACCAGAAAACTGATCGAAGAGCCGGGCGTCGAATTCAGCGAGTTGCCAGACGCCAGAATGTCGATGGTCGCAGCGGCGGTAGCACCCGTGCCACCGGTGCCGTCGACGACCACCGTGATGGGGGTGCGGGCCCCAGAGGCGTCTGAAACCATCAGAATGGCGGTGCCAACGGTCAAAGCATTGATCTGCAATGCGGAGCTTGTGGCATTCGAGAACACGACCGATCCATTGGCAACCCGGGTATCCGAACTGCTGACGGTGTACGGCCTGGTTCCGCCGCTGATCTGATACCCGGCCGAGGTGCCCGCCCCCATGGCCAGTTGGTCAGGAGCCGTCACAAAGAATTTGTTGATTGACCCAATGGTTACTGGAATGTTGATACTCAATCCTGCGGCGTCGGTCACAAGGACGTTTGCTGTGCCTCCGGACACAGCCTGGAGAACCAGCGCAGCAGACCCCACGCCTTGCGACAGGATGGCATGAACGACGCTCTCATTGCTGCCGGTGACCGAGTAAGGCTGCAGTCCGCCATAAACGGCGTAGGAAACCTGCTCTGCGCTCGCCAGATAGACCCCTGAGGTGGGCGCGGTCGTGAACATCTGTGATGCCCCAGGCACCTTGACATCAAAGGACACCTGGGTTCCCGCCGAGTCGGTCACCGCCAAGCGCGCGCTTCCTGCCGCCAGGCCTTCGACCCTGATCTGGTTCGCATTGACGATCGTGCCCTTGGCAATCGTCAGCCCATTGCTGCCCGCCAGGTAAGGCGGCACGCCACCGATGATGTCATAGGTGACTGAACTGCCTGAGGCAAGCGTCACCGTCCCGCCTGGCGCGCTGAGATAAAGTGGGCCGGGTGCACTGACAACCACGGCGATGGACACAGAAGCCCCTTTGGCATCGTTCAGAATAATACTGCCAGCCCCGGCTACAGCGCCGGTTATCGCCAACCGGGAGCCTGAAATGACACCCGTGACCACAGCAGGGTGAGTATTCACCACCGAGTAGGGCGCAGACCCGCCAAACACGGCAAAAATCTTTGAGTCGCCAGCGGCAATGGCCAGTTGCGCTGGCGCGGTAGTGAAGAATTGGACGGACGCCGTGGTCACCGCAATGGTCACGGGCGGAGTACCTTTGGAGTCTGACACGATCACGTTGGCGGTACCACCCACCGTGTCAGCAACGGCCCCAATCAGCAGCGATGACCCTGTCACCGACACACTCACGAGTGAAGGGTTCGCGCTCGTTGCGGTGTACGGTCCAACACCTCCGGAAATTGAATAATTGCCACTGGTTCCGGTGGCCAGTGAAAGGTTGGAGGGCGCGGTTGTCAAGATGGCTCCGGGGAGCGGGACTGTCACGGCAATGAGGATAGTTGCGCCGACGGAGTCGCTGATCACCAGCGTCGCCGATCCGCTTGAAAGCCCGCTGACCGACAGCGTCGAGCCGGCAATGGTCGCATTGGCCACGATGGGGTTGCTGTTGTTGATTCGGTAGGGTGACGATGCACTGAAGAAGACCCCTCCAAAAACCGAGTAGGTATTTCCGGTGCCGCTGGCAACGATCAGGTTGGCGGGCGCATCCGTGTACATGCCCTGATTCACCGTAACATCAATACTGATCACAGTGCCTTTTGCATCACTTACGGCCACTGTCTGGTGACCCGGCGTTAACCCCGAAATTGCCAGACTGTCTCCACTGAGTACTGCCTTGGCAATTGGGCCACTGCCATTCACAACGTAGGGCGCAACCCCTCCAAAAACGGTATAGAAGTTGGTGGTGCCACCCAGTATTTGGAGGGCTGCAGGCGCGGTGCTGAACAAGGTTGCAGGCGAAGGCACCGTAACCGTTAGCGTGATCTTCGCTCCCGAGGAATCGGTGACGACAATCGAGCCGCTTCCGCTCTTTCCCGCCACCGTTGAAATGGTGAACGTGGATCCGCTCAAGGACACGCTGATCAGGGAAGGAGTGTCCGGGCTGGCAACGTACGGAGCCACCCCCCCGCTGATCGTATACGCCTCACTCGTCGCGCCACTTGACAAGGTCAGCGAAGCAGGTGCCGAAGTGAACAGCGCCGTCTTCTCGGTAGTCCCTGCCAAACTTGTGCCTGGACTGCCGCCACCACCACCACAGGCAGAGAGTACGAACAGCGCAAGAAAAGCAAATACCCATCTAATTTGATTCATATTCATCTTCCTGTGATTCATTTTCGAATCAACGGGTGCCAACCTTTTCCGTAATGATTCTGGGTGTCACAAACACCAGGAGTTCCCTCTTGGACTGGGCTCGGGTCTTGTTCTTGAACAAATTCCCCAGCCCAGGCAAATCACCGAACCAGGGCACCTTGTTCTCGGCACTGGATTCGATCAGTTCAAAAATTCCGCCAATCAATACCGTTCCGCCATTGTCCACAAGGACTTGCGTGACCACATTTTTCTTGTTGATCGCCGGTCCGTTGGCGGTGTCGACTCCCCGCGAATCCTTGCTGACGTCGAGGTCCATGATGATCGTGCCCTCGGGCGTGATGCGCGGCGTCGTCACCAATTTGAGGTCGGCCGGCTTGAACTCGGTATTGCAGGTGGAAGAGCCCGTGCCCCCCGCCGTGCAGGATTGATAGGGAATTTGCTCGCCCTGCGTGATGGAGGCCTGTTTGCCATCTGCCGTGACAACCCGGGGACTCGATACAACGCGGCCCTTGCTGTCCGCTTCCAACGCGGAAATTTCAAGATTCAGGAACCGGTTGGCCGCGGCACTGAAAATGGACACGGCAAAGGTGGCCGGATTCCCGAACCCCATGCCACTGGCCGGCATGTTCACAAAGTGACTGCTGGTATCGACTGGATTGGCACTGGCGCCCGTGCTGCTCACCACGTTGGCGTAATTGGTGCCGAAGGCAATTCGATTGTTGCCCGATCCAATCTGGTAGCCACCATCGCCGCCCTGCTGGGCTCGCAAATCAGCCGCGCCAAACTTCACGCCCAGTGACTTTCCAAAGTCCTCGGTGGCCTCGACAATCCGGACCTCGATCATCACCTGTCGCACCGCCACATCGAGTTTCTGCAACAGTTGCAGGACCTGCTCCAGGCGGGACGGCACGTCGGTCACAAAGAGCTGGTTGGTCCGCGCATCGGCCGTCGCACTGCCACGCGAGCTGAGGGTTCGCCCCGTGCTCTTCTCGCCACCTCCGGCTCCGGTCAATTGCTTGGCGATATCCTCTGCCTTGGCGTAATTCATCTGAAACGACTGGGTGCGCACAGGCTCGAGGTTGAGCACCGCCACTTTGGATTCCAGCTCCAGCTTTTCCTTGGCAAGGATCTCATCCTTCGGCGCTATCCAGATCACGTTGTCGGTCTTGCGCATGCCCAACCCCTTGGCCTGCAAAATGATGTCCAGCGCCTGATCCCAGGGTACGTCCTGCAGTCTCAGGGTCACTCCGCCTGTCACCGAGTCGGACGTAACAATATTGAAATTGGTGAAGTCGGCGATGACCTGCAACAGTGATCGCACCTCAATATTCTGGAAGTTGAGCGACAATTTCTGACCACTGTAGCCCGGCCCCTGCGTCAATTTGGATGCATCGACCTTCAGCGGTTTGACCTCCACGACGAACTGGTCGTCGCTCTGGTAGGCGCTGTGAACCCACTGGCCCTTGGGCTCAATCACCATGCGGACGCGGTCCCCGACCTGGAAGGTCGTCACAGTTTGCACCGGGGTCGCAAAATCAGTCACATCCAGGCGCCGGCGCATGCCCTCCGGCAAAGTCGACTTCATGAACTCGACCACCAGCGTTTGCCCCTGCTGACGTATATCGACGCCAACCTGGTTGTTGGAGAGGGCAACAACGATGCGACCGGAACCCTCATCGCCACGACGGAAATCAAGGTCTTTCAGGGGCAAGGTGTCCCGACTGCGGCTTTCTGCAAAAACCGGAGCTACTGTGGCGACGGGTGCGGTACCGGCCAGCGCATCGAGGACCACAAGCACCGATTTGCCCTGCAACTGCGCCTTGTAGGGTGTCGATTGCTTCAAGTTCAGCACGACGCGCGTCCGATCGCCTGCCTGCACAACATTCACTGACTTCAAATTACCCTGATTAAGCTCGACAGTGGAACGACCCATTGCATTGGAGATGCCAGGAAAATCAAGCGCGATTCTGGCCGGTGACTGGATTGAAAAACCGGTCGGAACAATCGCCAGTGCCTGTGTCAAATCAATCCGGATCACTTCGACGCCGCCCTGGATCGATGCGGACACCGCTTCGATGGCGGTCTGAGCCCGGGCCATGAATGCGACCAGCATGAACGCTACAGCCAGGCCCCCATGCCGCCACATTCGCTTCATCAAATTCCGATTGCTCATTTCAACCTCTCTTGCAACTGCAGGGTAGCAGCGCGTTCAATCCATTCACCTGTGGCGTCCTGCACGATTTCACGCAGTGTGATTTCAGTCTCGGCGATCCTTGTCACGCGCCCGTAGTTTTGTCCGAGATAGTTGCCCGGCCGCACCTGGTACAACAAATTCTCGACCTTGACCAGCGCGACCGGCTGGCCGGCTTTGGTCATGCTTCCGACAAGCGTCATCGTATCCAGCGGAAACGACTCCAAAGCCTCCCGACGTCGCGCCAGTTCGGGCGCAAGCAAGGCGCCATTGGCCGCCGCCTGAATCGACTCGCGTTTCAGGGCCTGCGTCAGCTTCTGGTTGCTGAATGGCTCGATCGCGGTGACCTGGCCGTAGCTTTCCGGCACAAATTGCTTGGGGGCGGCAATAGGCGCGACTTTGGGTCGGGTTTGGCTCTTTTGCTCTGTCATCCATTGACGCAATTCATCGTCACCTGAAGCTCCACAACCGGCCAACACCAAAGCCGCCGCCAGAACCGCCATCTTGTCCACTGCCCTCATTTGCCCGTCCCCTTGGGCGCAGCAGCTTTCGGCGCAGCAACTTTCGACGCTGCCGCCTTGCGCTGCATGGCAACCTCGTCAACATCGAGGTACCTGAATGTCTTGGCCGTGGCGTCCATCGTCAAAGCCCCCTCCTTGCCGGGAACAATGGTCAGATTATTCAACGTCACGATGCGCGAAAGATTGGCAATATCCGCAGCGAAAGCGCCGATGTCGTGATAGCGCCCGGTGACGCGCACCGCGATCGGCAACTCAGCGTAATAATCCTTTACGAGCACCTGACCGGGTCGGAACAGGTCGAACTGCAGGCTGCGCCCTAGGCCTGCCTGGTTGATGTCCGAAAGCAGCGCATCCATCTCGGCTTTGCTTGGCAACTGCTTTTCCAACTGCGTAACGTACTGCTGCACCTGTTCTCGCTGCTTTTTCAGGGCATCAAGATTGACCGCTTTTCCCAGTTTGACTTTATACTCCTCGCGCAGCGTGACTTCCTTGGCCTGCTCAGACTCCAGTTCCAGCTGAGAGGAGTTCAGCCACAGAAACCACAGCGCCACCACGACCACCACGGCCACACCCGCAAACAGGGCGTAACGGGGAAACGCCGGCCAATTGGACGGATCCTTGGGATCGAGCCCCTGGAATTGCGCCACCAGTTTCTTGGATAACGCGCGAAAGTCGAAGTTCAAAGCAAGTTTGCCGGCCATGTTGTCGTGCTCCTACTTCTTTACAGGAGCTGAAACAGCAACCAGCGGCGCCGTGGCGCTTGCCGCGAGCCGCGCCTTCTCGGCCTCGCCGGCCCGGGTCAGGCGAACACGAATGGTGAAATTTGCGACCCGACGCTGATCCCTGGGCGTCAGGGCCACAGTACCGGCCACAATCTCAACCAGATCCGGTTTGGAGAACCAGGGCGTGTTGCTGCTGAAATTTCGCAACAACTCAGATACCCGTTCTTGCGACTGTGCAACGCCCTGCAGAGTGACATTCTGATTTTCCTGGCGCAAGGTGGCAATGTAAACGCCGTCAGGAAGTTGCCTGACCAGCTCAGTCAACAAATGAACCGGCAAATTGCGGTCCGCCTGCAGGTCTTCCACCGCCTGCTGGCGCGCCCGCAAAGCAGTAATTTCCTCCTCGAGGCTAGCAATGTCCTTGATCTGCGCATCAAAACGCTTGATCTCAGCCTGCAGGACCTGGTTCTTGCCCTGCTGCCCTGATATCTGGGTTTGGTACCAAAGAAAGATAATGCCGGCGAGCAAACCGCCAGCCAAGGCCGCCCCGCCCAAACTCACATTGAACAGATCCAGTCGTCGTTTGCGTGCCGCCTCACGGTGTGGCAGCAGATTGATCAGGATCACTGCAGAAACCTCCGCAACGCCAATCCGCACGAAGTAAGGTAGGACGGCGCTTCGCGTGTCATCTTCTTCAAACGAACATCCGGTCCAATTTCCATGCCTTCGAACGGGTTGACGAGGCTGCACGGAAAAGTGGTGTGTTCCGTCACCGCTGCGGTCAAACCCGGCAGGGCCGCGGAGCCGCCAGCCAGCATGATGCAATCGACCTTGTTATGCGGCGTGCTGGTAAAGAAAAACTGCAGCGCGCGCCCAATTTCATGCACCATGCTTTCAATAAACGGTCTCAATACACTGCTCTCGTAGTCCTCTGGCAGTTCGCCACTTCGCTTCTTGTTCTCAGCTTCCTCCAGTGAAAATCCGTATTGACGAACTATCAATTGCGTCAGCTGGGCGCCGCCAAACGCCTGATCGCGGTCGTACAAGACCTCATTGTTGCGGATCACCTGCATGCTCGTGGTCAACGCTCCGACTTCGAACAGTGCAACAATGCTGCCCTCGCCCTTGTCGGGCAGGTTTTCAATCAGGCGATTGGTGGCGAGCCGCGATGCATACGATTCCACATCCACAATCACCGGCTTCAAGCCGGCCGCCTCCGCCAGACCCTGAATGTCCTGCACACGCTCCTTTCGCGATGCCGCAATCAGTATTTCAATGTCGCCTGCCGAAGTCGCGCTCGGTCCCACGACACAAAAGTCAAGACTCACCTCATCCAGCGGGAACGGGATGTACTGATTGGCCTCAACCTCGACCTGCACTTCCAGTTCCTGATCAGTCATACCGCCGGGAAGAATAATCTTCTTGGTAATGACTGCCGATGGGGGCAGGGCCATGGCCACATTCTTGGTCTTGCTTCCGCTCTTCTTTACCAGCCGGCGCACCGCCTCGGCCACCTCGTCGAACTTTTCAATGCTGCCATCGGTGATCCAGCCGCGCTCCAGCGGTTCAATCGCGCACCGCACGAGCACCAGATTGCCGGCCTTATCCTGGGCCAACTCAACCAGTTTGACGCTTGAAGAACTGATGTCCAAACCCAGCATCGGCGCCGGTTGACGGTTAAACAAAGATCCCAAAGAGATCAAAAACATCCCCTGAACAGGCCAATCGGTGATCGGCAAAACTTAAGAAGTTACTTCAATGCTAGCAGCAAGCGCATTGTCAGGCAAAAACTATTTCAATTTCATGAAGTCCCGAACGTTGCCAAAAGTAGACGCTCAGGCACTGAATCTTAAGCAGACCAACCGTTGCCCCATGGCAAATGGTAAATGCACAAGAATAGCGGATACTACCGCGCCACAGTTGCAAAAACATCATTTTTACAATGCAGATGCATTTCTACTGAGTATTTATGCCCTCCAAACCGTCGCCAAGCGAATCCCCTGTAGCCAAGAACTTGAGCGCACGCGCCGGGTCGGCGAGCTGGCCCCTGCGCCTGGCTTTATGGGCAGGCGGTCTGCTGGTGGCTGCCGTCATGACAACGCTGATCATCATTGGAATTGCCTTGGCCATGGCGTTCCCGAACCTGCCTGACATCTCGGAACTGTCCGACTACCGACCCAAACTGCCTTTGCGCATTTTCTCGACCGAAGGCACTTTGATCGGAGAATTTGGCGAGGAACGCCGTCACCTGACGCCGATCAGGGAAATACCCAAGGTCATGACGGACGCCGTTCTGGCTATTGAAGACGCGCGGTTTTATGAGCATGGCGGAGTGGACTATAGGGGCATGCTGCGCGCTGGTCTCGCCAATCTCGGCCATTTGAAGAGTCAGGGTGCCTCGACCATCACGATGCAGGTGGCGCGCAACGTTTATTTGTCGTCGGAAAAAACATACGCCCGAAAAATCTACGAGATCCTGCTGACCTTCAAGCTCGAGCATATGTTGACCAAGGATCAGATTCTTGAGATCTACATGAATCAGATCTTCCTGGGCAACCGGGCCTACGGCTTTGCAGCTGCGGCGGAGGCCTATTTTGACAAGCCCCTGAAAGACATCACGATTGCCGAGGCGGCCATGCTGGCAGGATTACCCAAGGCGCCCTCCGCCTACAACCCGATCAGCAACCCGAAACGGGCGCGCTCACGCCAGTTGCACATCATCGAGCGCATGGTGGAAAACGGGTTCATCACGGCAGACCAGGCGCTCGCCGCAAAGAAGGAGGAATTGAAAGTCAAGTCTGCCGCCGATAGCCCCAAAGTCCATGCAGAGTATGTGGCAGAGACCGTGCGACAGCTGATGTTTGCGCAGTACGGCGACGAGACCTACACCCGGGGCCTCAACGTGTACACGACACTGCGCGCAACCGACCAGGAGGTCGCCTACAAAGCGCTGCGACGTGGTCTGATGGACTTTGAGCGTCGCCAGGTTTACCGTGGCCCCGAGAAATTCGTCGTCCTGCCAAGCGATCCGCAGGAGCTCGACGATGCAATCGACGATGCGCTGGATGATCATCCCGACAATGGGGACGTGATGGCCGCCCTGGTGCTGGAGGCAGATGCCCGACACATCAAGGCCGTTCGACAAAGCGGGGAAGTGGTTGACATCACCGGCGAGGGTCTGAAACCGGCTCAATCGGGTTTGTCCGACAAAGCGCCCCCGAACATCAAGATTCGCCGTGGCGCCGTCATCCGGGTCAGCAGGACACCCAAGAACGTCTGGGAAATTACCCAACTCCCCGAAGTTGAAGGTGCGTTCGTGGCGATGGACCCGCGCGACGGTTCGATCAGGGCCATGGTCGGCGGATTTGATTTTGAAAAGAACAAGTTCAACCACGTGACACAGGCCTGGCGCCAGCCCGGGTCGAGCTTCAAGCCATTCATTTATTCAGCCGCTTTGGAAAAGGGCTTCACGCCGGCCACCGTGATCAACGACGCGCCCCTTTTCTTCGATGCCGGGGTCACTGGCGGTCAGCCTTGGGAACCCAAGAATTACGACGGAAAATTTGAGGGCCCGATGAGCTTGCGTCAGGGCCTGGCAAAATCCAAGAACATGATCTCCATTCGCATTCTGCAGGCCGTGGGCGCCCAGAATGCACAGGAGTGGATCACGCGCTTTGGCTTTGACGAAGACAAGCACCCCGCTTACCTGACCATGGCCCTTGGTGCCGGCTCGGTGACTCCCATGCAGATGGTTTGCGCCTACTCGGTTTTTGCCAACGGCGGTTACCGCATCAATCCATGGCTGATCGCCAAAGTCAGCGAGCAAAAAGGCAAACTCCTGATCGAGACCAAGGCACCCGTGCTGGACGAATCGACGCGAGTCATCGACGCGCGCAACGCGTTCATGATGGAGAGCCTGCTGCAAACTGTCACGCGCTCCGGTACTGCCGCGTCTGCACAGGCAACGCTGAAACGACCCGACCTGTATGGAAAAACCGGTACCACGAACGACTCGATGGACGCCTGGTTTGCCGGGTTTCAGCCCACGCTGACGGCCGTCACCTGGATCGGCTATGACACACCGCGCAAGCTTGGCGACCGTGAAACCGGCGGCGGCTTGAGCCTGCCGGTCTGGATACGGTTCATGGAACATGCCTTGAAGGACGTGCCGGTCATGGAGCCCGAGGCGCCCGAGGGCGTCATGAATTCGGGTGGCGAATGGTTTTATGACGAGTACGTCAGAGGGGCGGGCATCCGCAGCCTGGGACTGGGCGACAAACCCGCGGCAGGACCTGAAATCCAGACCCTGCCAGCAGCCGACGAAAAGAAGAAGATTCTTGACCTGTTCAGAAACTGATATTTTCGGTGGCCGACCGAAACGACAGGCCGCGCACGCGTCCTGCCCTCAACTATCCGCCTGAAACTGCAGCGGACATCGCGCCTGTGCACTGGCAAAACGTGTCAAGTTGGCAAAAAACTCACCCTGCCCTTTGCTGTCAGCCCACCTCTCGCCGTCGAACTGGTAGTGATAGCCGCCTGACTTCGCTGCCATCCATAGTTCGTGCAGGGGCTTTTGCAGATTGATGACAATCTGGCTGCCGTCAGAAAAGACCAGAGTCACCATGCCGCCCACACGCTGATTGTCGATGTCAGCAAGGTTCGCGTCATTGATACGATCGCAGCCAGCCTCAACAGCGCGCAGCAGACTTTCTGCGCGGTCCATGAATTCAGAGTCGGTCATTACAATTTCACCATGTTGCATTGCCATCAAATTCTAGTCAGTACAGTTGTCCTTGGCTTGGGTGTGGCAACCCTGTCGGCCTGTGGCCAGCAGGGCGCCTTGTATTTGCCGACAGAAACAGTCACCGCGAAGCCGCCATCGGCAGCGGCCTCGATGCCTGCCCGACCCCCTGCCACCCCCCCTGCGCCAGCGACTCCATGATGCCCCAAAACCTGCCCGGCCAACCCCATCTTGCCTTCCAGGGTAACGACCTTTGCCTGGAGCAAGTCCGTTTGAGCGATTTGGCGCGGCAGCATGGCACGCCACTTTTCGTCTACTCCAAAGGCTCCATGCTGTCAGCTTTGCAGGCTTACCAGCGCGGCTTTGCCGGGCGCAATGTTCAGATCTGCTATGCCATGAAGGCCAACCCTTCACTGGCTGTGATTCAAGTCTTTGCTCAGGCCGGCTGTGGTTTTGATATCGTCTCCAGCGGTGACATGAGCCGCGTTCTTGCTGCGGGTGGCGTGCCAGAAAGGGTCGTTTTCTCCGGCGTTGGCAAGACCAGAGCGGAAATGCGTGGCGCTCTGGACGCCGGCATCGGCTGCTTCAACGTCGAGAGCGAGGCCGAACTCGACACACTCAACGAAGTTGCCCTGTCCATGGGCCTGCGCGCGCCTGTCAGCATTCGCGTCAACCCGAACGTCGACCCGAAAACACATCCCTAT
>CAIMBE010000073.1 GCA_903839085.1 uncultured beta proteobacterium | reverse complement strand
CCATCCATGAGTCTACGCATCTACAACACGCTTACGCGTTCTCTTGAGCCTTTGTCGCCGCTGCAGGCCGGTCACGTTCGAATGTACGTTTGCGGCATGACCATTTATGACCACTGCCACATCGGGCACGCCCGCATGGCGATGGCTTTTGATGTGGTGCAGCGATGGCTCAAGTGCAGCGACTACCGGGTGAGCTATGTGCGAAACATCACCGACATTGACGACAAAATCATCCGGCGCGCGCTCGAGCGCGGCATCACGATTCGGGCGCTCACCGACGAGATGATCGAGGTGATGCGGGCGGACATCGGGCAGCTCGGGATCGAGCCACCCACGCAGGAACCCCGCGCCACCGAGTACGTGCCGCAGATGCTCGGCCTGATCGACCGGCTGCAGGCCAAGGGCCTGGCTTACAAGGCGAGCTCTGGCGATGTGAACTTCGCCGTGCGAAAGTTCCCGGGCTACGGAAAACTCTCAGGCAAATCGCTCGACGAGTTGCGCGCGGGCGAGCGCGTGGCGGTGCTCGACGGCAAGGACGATCCGCTCGATTTTGTGCTCTGGAAGGCCGCCAAGGAATCCGAACCGCAGGACGCCAAGTGGGACAGCGTCGCCCTGGGCTATGACTACGGCAAGGGTCGCCCGGGCTGGCACATCGAATGCTCGGCCATGAGTTGCCAGACGCTGGGCGAGACATTCGACATCCATGGCGGCGGTGTGGACTTGCAGTTTCCCCATCACGAAAACGAGATCGCTCAGAGCGAGGGCGCCAGCGGCAAGCCGCTGGCCAGTCTCTGGATGCACAACGGAATGGTTCAGATTGACAACGAGAAGATGTCCAAGAGCCTGGGCAACTTCTTCACCATCCGCGAAGTGCTGGCCAAGTACGATGCCGAGACGGTCCGCTTTTTTCTGGTCCGCACGCACTACCGCACCGACCTGAACTACAGCGATGTGCATCTTGACGACGCGCGCAATTCGCTCAAGCGCCTGTACACGGCGCTGGATCTGGTCAAGCCGGTGACCTTGAAGATCGATTGGACCCAGAACTATGCGGCGCGCTTCAAGGCGGCGATGGATGAGGACTTTGGCACGCCCGAGGCGGTGGCCGTGCTGTTTGAATTGGCTGGCGAGGTCAACAAGTCCCGGTCGGCCGAGATGGCCGGTCTGCTCAAGGCGCTGGGCGGCTGCCTGGGCCTGCTGCAGGGCGACCCGAAGGCGTTCCTGCAGGCCGGTGCCACGCTTGACGAGGCCTCCATCACGGCCCTGATCGGGCAACGCGCCGCCGCCAAGGCCGAGCGCAACTTTGCCGAGGCCGACCGCATCCGCCAGGACCTGACGGCCAAGGGCATCGTGCTGAAGGATTCGCCTGGCGGCACGACCTGGGAGGTCGCTCAGTGACAGGCGCCAAGACAGTGTCGACGCTCCCCGCGATGCCGCCCTACTGGGAGGAGGCGCGTCGCCACCTGATGAAGCGTGACCGGGTCATGAAGCGCCTGATTCCGCAGTTTGGCGAAGCCTGCCTGCAGACCCGGGGCGACGCCTTCGTGACGCTGGCGCGCAGCATTGTGGGGCAGCAGATTTCGGTCAAGGCGGCGCAGACGGTGTGGGACCGTTTTGTGGTGCTGCCGAAAAAGTTTACCGCCGGCAATGTGCTCAAGCTGAAGGTCGATGACATGCGCGGCGCCGGCTTGAGCGCGCGCAAGGTCGAGTATCTGGTGGACCTGGCCCTGCACTTTGACAGCCGGACGATCCACGTGAGCGCCTGGGAATCGATGGACGACGAGGCCATCATCACCGAGCTGATCGGCATTCGCGGCATTGGCCGCTGGACCGCCGAGATGTTCCTGATCTTTCACATGATGCGTCCGAATGTGCTGCCGCTCGATGACGTGGGCCTGATCAACGGCATCAGCAGGAACTATTTTTCGGGCGATGTCGTCAGCCGCAGCGATGCCCGGGAAGTGGCCGCCGCGTGGGCGCCATACTGCAGCGTCGCAACTTGGTATATTTGGCGCTCGCTCGATCCGCTGCCCGTGAATTATTGAAGCGAGCGTGCTCTGTTCCCAACTCGAAGCGGGAAGTTGAAAAGGAAAACTCTGTGGCAAAAAAAACCTTTCTTGATTTCGAGCAGCCGATTGCCGATCTGGAAAACAAGATCGACGAGCTGCGCTATGTGCAGACCGAATCGGCGGTCGACATTTCTTCCGAGATCGATCAACTGGCCAGGAAAAGCCAGCAACTCACCAAGGACATCTACAGCGATCTGACGCCCTGGCAGATCACCAAGATTGCGCGGCACACCGAGCGTCCCTACACGCTCGACTATGTGGGCGAAATCTTTACCCACTTCGTCGAACTGCACGGCGACCGCCATTTTGCCGATGACCAGAGCATCGTCGGCGGCCTGGCGCGCTTCAGCGGCACGCCCTGCATGGTGCTGGGCCAGCAGAAGGGGCGCGATACCCGGGAGCGCGGCCTGCGCAATTTCGGCATGAGCAAGCCCGAGGGTTATCGCAAAGCCTTGCGACTCATGAAGACCGCAGAAAAGTTCAAGTTGCCGGTGTTCACCTTTGTCGACACGCCCGGCGCCTTCCCCGGCATCGATGCCGAGGAGCGCGGGCAGTCGGAGGCGATCGGGCGCAACATTTTCGAAATGGCGCAGCTCGAGGTTCCGATCATCACCACCATCATCGGCGAGGGCGGCTCGGGCGGCGCGCTGGCGATCTCGGTCGGCGATCAGGTGCTGATGCTCCAATACTCGATCTACTCGGTGATCAGCCCTGAAGGATGCGCCTCGATTTTGTGGAAGATGGGCGACAGGGCGCAGGAAGCAGCCGACGCGCTGGGCATCACCGCGCACCGGTTGAAAGCGCTCGGCCTGATCGACAAGATCGTCAGCGAACCGGTGGGCGGCGCGCACCGCGATCACAAGCAGGCGGCGGCATTCCTCAAGCGCGCCCTGACCGATGCGCTGCGCCAGGTCAGCGATCTCAAGGTCAAGGAATTGCTGGACCGGCGCTATGAGCGCCTGCAGAGCTATGGCCGCTACACCGACACCAAGGTAACGGCCAAGTAAGGGGCGCTTTGTGACCGCCGGCCCGGGCCGCCCGTGACCGCCACATTCGCGCAGGCGCTGGCCGCCTTTTCACCGGCCTTGCCGCTGGCCGTGGCCTACAGTGGCGGCGCCGATTCAACCGCCTTGCTGCTGGCCTGTGCCCAGAAGTGGCCGGGACAGGTGCAGGCCATTCACATCCACCACGGCGTGCAGAGCGCCGCCGACAGTTTCGAGCAGCATTGCCGCGCGATCTGCGGGCGTCTTGACATTGCGCTGACGGTGAAACGGGTCGATGGCAGGCACGCCGGCGGGCAAAGCCCGGAAGACGCGGCGCGGCGTGCACGCTACCAGGCGTTTGAAGCGCTGGCGCTCGACCAAGACGCACGGGGCCGATGCAAGAGCATTGCCATTGCACAGCACGCCGACGACCAGATCGAAACGCTCATGCTGGCGCTGAGCCGCGGTGCCGGCCTGCCCGGGATCAGCGCCATGCGCGCAAACTGGGTTCGCGCCGGATTGAACTATCACCGCCCGCTGTTGCAGGTGCCGGCGATCGAGATCCGGGCCTGGCTCGCGGTTCGCGGTGTCGAGCACATCGACGACCCGACCAATGCCAATGAACATTTCACGCGCAACCGCATTCGGGCGCGCCTGTTGCCCGTGCTGGAGCAGGCGTTCCCGCAGTTCCGCGCCACCTTCGCGCGCAGCGCCGCGCACGCGGCTCAGGCCCAGGCGCTGCTGATCGAACTGGCAGGGCAGGACCTCGAGTCGATCGGCGCGCCCCCGTTCATCGACCGGATTCAGTGCCTGAGCCGCGCGCGCCAGGCCAACGTCCTGCGCCATTGGCTCAACGACACTTATCAGGCCGTCCCGAGCGCGGCCCAGATGGACGAACTGCTGGACCAGATCGCGGCCTGCACGACGCGCGCTCACAAGATCCGCATCAAAGTCGGGTCCGGTCTGGCCGAGCGCCGCGGGCCTCGGCTGCATTGGTACAATCCCTAGGTTTTCCAATCAAAAATTTCTTTTCATGGCATTGATTGTTCATAAATACGGCGGCACGTCGATGGGTTCCACGGAACGCATTCGCAATGTCGCCAAGCGCGTCGCCAAATGGGCGCGCGCCGGCCACCAGATGGTGGTTGTTCCGTCCGCGATGAGCGGTGAAACCAACCGTTTGCTGGCACTGGCCAAGGAACTGGCGCCGGCCAGGACCGATGACGCTTACGCGCGCGAGCTCGACATGCTCGCGGCCACCGGCGAGCAGGCCTCCAGCGCGCTGCTGGCGATCGCGCTGCAGGCCGAGGGGCTGGCCTCGGTCAGCTACGCCGGCTGGCAGGTGCCGATCCGCACCGACAGCGCTTATACCAAGGCGCGCATTGAATCGATCGACGACGCGCGGGTGCGCGCCGATCTGCAGGCGGGCAGGGTGGTGATCGTCACCGGTTTTCAGGGTCTGGACGAACTCGGCAATATCACGACCCTGGGTCGGGGCGGCTCCGACACCTCGGCCGTGGCGGTGGCCGCCGCCATGAAGGCCGATGAATGCCTGATCTACACCGACGTCGACGGCGTCTACACCACCGACCCGCGGGTCGTTCCGGAAGCGCGCCGTCTGCGCACGGTCAGCTTTGAAGAAATGCTGGAGATGGCCTCGATGGGCTCCAAGGTGCTGCAGATCCGCTCGGTCGAGTTTGCCGGCAAGTACAAGGTCAAATTGCGTGTTCTGAGCAGTTTTACCCCCTGGGACATTGACATCAACGAGGAAGCCGACTCCGGCACCCTGATTACTTTTGAGGAAGATGAACATATGGAGCAAGCCATTGTTTCCGGCATTGCATTTAGCCGCGAAGAAGCAAAAATTTCGGTGCTGGGCGTACCCGACAAGCCCGGCATCGCGTATCAGATTCTGGGCGCAGTGGCCGACGCCAACATCGAGGTCGACGTCATCATCCAGAACATCAGCAAAGAGGGCAAGACCGACTTCAGCTTCACGGTCAACCGCGCCGACTACAGCAAGACGGTGACCTTGCTGAAGGAAAAAGTGCTACCCGGTCTTGGGGCCAACGAGGTCGTCGGCGACACCAAGATCTGCAAGGTCTCGATTGTCGGCATCGGCATGCGCAGCCACGTTGGCGTGGCCAGCACGATGTTCCGCGTGCTGAGCGAAGAGGGCATCAACATCCAGATGATCTCGACGTCCGAAATCAAGACCTCGGTCGTGATCGATGAAAAATACATGGAACTCGCCGTGCGCGCGCTGCACAAGGCGTTCGAGCTCGACCACTCTCCGTTCTAGGTGACGTGCCGGGAGTCGTGACATAATCCACGGCGTGAATTCAGGAAACGTGACCGAGTGGCCGAAGGTGCTCCCCTGCTAAGGGAGTAGGGGGTGTTGAGCCTCCTCAAGGGTTCGAATCCCTTCGTTTCCGCCAGGTTGACAGAAAAACGGGCCTTCGCGGCCCGTTTTTCTTGCCGGCCATTCCCAATCTATCCGGTCAATCGATCAGTGCAGCCTGGCGGCGCTCAGGCTCGCACTGGCGGCTTGCTGCGGCTCTCTGCCTGTCGCGCCAGCATCCAGCCCGGGTATTCCGCTGGCAGGGCGCTGACCTGGTCCAGCACGGCGAGTTCTTCGGCGCTGAGTTCGAGTTTCGTGGCGCCCAGATTGTCTTCGAGTTGTTCGGGCGTCTT
>CAIMBE010000072.1 GCA_903839085.1 uncultured beta proteobacterium | reverse complement strand
TGAAACGCGTTGCCGGCGGCACGGCGCAGCCCATGAACGACTTTCGCACGGTGCGCGAGTTTCTCAACAACCCGGTGCTGATTGCCTGCATGGAAGCGCCCGTGTCGCTGGTATTTCTGGTCCTGATCTTCGCCATGAGCCCGGTGCTGGGCTGGTCGGCGGTGGCCGCAGCCGTGATTCAGACCCTGATCGCCTGGCTCAATCAGGGCAGTACCCAGCCACCGCTGCTGGCGGCCAACCGCAGCGCGATTGCCGCGCAGCAGTACGCCGATGGTTCCCTGCGCAACGCGCAGGTGATCGAGTCCATGGGCATGCTGCGCGACATCCACGCGCGCTGGATGGCCAAGCAGCGCGAGTTTCTCAATCTGCAGGCGCAGGCCTCGGACGCCGGTGGCGCGTTTCAGGCGGCCTCCAAGTTCCTGCAGAACACCACCAGTTCGCTGCTGCTGGGGCTGGGCGCCTGGCTGCTGCTGCGCAACGACCTCAATGGCGGCTCGGCCATGATGATCATCGCCTCGATCCTCGGCGGGCGCGTGCTGGCGCCGCTGGTGCAGATTGTTTCGCAGTGGCAGGCGGTGGTCAACGTGCGCGACGCCTGGTCCCGTCTGGAGCAGATGCTGGCCGCACTGCCGCTTCGGCCGGCGGCCATGGCCTTGCCGGCGCCGCGCGGCGCGCTGGCGGTGGAGAACGTGATGGCGGCGGCGCCGGGCTCGCAGATGCCGATCCTGCGCGGCGTCGCGTTTGCCCTGCAACCGGGCGAGGTGCTGGCCGTGGTCGGACCGTCGGCCTCGGGCAAGACCACGCTGGCGCGCCTGCTGGTCGGCCTGTGGCCGGCCGCCAGCGGCAAGGTGCGGCTCGACGGCGTCGACGTCTTCAACTGGGACAAGGCGGAACTGGGACCGCACATCGGTTATCTGCCGCAAGGCGTGGAACTGTTCGACGGCACGCTGGCAGAAAACATCGCGCGCTTTGGCGAGGTCGACGCGGCCCGGGTCGAGGCCGCCGCGCGCGCCGTCGGTCTGCATGAAACCATCATGGCCCTGCCCAAGGGCTATGACAACCCGGTCGGGCGCGACGGCGCCATGCTCTCAGGCGGCCAGCGCCAGCGCGTGGGTCTGGCGCGCGCGCTGTACGGCGACCCGGTTTTTGTCGTGCTCGACGAGCCCAATTCAAGCCTGGACGAGTCCGGCGACGCGGCGCTGGCCAGCGCCATTGCACAACTCAAGTCGCGCGGCACCACCTTCGTCGTCATGACGCACCGCACCAGCGTGCTGGCCGTGGCCGACAAGATGCTGGTCCTGCAGGAGGGCCAGAACCGCGCCTTCGGGCCCCGAGACGAGGTGCTGGCGGCGCTGGCCAAGGCCAACGCACCGCAGCCGGCCCGACCCGCCGGCGCACCGGTTGCGGCCGCTGCCGCGTGAACAGACCAACCATGAATCGGTATATCGCCATTGCGAGCAAAGCGTGGCAATCCATGACCCCGAACTTCCTGGATTGTCACGTCGCTGACGCTCCTCGCAATGACGAATAGCTGACTACAAGAAACTCATATGAAAACACCGGCATTTTTTCAGCGCAGCGAACTCACCGCCACGCTCTGGACTTTCAGGCACGAGTTCCTGATGGTGGGTTTTTTCAGCATGCTGGCCAACGTGCTGATGCTCTCGCCCACGCTCTACATGCTGCAGGTCTACGACCGCGTGCTGGCCAGCCAGAGCGAGTTGACGCTGCTCGCCATGTCGCTGCTGACGCTCGGCTTGTTCGGCGTCATGGCCTTCGCCGAATGGTTGCGCTCGCGCGTGCTGGTGCGCGCCGGCGTGCGCCTCGATGAGCGCCTGGGCACCCAGGTCTTCAACGCCAGCT
>CAIMBE010000071.1 GCA_903839085.1 uncultured beta proteobacterium | reverse complement strand
TCATCCCGTCAACGTCGCCGTCATCCCGTCACTGCGAGGAGCGCAGCGACGCGGCAGTCCATGCATGGATTGCCGCGCTTCGCTCGCAATGACGGGAGGCAGGGCGCAATGACGGGAGGCAGGGCGCAATGACGATACCGGGTGCATCATCCACAAGTCCTTGTCACGCCTTCTGACAGACCGGGCAGTAGAAGGTCGAGCGCTGTCCCTGCCGCAATGACCTGATCGCCTTGCCGCAGACGCGGCACGGCTGGCCTTCGCGCGCGTAGACCATGGCCTCGAGCTGAAAATGGCCCTTTTCGCCGGACGCGCTGGAGAAATTGCGCAAGGTGCTGCCGCCGCCTGCGAGCGCGCGAGCCAGCACGTCCCGGATTGCCGCGTGCAATCTGCTCACGCGCGGCCGACTCAGTCTGGCAGCGCTCACGGTGGGCCTGATGCCGGCCAGAAAAAGCGCCTCCGACGCATAAATATTGCCCACCCCGACCACCACATCGCCGGCCAGCAGCACCTGCTTGATGGCCGCCTTGCGCCGCTTCAGGCCGGCATGAAAAAGCTCAATCGAAAAGTCTTCCGACAGCGGCTCCATGCCGAGTCTGGCCAGCAGCTTGCGGGCAATCGGCGCCTCTTCACTGGCGGCGTAGACGACCGCGCCAAAGCGGCGCGGGTCGTTCAGGCGAAGCGTGCCGCGTGTCGTCACCATCTCGAAATGATCGTGCTTGCCCGGTTCTGGCAACTGCTGTGAAAAAATCAGGCTGCCCGACATGCCCAGATGCAGCAGCAGCAGGCCCCGATCCAGATCGATCAGCAGGTACTTGCCGCGCCGGCGCACTGACAGCACGGTTCGCCCGGTCAAACTCGCCGCAGCACAACCCAGCGGCCAGCGCAGGCTCTTGCCCATGCGCACCGACAGCAAGCGGGCGCCGGCGATCCTGTGGGCGAAACTCAGGCGGGTCGCCTCAACTTCGGGCAATTCGGGCATGACAGACAATTGAAACAGACATGGATTATTATGGTCCGATGTCGCCCTTGAACCGCTTTTCCCTTCTGGTCGTCCTCGTTGCCGCGCTGAGCGCGCAGGCACAGGCGCCCGACAGCAAACCCCCTGCGCCAACAAGTTCCGCGCTGGACAGCGAGCTTTTTTACCAGCTGCTGCTCGGTGAGCTCAATGCCCGGGAGGGCGAGCCGGGAACCGCCTACTCCTTGCTGCTCGACGCGGCGCGCAAGACAAATGATGGCCGGCTCTATCAGCGCGCCGTCGAAGTTGCGCTGCAGTCGCGCTCGGGCGAATCGGCCCTGATGGCGGCGCGCGCCTGGCGGCAGGCGCTGCCTCTCTCCAGGGAAGCCAATCGCTATCTGTTGCAGATCCTGATCAGCCTGAACCGGCTCGCGGAGATTGTGGAGCCGCTGAAACGCGAAATCGCAGGCACCGATCAAAAAGACCGAGCCGCAGCCATACTGGGGATGCCACGCTACTTTGCCCGTGCGAGCGACAAGAAGCTTGCTGCGGCGATGGTCGAGCAGGCCTTGGCGGCTTACCTGAACCCGCCCGCTCTCGCTGCGGCAAGCTGGACGACGATCGGGCGCATGCGGCTTGAGGCGCTCGACAACAACGGCGCGATGGAAGCTGCGCGCCGGGGTCAGGCGATGGATGCGAGGGCCGATGGCCCGGCGCTGCTGGCTTTGGCCCTGATGGGTCAGAAAACGCCGCAGGCCGAGGCACTTGTCAAAAAGCACCTCGAAGGCCCGGTGTCGAGCGAGTTCCGCCTGGACTATGCCCGCATTCTGATGGACGCGCAGCAATATGCCCAGGCGCTGCGCCAGCTGGAGGTCGTGACCCTCGAAAAACCGGATTACGTGCCAGCCTGGCTGATACGCGGTGCGCTCGAGTTGCAGGAGGGAAACCACGCGGCCGCGGAGTTGTCGTTCAATCGCTATGTTGAACTGGCCCTGGCCAGGCGCGCCGGCACATCGCGCGGCGAGACCGGCCGCGGCCTGACACAGGCCTATCTTTCGCTGGCCCAGATTGCCGAACAGAAGAAGGACTTCGCGCAGGCCGACGCCTGGCTCAAGCGCATTGACAACCCGGAGGAACCGCTCAATTTGCAGTTTCGCCGCGCCACCATGCTGGCAAGGCAGGGCAAGCTCGAGGAGGCGCGCGTGCTGATCCGCAGCCAGCCCGAGAAGTCGCCGCAGGACGCCCGGCTCAAGGTGGCGGCCGAGGTCGAACTGCTGCGCGAGAGCAAGCAGTACCAGAGCGCCTACGATTTTCTGGCACAGGCCACGCTGCGCTACCCCGATGACTTCGATCTGCTGTACAGCCTGGCGATGCTCGCTGAAAAACTCGGCAAGCTCGACGAGATGGAGCGCCTGCTGCGCGGCGTCATGTCCGGCAATCCCGAACACCAGCACGCCTACAACGCGCTCGGCTTCTCGCTGGCCGAGCGCAATGTGCGGCTCGACGAGGCCAGGCAGCTGATCCTGAGGGCGCTGGAACTGGCCCCGGCCGACCCCTTTATCACGGACAGCCTGGGCTGGGTCGAATTCCGCAGCGGCAATCTGGCCCAGGCCTTGCAGCTCTTGAAGGAAGCCTTCAAGACCAGGCCGGACGCCGAAATTGCCGCCCATCTGGGCGAGGTCCTGTGGCGCATGGGGCGGCGCGATGAGGCCCTGAACTTCTGGCGCGAGGGCGCGCAGCTCAATGCCGAAAACGAGACCCTGCTCGACACGCTCAAGCGCCTGCAGGTAAAGCCCTGATGTCCTGGGCACGGGTCATCGGCATGGCGCTCGTGTCTGCAAGCCTGCTGATCGGCGGCTGCGCGCTGGCACCGCCAGCCACCGGATCGATGCCCTCGGCCACGACATCCTGGCGCGGTCGCCTGGCGGTTAGCGTCGAGTCAGAGACAGCGCAGGCGCGCTCCTTTGCCGCTGGTTTTGAACTGATCGGCAGCCCGCAGAAAGGCGAGTTGACGCTCTATACGCCGCTTGGAACCACGCTGGCGTCCCTGGCCTGGTCGCAGCACGCAGCGGTTCTGCACCAAGGCAGCGACCAGCGGCATTTTGCCTCCCTCGACGCCCTGATCATGGATGCGCTGGGCACCGAGTTGCCGATCCAGGCCCTGTTCGCCTGGCTGGGCGGCGACCCGCTGGTGCTCGACGGCTGGAGTGCCGACCTCTCGCACTATGCCAGCGGCAGCATCCTGGCGCGGCGCTCGCAACCCGCCCCCGGGGCCGAACTCCGTCTCGTGCTCGAAAAATGAAGGCGCTCCACGATGTCGCGGCGCCGGCCAAGCTCAACCTGTTCCTGCACGTGACCGGTCGCCGCAGCGATGGCTATCATTTGCTGCAGTCTGCCTTCATGCTGATCGACTGGCACGACACGCTGCACTTTGAGGTCCGGACCGACGGCGGCATCAGCCGCGAAGACCTTGGCGCGGCGCTGCCGGCCGACGATCTGGTGCTGCGCGCGGCGCGCGCGCTCAAGGCCGCCGGCGCCACGGCGCTCGGGGTTCATATCGGGATCGAAAAGCGCGTTCCGGCGCAGGCCGGCATGGGCGGCGGGTCGTCCGACGCGGCGTCGACCCTGCTGGCGCTCAACCGCCTTTGGAAGCTCGGCTTTCCGCTCGAACGACTGAGCCGGATCGGCCTTCAGCTCGGGGCCGATGTGCCGTTTTTTCTGACCGGCCGAAACGCCTGGGTTGAAGGCGTCGGTGAAATAATGGCGCCGCTCACCTTGCCCGCCGGCCGCTTTCTGGTGGTCAAGCCCGAACAGGGGCTGGAGACAGGCCTCATTTTCTCGGACCCGTCCCTGAAAAGGGACAGTGAGACTGCTATAATTTCCGGCTTCGCTGCAGACCCATTCGGTTTTGGCCGGAATGACTTGCAGGGCGTTGCCGAAAGACTTTGTCCCGGCGTGACCCAGGCCCTTGAATGGCTGGCGGCGCGCGGCCTCAAGGGTCGAATGACAGGCTCTGGAAGCGCGGTGTTTGCGCAGGTGTTGCAGGATCCTGAGCTGAGCGGCGTGCCGGGCGCGTTTCAGGTCAGGTTATGCAATGGTCTGGCTGTCCATCCCCTGGCGGGCTGGGCAACCGGTAACAGTTTATCGGTTGGCGGTTTTTGACTGCCAACCCGTGTAGGGGAGTCGCCAAGTTGGTTAAGGCACTGGATTTTGATTCCAGCATGCGAAGGTTCGAATCCTTCCTCCCCTGCCAAAGAATTCGCTGTGCGTGACCCAGGTTGGCGCAGCAGGTAACGCAAGCTGAAACCACAGGCGCAATCGTCACTCAAACGCTGGAATACTCATGCAGGCTCCTGAATCCCCTGATTTCATGGTTTTTACCGGCAACGCCAATCCCGGCATGGCGGCGCAGATCGCGCGCCATCTGAACATTTCGCTCGGCGCGGCCACGGTGGGGCGTTTCTCGGACGGTGAAGTCACGGTTGAAATCAATCAGAATGTCCGGGCGCGGGATGTTTTTGTCGTGCAGTCGACCTGTGCGCCGACCAATGACAACCTGATGGAACTGCTGATCATGGTGGATGCCCTCAAGCGCGCTTCGGCCGAACGCATCAGCGCCGTCATGCCCTATTTTGGCTACGCCCGTCAGGACCGCCGCCCGCGTTCGAGCCGGGTGCCCATCACCGCCAAGGTGGTTGCCAACATGCTGCAAGCCGTCGGC
>CAIMBE010000070.1 GCA_903839085.1 uncultured beta proteobacterium | reverse complement strand
CGATATATTACTCACCCGTTCGCCACTCGCCACCAGGATTGCTCCCGTGCTGCCGTTCGACTTGCATGTGTAAGGCATGCCGCCAGCGTTCAATCTGAGCCAGGATCAAACTCTATAGTTCGATCTTGAATTTTTTCGCATATCTCTATGCAACTCATAAAAACGGAATTGAAGTGAACTTCACTTCTATTTCCATGAGCGTTTGTAAGTCAGTTAAGACTTAGTTCCGAAGAACTTGGCTTTTCGCCTCAAACGCCCACACTTATCGGCTGTATGTTGTTAAAGATCTTCAGATGGCAAGGCTTGCCGCCTCACCCCCTTCTACCAGCTCCACTGCGATCAGTGAAGCCTTGTATTATTACACGCTTTCGGAGAGCTTGTCAAATTTTTTGCCGCATCGAGCGAATGCACCCACCAAGTTGCTGGCCGGCCACTTCATCGATGCAGCACCTTTGAAAGTTTCTTCAGGGAAGCCTTCCATGGTAGCACTTTTCAAGGTGATTTACTGGGGCTTAGGCACTTAATTTTTGGCCAGGGCACTGACCCTTGGGGTCGCCGCTGCGATGGCTGGTCTGCCAATGTTGCGCACCTGCCCCAATCATCTCGCGATGGCAGAGGTTCAGTCGAGATTTCATCAGGCACCGTCGCCAGACGAGCACGGATAATCAACCGATGCCACACTGCTCGCCTCCCACCGTCCTGACAAGGCGCAGTGCCATCACCGTTTTTCTGGTTTTCGCTTTTGCCTACTTTTTTTCGGCCCTGATTCGTGCCATCACTGCGACACTGTCACCCATACTGGCTCAGGAATTCTCTCTCAATGCCGGCGATCTGGGATTGTTGGCAGCGGGTTACTTCCTGGGATTCTCAGCCACGCAGCTACCGTTGGGCACGTGGCTGGATCAGCACGGGCCCAAAAAAATATTACTGTGCTTCCTCGCCACAGCTGTGCTGGGTTGTCTGGCGTCCTCGTTCGCAACCAGCTTTCCCGGCCTTCTGACGGCACGGATATTTTGCGGCATCGGCGTCAGCGCATGTTTGATGGCGCCACTCGCGGGCTACCGCCGCTGGTTGGACACAACGACCCAGATGCGCGCCAATTCCTGGATGCTGATGTCCGGTTCATTGGGCATGGTCGCCTCAACGCTACCAGTGCAATGGGCCGTGCCAATCCTGGGATGGCGCGTACTGTTTATCGGCTTGGCAGCGCTGGCCGTGGTCGC
Source organism: uncultured beta proteobacterium (assembly GCA_903839085.1). GTDB lineage: Bacteria > Pseudomonadota > Gammaproteobacteria > Burkholderiales > Burkholderiaceae_C > Rhodoferax. Next base: position 59,438 of record CAIMBE010000070.1, on the reverse strand, counting down.
CATGGCCCTGATCGCCTGGCTGGTGCCGAACTGGGAAAGCTCGACAACCCGGGGGACGCAGTCGGCGTCAGCCCCAGCCAGCTACGCCGAGGTATGGAGACACCCCTATTTTCGAAAGATGGCACCGATCGGTTTCTTTTGCTACGGTGGTTTGGTCGCCATGCAGACCTTGTGGGCCGCTCCCTGGATGATCAAGGTGGCCAATTACACCCCACTGCAAGCCGCCAGCGGACTGTTCTGGATCAATGTGTCAATGCTGTGCACATTTTGGCTCTGGGGCATGATCAATCCCTGGCTTGCCAGGCATGGCTTCCATGCCGATCGCCTTATCACCTACGGTCTGCCGTTCAGCTTTGCACTTCTTGCTTTCATAATTGCAGCGGAAGCGCAATCATCTACAAGCAGCGGGCTGATGTGGGCAATGTACTGCATGAGTTGCACCTTTGTTTCGCTGGCGCAGCCGGCGGTCGCGATGGCTTTTGCGCCTGCCGTCGCAGGGCGCGCACTTTCAGCCTACAACCTGGTGATATTTGCTGGAATCTTTGTCGTGCAATGGGGAATCGGCTTGGCTATTGACGGTTTCTCGGCACTGGGCTTGCCAGAGATACAAGCCTTTCAATCGGCCATGAGCCTTTTTTTGATCTGCTGTATAGGAGCGTACGTCTATTTTTTAATCATAAAAAGCCATAATCCAAGCATCTGAATGTTGGAGACGGAACCGATGCGCTGCGCCGCACCCTGCGTACCAAGCTACTAATGAACGGTATTCTCATCATCGCCCATGCACCACTGGCCAGCGCCCTGCACCAGTGCGTCCTGCACGTATTTCCAGACGGAGCAGCGGCGGTTGTAGCGTTTGATGTTCAGCCCAACGTCCCACTGGAACAGTCATTGGCCGGCGCCGAGCAGGCTCTCGGTCTTCTCAATGCGCCCCAGGTTTTGGTGCTGACTGACGTATTTGGCGCGACACCTTGCAACGTGGCCCAAAAACTGGTCGATGGTCTGAACTCAAAACTGATAACCGGAGTCAATCTCCCGATGCTGTTGCGCGCGGTCACCTATCGACATGAGTCGCTGGACGCCTTGTTGGCGAGGGCACTGGCCGGAGGTACGCAAGGCGTCATGCAGGTCGCAACAACCGCGCCGCAGAATCAGGGGAAAAAGAAAAATGATCAAAGCAACGACAACCATCAGCAATAAGTTGGGCTTGCACGCCCGCGCTTCCGCCAAGCTGACAAAGCTCGCCGGCAGTTTTCCCTGCGAAGTGTGGCTCAGCAAAGGCGAGCGGCGCGTCAATGCGAAAAGCATCATGGGCGTCATGATGCTGGCTGCCGGGATAGGCAGCACGATTGAAATCGAAACCAGCGGCGAGCGCGAAAAGGAAGCGCAGGACGCGTTGCTGGCATTGATTGAAGAAAAATTCGGAGAAGGTGAATGACCTTCTCCATTCACGGTCTGGCCGTCGCCCGGGGTATCGCCATCGGGCGCGCGGTCCTGGTGGCATCAAGCCGTGTCGATGTCGCACACTATTTCATTGATTCGGCCCAAATAGGCGACGAGATCGAGCGGGTTCGCAATGGACGCAACGCTGTGGTGGACGAGATTCACCGCCTGCAGGCCAGCATCGCGCACATGGGTCCGAAAGAAGCACCGCACGAATTGACCGCGCTGCTGGACGTCCACTTGATGCTGCTGCAGGACGAGGAACTGATCGGCGGCGTCAAGCATTGGATCAAGGATCGCTTGTATAACGCCGAATGGGCTCTGACGACCCAGTTAGAGGTGATTGCGCGTCAGTTTGACGAAATGGAAGACGCGTATCTGCGCGAACGCAAGGCAGACCTTGAACAGATAGCAGAAAAAGTGCTGCGGGCGATGAAAGGCGTAGCCTCGCCGATGGCGCAAGCACCCCGGCACGGCGGTCGCAAGAAGTCACAGCAAGACTTGCTGCTCGATGACACGGTCGATGTCCCTTTGATCCTGATTGCTCACGATCTGTCACCGGCCGATATGCTGCAATTCAAGCAAAGTGTATTTGCCGGATTCATTACGGACGTGGGCGGCAAAACGTCGCATACGGCCATTGTCGCGCGCAGCCTTGACATTCCGGCCGTGGTCGGCGCACGCCTGTCGAGCCAACTCGTGCGCCAGGATGACTGGGTCATCATTGACGGCGATGCGGGCGTCGTCGTGGTGGACCCTTCCTCCATCATCCTGGCCGAGTATGGTTTCAAGCAGCGCCAGCACGAGCTCGATCGCGGGCGCCTTTCGCGCTTGCTCCACACCCCGGCGGTCACGCTGGACGGTCAGAAGATCGAATTGCTGGCGAATATCGAGATGCCCGAAGACGCGCCGGGTGCCATCAAATCCGGGGCCGTGGGTGTTGGGCTTTTCCGCAGTGAATTTCTTTTCATGGGCCGTCAGAACCAGTTGCCCAACGAGGAAGAGCAGTATCAGGCCTACCGGCGCGCGGTTGAAGGCATGCAAGGCTTGCCGGTGACGATTCGCACCGTCGATGTCGGTGCCGACAAGCCGCTCGACGAGTCGCTGCAGGACTCTGCGCACCTGAACCCAGCACTGGGTTTGCGGGCCATTCGTTGGAGCCTCGCCGACCCAGCCATGTTCCTGACCCAGCTGCGGGCAATTTTGCGAGCTGCAGCCCATGGCAAGACCAATCTGCTGATCCCGATGCTGGTGCATGCCAGCGAGATCCGACACACTTTTGCGTTGATTGACCGTGCCCGCGCTGAACTTGACAACAGGGGCATTGCCTATGGACCGATCAGGATTGGCGCCATGATTGAAATTCCAGCTGCCGCACTGACGCTCAACGTGTTCCTGAAATATTTTGACTTCCTTTCGATCGGCACCAATGACCTGATTCAGTACACGCTGGCTATCGACCGAGCTGACGAATCGGTGGCGCATTTGTACGATCCCTTGCATCCGGCCGTTCTGCGGTTGGTGGCTCTCACAATCTCGGAGTGCCGGGCGCAGGGCAAGGATGTCAGCGTATGTGGCGAGATGGCGGGCGACATCTCGCTGACCCGCCTGTTGTTGGGCTTGGGACTGCGCAGTTTTTCGATGCATCCGGCCCAGATTCTGGCCGTCAAGCAGGAAGTGTTGCGCGCCGACACCGGCAAGCTTGCGCTATGGGCTGAAAAGATCATGGCGGCTGATGAGCCCGGTCTGCTGATGAAGCTGCCGAACTGAGATAAAGCCTCGCAACGGGCGGCGACCAATCTGAAACAACCTCCCGAACGTCACCAGCTTGGTCAGCAGGAAGGCAGCACGGGACAAAGATCAATGGAATTTGATACTGAACATGAATCTTCCCCAGTAAGCCGCCGCAATCTGACCCAAGGTGCGGCCCTGACCCTGGCAGCAGCGCTAATGCCAGCCCCTGGCGCCGCGCGAACGCCCCAGGCGAATACCAGGAACATCAAACCCCGTCGTTTGAAGGAAGGCGATGTCGTCGGACTGATCACGCCATGCGGTTTCCTGGAGCAGGAGGGGATCGACAGGGCAGCCCGCAATATTGAGGATCTGGGAGTCAAAGTGAGACTGGGAAAACATGTGCTGGCACGCCGCGGCCGCTACGCCGGCACCGTTGCGCAGCGTTTGGAGGATCTGCACGCCATGTTTGCGGATCCCGAAATTGACGCCATCTGGGCCGCAACGGGAGGTTCCGGAGGCATCTCCCTGCTGCCGCATATTGACTACCAACTGATTCGAAAACATCCGAAGATCTTCGTCGGCTATTCTGATGTGACTTGCCTGCATCTTGCCATCCATCGGCAAACCCGGTTGGTCACATTCCATGGGCCTGTCGGCATCTCCACTTTTTCCGACTATTCGAAGAAACATCTGCAAGCCATCCTTATGCAGCCAGAAAGAGAATATGCGATGTCCATGGCGCAGGAAAATCGAGCCAAGGGCGAAACCGCCGCCAATTATCAGGTCAGAACGGCAAAACATGGAACTGCTGTAGGGCGATTGACTGGAGGAAACCTGAGCCTGGTGGCCGCGCTGTCAGGCACGCCCTACGCGGCCGAGTTGAAGGGCCATATCCTGTTCCTGGAAGATATCGGCGAAGCACCCTATCGGATTGACCGCATGATGACGCAACTCGATTTAAGTCAGGGCTTGAAGACCAGCGCAGCTTTGATGTTGGGAATCTTTGAAAAATGCGAGGCCCCGGAAAACGAATCGTCCCTCACGCTGAATGAAACGCTCGAGACTCATCTGGACAGATCAGGGGTGCCCGCCGTGACAGGGTATTCGATCGGACACATCGCCCATCAGATGACCTTGCCGATGGGACTGACCGCGCGCCTGGACACCGTTGCGCAGACTTTGACCTTGCTGGAAAGCGCCGTTTTGTAGCGCGACACAGCGTCCAAACCATCGTGGCTCTGGCGGCGGTAGCAAGACGGACGTTGCCACTTTTCGCTATGGCGATGTCAGCACATCAAGAATGGCCGCAGTTTGAGCGTCCAGCGTTCCATCGAATTTGGCGGGACGGTATTTCATCTGAAACACGACAACAACATTGCGCGTTGCTTCATCGAGTTCACCAGTCTGCGCAATGGCAAATCCATGCTCCGCCAGTTTCTCCTGAAACCATGCCACACCTGGTAGCCTACGTTCAAATTCATTCTGACGCTGTGCCACCAGTTTCTCATCGGGCCAGGATACGAGGCCCGCATCGGCCAACTGCTTCCACGGAAACATGGGGCCCGGATCCTGCTTTCGCTGCGGCGCAATGTCGCTGTGAGCCAGCACGCGATCTGGCGCAATGTCGTGCCGTTTGACAATGTCTTTGATCAGGGGAATCAGTCGGTCGATTTGTTCTTGCGGAAACGGCATCCAGACCCGGCCCTGTTCGGTCTCGCGAAAAGCCAGATTCACGATTTCAATGCCAATCGAACTGGCGTTCAGACTCGTATTGCCCTTCCAGGAGCTCAAACCTGCGTGGTAGGCCCTGCGATCCTCGTTCACCAGCCGGTAAATCTTGAAGTCCGGAGCGCCATCAATCAAATAGTGAGAACTCACCGCCTGCTGCGTCAGTACGCGCAAAGAGGCGACAGAGTCGAGAACGGTGTAGTGCAGTACCAAATAGCGCACGCGGCTGTCCTGACTCACGGCCGTAAAAGTGGAGTCGATGCCCGGACCGCTCGCGCAGGCGCTCAACAGCGCAACAAGAAACATCAGCAGAAGTTTTTTCACAGGACAACCTTTGAGATTTTCGGGCCTACCGAGGAGATCGTAGCGCCAGGCGCGCCGCGGCAATGTGAGTTTGCAGGTTCACCCGTCGCAAGTCAGTGCCCGGCAGCAGGCTCTCGCGCATGGACTGCTCGATCGACGGGTGCAACTCGGGCACGCGACCGGCCAAAGCCAGTGGACGCAAACCAAAACGGGCGATCATGGCGTTGCCGAGGCGGGCGAGTTCATGACCTGCACCCTGCAGGATAGCGCGTGCCGAAGGGTCGCTTTCCGCGGCGGCTCCGACAGCCCGCGCCAACTGGCCAATTTGGCCGCGGCTCCCGCCATAGATCAGCCTGCGTGTCTGAAGCCAGTCGCTGCCACCGATTTCCTTGAACAGCGCAAGCGCCATCGGCGAGTCCACCCAGCAACCGGGCGACTCGTCTTCCGCGCGCCAGATCTGACGCAAGGCCTGAATCGCTATCCAGTAGCCACCGCCTCCGTCATCGAGAATGCCGCCTCGCCCTCCGGCCCGATGAAACTGGCCGCAGTCGTCGACAAAACCGGCGCTCGATCCGGTCCCTGCATAGACCAGGTAACCCCCGCAGGCCTCAAACGCCGCATGACAGGCCAACTCAATGTCGCTGCTCAGGACAACCAAATCCCCAGCAAGCCTCAAGTGCTTTGCCAGCAAGGCGTGCAGGAGCTGACTGGTGCCCTCATGCATGCCGCCAAAACCGGTAACCCCGGCGAGCACGGACCTCACACGCCCGTGGACCGAGACTTCCAGCGCCAGACTTGTCAGAATGTCGTCGACCCTTTGGAGGCCGGCTTCGTCTGTCATCTGCAATGCGCTGAAGCCAGCGACGCTGCCCTGTGCGATCACCGCAGAATCGGATCCGACCAAGCCCCAGCGGCTGCGGCTGCCACCAGCATCGATTCCGAGGCCCGTGTTCATCCTGTCAGGCCTTGGCCAAGCGTGGGTTCGCCTGGGCCAGATAAAACCATTCATGGCCGACATCGGCCCTGGCGTTGGGGAAAAGGATGTAGCCGTCCGTCTGGGCTCGCAATACGCCCCCATCGTGGCGCGTACCAATCAGGTCACCAGCATGCAGTCGGTCAAAACTGGACCAGGCCCGGCTGAACTGGTCTTGCGGATGCGCCTTGTCAATCACATCGTAAATTCGCAAGGCTTCAATATCCGTTACGGCAGGCGGCTTTGGCCCCTCAAGATGCCCCAGATGAGCCAGTGTATTGACAATGGCCCGATAGGCTACCTCGGGCGCACCGGGGTCGTCGTGCTGGCCGCACTCCAGGGTCAGCGCATAGCCCCCGACCGACCGCATGTATTCCGTGGTGCCGACACCGTAGCGCGGATCGGTGTCGAGTTGCTGCTCACGACTCGCGATATTGGCCACCGCGGCTCGCCGGCGCGCCACGCCCCGCGCATAGGTACTCAACCAGCCGTCAACAAACCGGCTGACACCCAGTCGCAATGCCAAGGCCATTTCCGCCTGCGCCTGGCTGAAGGGCTCCAGCGCATCGGCATTGTCTTGGGGCCCGACCATCACGAAGGCCCGGCCGACCGCCTGAAACGAATGCAGATCAAGCAGCACGTCATGCTGAGCCATCAGAGGACAAAGCCAGTTGGCGATGTGATCCTCAAACTCCTTGGGCTCGGTGCTCGGCCCCAGATTGCGGTTGAGGTTGCGCTCGCCGACCCTCTGACCGCGCTCGTAGGCCAGCGGATTCGTGATCGGGACAAAAGTAACGCGGCCAGCCACCAGATTGAGCACCCTGCTGTCGATTTCACTGAGAACACGCCAAATGCCCTGGGTGCCGGCGGCTTCATTGCCATGGACGGCGCCGAGCACCAATAGCCTGGGACCGGGCTGAACGGCTTGGTAGGAAATCGCTTTGAAATGATGGGTCTGCATGAATAGGTCCGCTTGAAGCCAATGTGAATTACTGTTTCTTCCTGCCAAATTGTGAATCCACCCGAATCAGCGCCGTCGCGGTCAACGCGGGGATGGCAGACAGACAGATCCAGACGAAGAAGTTGGCGTAGCCGAGCTGGGCCTGCACCCATCCACTGACCATTCCCGGCAGCATCATGCCCAAAGCCATGAAACCGGTGCAGATGGCGTAATGCGCGGTTTTGTGTGGTCCGTCCGAAATCATGATCATGTAGAGCAGGTAGGCGGCGAAACCAAAGCCATAACCGAACTGCTCCAGAGCGACTGCAGCGCCAATCTGCCAGATGCTGGTCGGAAGTGCGAAGGACAGATAGACGTAGACCAGATGCGGCACGTTCACTGACAACACCATCGGCCACAACCAGCGTTTCAAACCGTGCAGTGAAATGACATAGCCACCGAGCAGGCCGCCCAGCGTCAAACACAGAATCCCAACCGTCCCGTAAACGATGCCGACCTGCTGGGTCGACAGGGCCAATCCGCCATTGGCGGCACTGTCGAGCAGAAAAGGTGCGGCCAGTTTGAGCAATTGGGCCTCGCCAAAGCGGTACAGCAGCAAGAAGGCCAGCATGGCCGCAATCCCCTTCTTCCTCAGGAATGCCGCGAACACAGCCAGAAAATCCTTTGCCAGGGCAGCGCCGCCGCCTTGGGGCCGATCGCTGTCGGGCCTCGGCAACACAAACCTGTGATAGATGCCCAGCGACACAAACATTGCCGCCAGAATCAGGAACACAGTCGACCAGGCCAGCGCCACATTGCCGCTGGCCTCTTCGACGCGGCCGGCAATGAAAACCATACCGCCCTGCCCAGCAATCATTGAAATCCGGTAGAACGTGCTGCGAACACCGACAAAAGCGGCCTGTTCATGCTGCTTCAGAGCGAGCATGTAGAAGCCATCGGCGGCAATGTCATGGGTCGCCGAACTGAAGGCCATCAGCCAGAATACAGCCAGCGTGATCTGGAAGAAATGCGGCATCGGAATCGTCAGCGCCACGCCGGCCAGCGATGCGCCAATCAGCAACTGCAGGCCCACAATCCAGAATCGTTTGGTGCGGAACATGTCGACAAACGGCGACCACAGCGGCTTGATGACCCAAGGCAAATACAGCCAACTCGTGTACAGCGCAATGTCGGTATTGGAAATGCCCATTCTCTTGTACATGATGACCGAAAGCGTCATCACCACCACATACGGAATGCCCTGGCCGAAGTAGAGTGAAGGAATCCAGCCCCAAAGACTCTTGGGTGGGGCTGCGCGCTGATCATTTTCCGTCATCATGGCTCTTTCAATATCGCCCGACGGTACAACGCATCGAGTATCTTTTCTTCCCAGGAATTCATGCTCGAGTACTGTCCGGCATCCATTTCAGGATCAAAGCCGACGCCGCCGATGATGTAGATCATGCCATCGCCCTTGAGCGGATCGAAAAAGAAACAACCCTGCAGGCCATATGCAAAGCCGAAGTGGCCGAAACCAGTCAAGCCACCCGTCGCAAGCAGGCGGTCGCCACGCCCGGGAGCGCTGAGATCAAGAAACTTCTGGACACCCAGGCCCCATGCATTGAACAAACCCTTGTAGTTGTCGCCATTGCCCTTGCCGGCATCATGGCGCCATTCCTGACTCAGCATCTGCTGCACCGACGCACTTTCGAGCAAGCGGACGCCGTCAACCTGTCCGCCATTAAGAAACATCAACATCAATTTGGACAGACCCGCGGCACCAATGCGCAGACCGCCCTGAGGACTGAAGGGCGTGGCGTTGCGCCCTGGCTGGTAGAACTCGATGCCGGGTCGTGGAGCTGGCGCTCGGTCTCGATAATCGTCCACCTGCGCAACCCACGGCCCCCCGCTGTTCCAGACCTCTGCGCTGCGTTTGCGGTACAGGACCGCCAGATGACTGGCCTCGCCGATTGACAACTCGTCAACATTGAAATTGCCCGCAATGCGCAAGGGCTTGAGCACGGCGGCCTTCATGTAACGGTCAAAACGCTGACCACTCACGGCTTCCATCAGCGTCCCCAGGACACCCCAGTTGAGGTTAGCATAGTCGAAATATTTTCCAGGAGATCGATCACTGTCGCGGCTGCCCCGCGCCCACTGCTGACCGGAACCATGGTTTTCGCCGCCCGGGTCAAGAATGCTTTGCAGACTTTGTTCCGGTGCGAACGAATAGCCGCCCAGATCGCGCAATGATGAAGTGTGAGTTAGCAGCATCCGGGCGCTGATCACGGCGTCCGGGAAGTTCGGGTTTCGAACTCTGAATCCCAGGTACTGGCTGATATCCGCATCGAGGTCGAGCTTCTTCCGCTCCACCAACTGCATCGCGCCAATCGCGGTGACCAGCTTGGAAATGGAAGCGACCCGGTACAAGGTCTGGCCATCGGTCGCGACGCTCAAGGGAAGGTTCGCGTCATCGAACAGGCGCTTGCCAAAATGTCCTTCGTAGACGACTTCCCCGCCGCGTATCGCGATCGCTGACAAACTGGCGAGGGGTTTGAGCGGATCGTCCAGCACCGCTTTGAGCGCGAGATCGAGTTTGACCAGATGGCTTGAACCGGACCCGATCGGTGCGGCAGTTTGAGCGGTGCTCCAGTCAGCCATCAAGAGGGCCATCAGGATAATGGCGTGAAACCGCCGGACCCAGACAGGTTGGCTGCGCGGCGCCATGGCGTTGAACAATCGCATTGCACCATTATTCCTTGCCAAACCCGGGATCGACCTGGATCATTGCCGTCACCACAAAACAGGGGATCGCCGCCGCGCAGACCCAGATGAAAAAGCTGGCATAGCCAATGCTCGCCTGAATCCAGCCGCTGAGCATGCCTGGCAGCATCATGCCCATCGCCATGAAGCCAGCACAGATGGCGTAATGCGCGGTTTTGTGTTGGCCATCAGCGCTCATGATCATGAACAGGACGTAGGCGGTAAAGCCGAAACCATAGCCCAGTTGCTCAAAGGCGACGGCAGTGCCGATCAGATACAGGTTGGTCGGCAGGGCCAGTGCCAGGTAGACGTAGACCAGATGCGGCAGGTTGATCGCGAGCGCCATCGGCCAGAGCCAGCGCTTCAAGCCGTCTCGCGCGATCAGGTAGCCGCCGAGCAAGCCCCCTGCCGTCAGGGCCACCATGCCAATGCTGCCGTAAACAATACCGACATCGGCGGTCGACAAGCCGAGCCCACCCTTGGCATTCGAGTCGAGCAGAAAGGGCGGCGCCAGCTTGACCAATTGAGACTCGCCGAACCGGTACAGGAGCAGGAACGCAATGAGCAGGCGAATGTCCTTCTTGGCGAGAAACTCCTTGAAAACCAGGAGGAACGCCATGCCCGCGTTCCCGGTTCCGACAAACCCCCGATCCGCCGCTGGAACGGGAAGCACAAAGCGGTGATAAACCATCAATAAGAGGAAGAGGGCGGCCATCACCAGAAAGACGATCGACCAGGCAAAGCCCGTATTGCCGGTGAACTCCGTCAGTCGACCGGCCAGGAAGACCAGCGCACCCTGGCCTGTCAGCATGGACATGCGAAAGAACATGCTGCGAACCCCGACATAAGCGGCCTGCTCATGCTGATTGAGCGACAGCATGTAGAACCCGTCGGAGGCAACGTCATGGGTGGCAGCGCCGAACGCCAGCAACCAGAAAGTGACCAGCGTCAGTTGAAAATAAGCGCTCATGGGAATCGCCAAAGCCACCATCGCAAATAGCGCACCCACCAGCAGTTCCATGGCGACGATCCACCCGCGCTTGGTCTTGAAGATATCGACAAAGGGCGACCACAGCGGCTTGATCACAAAGGGCAGATACAACCAGCTGGTGTACAAGGCAATGTCGATGTTGGAGATGCCCATGTTCTTGTAGAAAACAACTGACATCGTCATCACCGCAACATAGGGCAGACCCTGCGCGAAATAGAGCGACGGCACCCAGCGCCAGACTCCCTTTGACTTCTTTCCAACTTGCTGCATGTGACCTTTATAGTGGAAATCTGGCGAAAAAGCAGCGCTTGAATAAAGTAAGCTGTGAACCGCATCGAAAATGGCCCCCATGCTCAAGACCGAAACACCCAGCAAGACACATACGACGCTCGATCAATACCCGACCGATCAATTGGTCAGCGCGTTTGTCGAAGACCAGTTCGCCGCCGTGAATGCGGTTCGCGCCGCCAGCGCGGCGCTGGCCAGGGCGGTTGACGCCGCGGCAACGCGTCTGCTGGATGGTGGTCGACTGATCTATGTCGGGGCCGGCACATCGGGCCGTTTGGGTCTGCTCGACAGCGTTGAGCTATACCCCACCTTTTCCTGGCCCAGGGAACGCGCTGTCGCGCTGCTGGCGGGCGGTACCCAGGCTGTGTATCAGGCCCTCGAAGGCGCTGAGGACAACTTTGAACAGGGCGCGTCCGACATCGCTGCAGTTCAACTAACGGCGCTTGACGTCGTTGTGATTCTGGCTGCATCAGGCAGCACGCCCTATGCCATGGGCGCCCTGGAGGGCGCTCGCAAGGCGGGAGCACTGACCATCGGCATTGCGAACAACCCGTCTGCACCGCTGGCACTGCAAGCGGAAATAGGCATCACACTGGACACCGGTGCCGAACTGATTTCCGGAAGCACGCGACTCAAGGCGGGCACCGCGCAAAAGATCGCCCTGAATACATTTTCCAGTTCCGTGATGGTCAGATTGAACAAGGTCTATGGCAACCTGATGGTCGATCTCAGGCCGACCAACGCCAAACTGATCCGGCGCTCGATTGCCTTGACCGTTCTGGCGACCGGCGTTGGTGAGGACGACGCCAGGGCGATGCTGGAAGAGTCGGGCTATCAGATCAAGGTCGCCATCGTCGCCATCAAGAAAGCCGTCTCCGTCGATCTGGCCCGACAACTTCTGGACCGGTCCCGGGGCAGCGTGCGACTGGCCCTCGGTGAATAATGAATCTGCATCGCCAGCCGCCGCTCAACGCCGTTTGTGTCTCCGCCATCGCTTTTCTGATAACGCTCGGTTGCGCAGTGAGGCCGATCGCCCCCCCGGCGACAGACGATCCACCGCCTGCACCGCGCGAGTTTCGCGCTGCCTGGGTGGCCAGCGTGGCCAACATCGACTGGCCAAGCCGCTCCGATTTAACAACTGAGCGCCAGCAGGCGGAAATCGTCAGCATTCTTGATCAGGCGCAGGCCTTGAAATTGAATGCGATCGTGCTGCAGGTGCGCCCCGCCGCGGATGCGCTCTACCCCTCCACCCTGGAGCCATGGTCCGAATATTTGACGGGTGAACAGGGTCAAGCACCAGAGCCGTTCTACGATCCCCTGAAGATGTGGATCGACCAGGCGCACCAGCGCGGCATCGAGTTGCATGCCTGGTTGAACCCGTATCGCGCCCGGCATGCCAGCGCCAAATCCCCACTGGCAACCAATCACATCGCAGCCGCGCAGCCGGCCGTGGTGAAGAAGTATGGGGATCAGTTGTGGCTGGACCCGGCAGAGCCGGCTGCCACTCAGCGCATCCTGGATGTGGTGACTGATCTGGTGCACCGTTATGACGTCGATGGCATCCATGTCGACGACTACTTCTATCCCTACCCGATTCAGTCGCCCGATGGACGGGAGATCGACTTTCCGGACGAGCCGGCGTGGCTGCGTTACCGGTCGACCCATGGCCAGGCGTCGCGTGCCGATTGGCGACGCCAGCAGGTCAACAAGTTGATCCAGAAAATGTACGACGTCATCCACCAGGAAAAGCGCTGGGTGCTCTTTGGCATCAGCCCTTTTGGTTTGGGCCGCCCTGAGCGCCGCGCTGTCGGCATCAATGGCTTCAGCCAGTACGACAGCATTTACGCCGACGCCGAGCTTTGGCTCAGCCAGGGCTGGCTCGACTACGCATCGCCCCAACTTTACTGGCCAATCGATCAGGCGGCGCAGGCCTTCCCGGTTCTGCTCACCGGCTGGGCCCGTGAAAATACGCTGCAACGCCATCTCTGGCCGGGCCTGTTCACCAGCCGGATCGATGCTTCGTCAAAGTCATGGCAGCCCGAAGAAATCTCCCGACAGATCAGTCTCACCCGCGAACAGCTGGGTGTCGCTGGGCATATTCACTTCAGCATGATCGCACTGCTGCAGGATCGTCGCGGCATCGCTAGCCTGTTGAAGGCGGGGCCCTACGCCACTGCCGCGCTGGTACCTGCAAGCCCCTGGCTCGACGCCCAGATTCCAGACGCGCCGCGCCTCTCCCTGAAACGCCCCAGTGATCCGAACGGCACCGATCGCGTGTCCGTCGAGACGGCAGACGAGACCATGGTCACCCGGCTTTCGATCTGGAAGAAGTATGGTGCAAAGTGGAACTTTTCCATGCAAGCGGCAAGCCAGAGCGAAATCACCCTGCAAGCCGATGCCACGCTCGGAATGCCCGACGCCATCGTCGTGAGTTCCGTCAATCGCTTCGGCGCCGAGAGCGCTCGCACCCGGCTGCAACTGCGCCCGTAGCCGCGGGCGGCTTGTTCAAACTCCCTATGGCGTGCTCAAGAAAACACCCTGCCAGCGCTTTCTGGCAAGGTGCATGAGTTCAGATGCGGGATCAGAGTCCGGATCAGAAGAACTTGTAGGCCGCAAGGAAGGTGAACGCGCGACCACGCGGGTCTGCAATTCGGGGCTCCCAGGAACTGCCGGCGCCCGTATTGCTGTCATACGCCGCCGAGAACGGTGGATTCGAGTTGAACAAATTCTTGATGCCGAAAGTGAGGCTGACGTCCTTGATCGCGGTATACCCAACGCTCACGTTATACAGGGCATACGACGCCACATTGGCGTTCCAATCAGGCGGCACGATGCTTCCATTGGCAACACCCGGCAGCACATAATCCGTATAGCCACTGCGGTAGAGTTGAGTCAGGGTGCCGACCCATGGGCCGCGCGTATAGGTGCCGGTGATCGCGTGCTTCCAGCGCACACCCAGGTCACCAGCGCGTGTGAAGGTGGCGACTTCACTGGCCCCAAAAGGAGCGCTCGCGACCAAACGTGACTTCTTCTCGATCAGGTAGCTGCCATCCAGATTGACACCCCAGCGTGCGTCGCCGAGCTTGCCGTTGGCACTGGCGTTGATGTCCACGCCCTTGGTCACCGACTCGCCGGCGTTCACCCAGCGCTGGTCGATCTGTACGACGTTGCCAGCAGCATCGCGAATGAAATTCTGCGGGAACAAGGCGTAGTTGTTGACCAGGTCGGTCAGACTCAGGATCTGAATCGTTCCAGTCTTGTTGATACTCCACCAGTCGGCCCCTACACTGACGCTGCTGGTCGGTGCCCAGACAAAGCCGACAGTTCCCTGCTTGCTCTTTTCGGGTCCCAGATCCGCCTTGCCGCCAGTGAGCGTGTTCGGGGTGATGGCTTGGCAGGCTGGCGTTGCATCGACTTTGCCGGTGGCACACTTGGCAGGATCAACCAGGTCCTTGCCGCTGTAGGGTGACTCGGTCACGCCATTGAACAACTGGTTGAAAGTCGGCACCCGAAAGCCGGTGTTGTAGGAACCTCGTACCAGGAACTGCTCTACCGGTGTGAAACGCAGGGAGACCTTGGGGTTGGTAGTGCTGCCAAAACCGGTGTAATCGTCGCGACGCGCCGCCACCGTTGCCTCCAATTGTTTGGTGATCGGTACCAGCACCTCGGCAAAAACGGCCTTGATGTCGCGTTTGACGACATCCAGTGTGTTGATGCTGTCAAAGGGCGCGTTGAAGATTCTGGCCTGCGTGACCAGATCAGTCTCTTTGCCGTTAAAACGGTACTCTTCCGTGCGAACATCGACGCCAACCGCCGCCATGACTTCACCGGAGGGCAATTTAAACAAGGGTCCGCTGGCTGTTGCATCAGCCTGCTGCAGCGTGAACTTGCCACCGTACAGCGTCACCCCATTGGCCGATGTTGCCGCCAGTGCCGCCAAAGCAGCCGGAGTTTGCGACTGGCCAGGCAGCACGAAGGGATTGAGCAGGCCGCTATTGATGGTGGCTGCAAACTCCTTGCCGTAGAAATATCCATTGCCCAGGACCGAGGTGGCCGAACTGGTCGCCTTGGAAATGCCGGCACGATAATCCCATCCCGCCAACCACGGCAGCGGACCTTCGGCGCCGAGCAGGAAACGCGCCGTGTCGCTGGTCGTGTCCAATTCGCGCGAACCACAGGGCAGGCAGCGCCAGCGGAACGCCAGCGGCTGACCACGATTGGCTTCCAGCGTTGGAAACGCCGCAACCAACTGGTTAAACACCGAGGTGTAGGACGAACCTGTGCTTGGATACGCCAGGTTATAGAACATGCTGGTTGTAGACGCACTGCTTGAAATCTGGTTGGCAGAGAAGGTCTTGGCCGACTCGACCTTGGCCCCTGTGAACTCGGCGTAAAGCTGATGCTCTCCCAGCATCACAGCACCACGGGCCACCAGATTGGTGTTCGCGACCGGCTGCTGCAACACAGCAGCGCGACCCGTATCCCAGGCGCAAGCCCATCTGGCGTTGGGCACGGCCCACAACACCGAGTCGTACGCCGCCTGGCCGTCAACCGAGCTGCAGCCGGCGCCGCCCGGCAGATTCAGCACATTGATACCACCTGACATGGCGGTGGTCGTGCCCGGCTGAATCGGGCCAACGCTGCTCTTGTTGCTTAGACCGGTCCACAGGCTGCTGAGGGGGAAAACCGTGGCAAACGGCGTACCCCGGGTATCGACCGACAGGCCGCGATTGGGCTGGAAGGTGTTTACGAAGTCACGCTGGTCGCCGCGCAGTGCCTGATTTTCCGTTCGACCGAGTGAAAACAGCACGTTGTACTTGTCTTTTTCAAGATTGCCGGCGCCGCCCGTCAGGTTGACGCGGCCGATGTTGCCGCCACCTTGTTGGGTGACGTCCTTGAATACCTGTACTTCCAGCCCCTGGTAGTCCTTCTTCAGGATGAAATTGATGACACCGCCAATGGCATCGGTGCCGTAAATAGCCGAAGCCCCGTCCTTCAGGATTTCGATGCGCTGAATGGCAGCCATCGGGATCGAACTCAAATCGACCACGCCACCATTCAGACCGTGTGCAGCCACGCGCCGGCCGTTGAGCAGGACCAAGGTGCTCGCAGCACCCTGGCCGCGCAAGTTCGCGGACGATGCGCCGTTGTTGCCGCGCTGGGCGCCCGCCACCACATCGGCATTGCTGGCCAGGTTGTCCAGGCCGCTGCCATTGCCGCTGAGCGTGCTGATCAACTGCTCGGCCGTCGTGATGCCCTGGCGCTTCAGGTCGTCGCTGGTGATGATCTGCACTGGCAAGGAGCCCTCGGCCGCGATGCGCTTGATGCTGCTGCCGGTGATTTCGACGCGCTGCAGCGAAACGTCAGTGGTCTGCGCCGCCACACAACTGGCGAAGCCGGCCAAAGCCAGGCACTGCGATATCTTTTTCAATTTCACTTTGGATGCTCCTGTGGGTAATCTGTCGACTCTACACAAGCTTCCCGTTTGTCGACATAGGGGAAGCACCGATACCGGAGTTGCAAATTGCTATTCAACACGAAGATACGCCTTGCGCACCCGTTCCCGCTCACCAAAATCAAAATGCCACCACTCGGTCGGAATGCCTGAAAACCCGCTGTGCAGCATCGCGCGACGCAGCATCTGCCGATTTAAAACATGACCCTCGCCGAGCAATCCTTCGCTCAGGTGCCTGGACTCGAATTGCGGGTGCGAAAGGACGGTCAAATCGTCAAAGCCGGTTCCCATGTCCAGTTCCAGTCCCTGCTGGGCCACCAGCGTCACATCGACTGCCATGCCGAAAGAATGAATTGACCCCCTGGCCGGGTCGGCCAGGTATTGCTGCAGGCCCGTCCCTGCCAGCCACTGCCACAAGGTCTGCTGCACACGCTGCGGTCGCAGGGCGTCGAGTACGAGCAAATGGTAGCCCGGGCCATTTTCGAGGAGCCAGGCCACAGCCCTTTCCAGTCCTTCGGCCGCTTCCCGATGCAGCCAGGCGCAGTTGAGTTCACCATACAGATTGCGTCCGACAAAATTGTTGACGCCGGCATAGCGCAGATCCACCTGCAGGCCCTCAATGGTGGCCAGCGACCGAAAATCCGCGTGGCCCGCGATCTGTTCACAAAGCATTGTTTTCAAACTATGTCGGCTTGACGCCGCTGACTATGGGGGGGGGTGTCCCGCTTACAACTTTACCAGCCAATAGACCGCCGACAATGCTGATGATCGATGGAAAATCCAGATACCTGAGGCCCTCACCCATGAAACGAGATCCAGAAAGAGCATCCCTGTCGAGACTATGGTGGCTCGCAGCCTTCTGCTGCGCAGCAGTCTCCAGCCACGCTCAAGGCAGCTTGCCGGTCGAGGTCACTGCGGCGCTGCAGGCAGCGCAGATCGAACCGACATCGCTCAGCGCCCTGGTTATGCCGATTCAGGGCGGCGTGCCGCGGTTGGCCCATCTTGACCAGCGTTCCATGGCGCCGGCCTCGACCTTGAAACTGGTGACCACCCTGGTGGCGCTGGAGGAGCTGGGCCCGGTCTTTCGCTGGCACACGCAGTTATTGAGTCAGAGTGACATCAAAGGCAGCACCTTGCGCGGCCCACTCTACCTGCGCGGCGGCGGCGACCCCAACTTGAGCTGGGACAGCTTGCGGACGCTGTTTCGTAGCCTGCGCTCGCAGGGTGTGCGCCGTCTGGAGGGCGACTTGATTCTGGACCGTTCCTTCTTCCAGCCAACGCGCCCGGACGTCGGCGCTCCGGCCTTTGACGAGAGCCCCGACTCCTACTACAACGTTATCCCGGACGCACTGCTGCTGAACGGCAACCTGATCGAATTCACGCTCGAATCTGACCAACAGCAAGCCACTGTTCGAACCCAGCCTCCACTCGACGGCTTTCATGTCGACGCCAGTTTTTCCCTCACCGACAGCAGGTGCGAAGCCTGGGATGACAACTGGGACAAGCCTCGCATTGAGCGCAAGGCCAATGGCAACACCGTACTGCAGTTGCGCGGCGCCTTCCCCCGCAACTGCAGAACCACGACGCGCCTGAGCTTGCTGGACCGCAATCTCTACATCGAGCGCTTCGCTCGGGCCTTCTGGAAGGAACTCGGCGGCAGTTGGCGCGGTCAAGCCCGTGATGGTCTGACGCCGACCGACGCCAGGCTGCTGTGTGAACACAACTCCAGCACGATGGCAGAGGCGATCCGTACCGTCAACAAGGCGTCTGACGTCACCATGGCACGCACTCTCTACCTGACGCTGGGCACCCTGCTGCCGACCGAAGGACGCAGCGACAACGCATTTCAAAATGCCGACACCGCGGTGAAAGCCTGGTTTGCCAAGCGTGGCATTGCGGACGATGGCCTGGTGCTGGAAAACGGCTCCGGCCTGTCGCGTCTGGAACGCATCAGTACGCGCCAACTGGCGGCCCTGTTGCAAGTCGGCGCCAGCAGCAACTGGTACGCCGAGTATGCAAACAGCCTGCCCATCGTCGCCCTCGACGGCACCATGCGCAAGCGCCTGGCGCAATCGGCGGCGGCGGGGCGTGCCCGAATCAAGACCGGCACCCTGCGGGACGCGGTGTCGGCTGCAGGCTACGTGCGCGATGCCAGCCAACGCGACTGGATCGTGGTCGCCATCATCAACCACCCTGAAGCAAGCAAAGGTCGCCCGGCGCTTGACGCGCTGATCCATTGGGTGGCCCGCGGCGCCGACACGCCCTGAAGCGCGACCGCGCAAGCGCTAACGATTGCCGGCGTAGCGAACCAAGTCCATCATCAGGTCATTGAGATCGGACTGCAGCCGGCCGAAACCGGCGCCGCGTTCCAGCGTTCCGTCCAGCAGATAGAGACGCTTGTTGAGTTCGATCTGCAGGCTGTGGCGGCCTTGCAGCGGCGCCGAGTACATGCGCACCAGCTCAACCCCCTTGTACGGGTTGTTGATCGCAACCGAATAGCCACGCCCCCTGAAGAATTCCGCCACAGAAGCTGTAAAGCCCGGCTCGCAGGTCGTGCCATCGCGGTCGCCCAGCACCACATCGGCGCGCACGCTGCCCGGTCCGCCTTCGCCCATCTTTGCACCGACCGGATCCATCGAATGGCAGTTGATGTGATAGACGACGCCATGCGCGCCATGGGCTTGGTCCAGCAAGGATTTCAGGGCACTCTGGTAGGGTTGCAGGTAATGGGTGATGCGGTGCAAGACCGTTGCCACGCTCAAACGCGACGCGTAGATCGGCGTGCCATCGTCCAGCGAGCGCCAAACCAGCGCCTTGCCCAATCTGGCCTTGCCGCTGGGGGCAAAGTGATAGGGCCACGCCGCATCGAGAAGTTCCAGATCGATGTCGCCGGCCGAGCGGTTCGGGTCGATATAGCTGCGCGGGAAACTGGCCTCCAGCAAGTGTGCGCCATGCGTTGGCGCGCTGGCATAAAGCTCATGCACAAAAACATCCTCCGCGCTGCGCAAGCGCTGCACGCTGAGCGCCGAACCGAAGTCGTCGGGAAACTGGTTGCCGGAATGCGGTGAATCCAGCACCAGCGCGCTCGATGGTCCCGACGGGCGGTGAATCTTGAGTATGTCCGCGCCGCGCATGGCCGCGCCCTCAGCCGCGCAGATGGCAAGCCACCCAGTGCCCGTCGCCAACTTGTTTGAGCGGGGGCGACTCGACGCTGCACAACTGCTTCTGGGCAATCGGGCAGCGTGTGTGAAAGTGGCAGCCCGGCGGCGGCTTGATCGGGCTCGGCACATCGCCCTGCAGCATGATGCGCTTGCGCTTGAACTGCGGGTCGGGCACCGGCATCGCCGACAGCAGCGCCTCGGTGTAGGGGTGCAGCGGCTGCGTGTAGAGATCGCGCGCCGAGGCCAGCTCGACGATGCGCCCCAGGTACATCACGGCGACGCGGTCGCTGATGTGCTCCACCACCGACAGATCATGCGCGATGAACAGGTAGGTCAGGTTGAACTTTGCCTGCAGGTCCTCCAGCAGGTTGATCACCTGCGCCTGGATCGACACATCGAGCGCCGACACCGCTTCGTCGCAGACCACCAGTTTCGGGCTCACCGCCAAGGCGCGCGCGATGCCGATGCGCTGGCGCTGCCCGCCGGAGAACTCATGCGGATAGCGTCGCATCTGATCCGCGTTCAGTCCGACCGTCTCCAGCAACTCGACAATGCGGTCCTGATACTCGCGCGCGTTCCTGGTCAACTTGTGAATGATCAGTGCCTCGCCGACAATCGCCCCCACCGTCATGCGCGGGTTCAGCGAGGCATACGGATCCTGGAAGATGATCTGCATGTCGCGCGCCATCGATCGCAGTTCGGTCTTGCCCATGGCCGTCACGTTCCTGCCGTTGAACCAGACTTCGCCCGAGGTCGGCTCGATCAGACGCAGGATGCAGCGCCCGGTGGTGCTCTTGCCGCAGCCCGATTCGCCGACCACGCCCAGGGTCTGACCCGCGGCCAGTTCGAAGCTGACGCCATCGACCGCGTGCACCTTGTCGACGACGCCCCCGAGCAGACCGCCCGTGATCGGGAAGTGCTTGACCAGTTGCTTGACCTTGAGCAGCGCGTCGCTCATGTCGTCCCCAGATCCAGAATGCACGCCACCTTGTGCCCGGGCGCCACTTCGCGCAAGGGTGGCGTTGTCAGGTTGCAAGCCGGCAGTGCGAATTTGCAGCGCGGTGCAAAGCGGCAACCGGCCGCCGGGGCTATCAGCCTGGGCACCACACCCGGAATCGTCTCCAACCGCACCTTGCGCAAGGCCGCCGTGTCGATGCGCGGAATCGAGCGGATCAGACCCTGGGTATAGGGATGCTGCGGCCGTGCAAACAGTTCAACCACGGCAGCCTCCTCGACCACCTGTCCCGCGTACATCACGACGACCCGCTGCGCCACCTCGGCCACCACGCCCATCGCATGGGTGATCAGCATGATCGCCATACCGAGCTCTGATTTCAATTCCGCCAGCAGGTCCAGGATCTGAGCCTGGATCGTCACGTCGAGCGCCGTGGTCGGCTCGTCGGCGATCAGCAACTGAGGCTTGCAGGACAGCGCCATCGCGATCATCACGCGCTGGCGCATGCCGCCCGAGAACTGGTGCGGGTAGTCATGCACGCGCCGCTCGGGCGTGGGAATATGCACCAGCCTGAGCATCTCCACGGCGCGCCCCAGAGCCTCTTTTTCGCCAAGCCCTTCATGCAGCCGCAAGCCTTCGGCAATTTGATCACCCACCGTGTAGACCGGGTTGAGCGAGGTCATCGGCTCCTGGAAAACGATCGCGATTTCCTTCATGCGAACGCGTCGCATGGCTTCCTCGTTCAACGGCACCAGATCGCGGCCCTGCCACAGCACTTGCCCAGCGACGATCTTGCCTGGCGGCATGTCGATGAGTTTCATGACCGTCTTGGCCGTGACGCTCTTGCCGCAGCCCGATTCCCCGACCACACCAAGCGTTTCGCCGGCTTCAATCGACAAGTCCACGCCGTCGACGGCGTGCAACCAGCCATCGTCAGTCTTGAAGTGGGTCTTGAGCCCTTTGATCTCCAGCAAGGCCATGTCCTAGTGCCCCCTAGCAGCCTGCGGCGGCATCCCCCCGAGGGGGAGCGATGCATGCTTGGGGCGGCCTGGCGCGCGCATCAGAGCACCCGCCTCGGGTCCAGCGCGTCGCGCAATCCGTCGCCGATGAAGTTGATCGTGAGCACCACCATGAAGATGGCCAGCCCCGGGAACAGTGCCCAGTGCGCGGCAACGTCCATGTAATCACGGCTGTCGTAGAGGATGCGGCCCCAGGTGGGGATGTCTGGTGGAAAACCCAGGCCCAGGAACGACAGCGTGCTCTCGGCGATGATGGCCGCGGCCACGTCGATGGTGGCCGCCACGATCACCGGTCCCAGGCTGTTGGGCAGGATGTGGCGCACAACCTGGCGCGCGGTGGAGGCGCCGAGCGCGCGCGCGGCCTCCACAAACTCCTTCTCGCGCAGGCTGAAGAACTGGGCCCGCACCAAGCGCGCCACGGGCATCCAGCGAAAGCCACCGATGACCACCACGATGAGGATGAAGATGCCGGCCTCCAGCCCCAGCAGCGCCTTCAGCGGCTCGCGAAACAGGAAGATCAGCAGCAGCAGCAGCGGCAATTGCGGCAGGCTCAGAAACAAGTCAGTGACCCACATGAGCACGTTGTCGACCCAGCCGCGCGAGATGCCGGCGACGGCGCCGACGAAGACCCCCACCGTGATGGCCATGAGCATGGCCGCCAGTCCCACCGCCAACGAGATGCGCCCGCCATACAGCACGCGTGCCAGCAGGTCGCGGCCAAGGTCGTCGGTGCCCATCAGGTGCGCCGCCGACGGATCGACCAGCCGCGCCTTGAAGTCGATGTCGTTGATGCCCACCTTGTAGAACAGGGGCCCAAGCAGCACAGCCAGCACCAGCGCGCCGAGCAGCCACAAGCTGAAATACGCCATGCGATGGCGCCTGAAGCGCCGCCAGGCCTCGGCCCAGGGCGAGACGCTGACCTGCTTGCGCACTCGCGGCACGCCAGTGTTAGCCGTAGGAGATGCGGGGGTCAAGCCAGGCATAGAGGAGATCTGCGATCAGGTTGAAGAAGATCACGAGGCAACTGAAGACAAAGGTCACGGCCATCACCACTGGCGTGTCATTGCGCAGGATGGCGTCGATCAGCAGACTGCCGATCCCGGGAATGCGAAAGATCTGCTCGGTCACGATGGCGCCGCCAAACACGGCGGGCATCTGTAGCGCCACCAATGTGACCACCGGGATAAGGGCGTTGCGCACCACGTGCTTGTTGATCACCACACTTTCCGCCAGGCCCTTGCTGCGCGCCGTGGTGACGTAGTCCAGCCGCACCACATCAAGCACCGACGAGCGCACGTAGCGCATCCAGCTCGCTGCCTGGAACAGTCCCAACACGGTGACCGGCATGATGCTCTGCTTGAACTGCGCCCACCACCAGTGCCAGCCCGTCTCGGTGAGGTCAGCGCGGTAGACAAATGGGAACCAGCCCAGGTAGATGCTGAAGAACATGATGAACAATACGCCGGTAAAAAACGTCGGCAGCGAGAAGCCGATAAAGGCGAAGGTGCTGGCAATGCGGTCGAACCATGAATAGGGCTTGACGGCCGCCAGCACACCCACCGGCACGGCCACCAGCAAAGCCAGCAACTGCGACATGCCAATCACCGCAATCGTCACCGGCATGCGCTGCAGGATGAGCTTGTCCACGTCGATGCGGCTAACGAACGAAAAGCCCCAGTCACCACGCAGCATGTTCATCAGCCAGAGCAGGTAACGCTGCCAGATGGGGTCATCCAGCCCGAATTGCGCGCGCAGGGCCATGCGCACTGCCGGCGGCACACTGGGGTTGTTGGCCAGGTCTTCGAAGGGATCACCCGGTGCCAGCGCCAGCACGGTGAACAGGATGACGCTGATGCCCAGCAAACTGGGCAGCGCGATCGACAACCTGCGCAGGATATAGCTAAACACCGGCGCCTTTCTGCCGCAGCCGGTTCTCCCTCTTGTTCATTGACGGGTGGACACGAACGCAGGGAGAGCGCGGGTCACCAACTCAAGCCTCGCGGTACCAGTACCCGACCGCCCAGGTCGCGCTGTCCCAAGCAGACAGCGTGGGCACCAGCTTGTTCAAGATGCCATAGGGTCGCGGTCGCGCAAACAGCGGAATCACATGGCCGTCATTGACGACCAGGTCGTTCATCTTGATGAACATGGCGGCCCGCTTGACCGGGTCAAACTCCACCTGGGCCGCCTTGAACGTCGCATCGTACTCGGGGCTGGTCCATCGCACCAGATTGCGGCTGGCCCACTTGTTGGCCTTTTGTGCAATCTCTCCGCTGGTAAATTGCTCCATGAAGGTCTGCGGGTCGGGCTGCGTCATGGTGGTGGTGTACATCTCGATGTCGGCCCAGAACTTCTGGTAAGTATCTGGGTTGGCCGCATCGCCGCCAAAGTACACGGCCGCCACCACGCTCTTGAGTTCAAGCTCGATACCTGCCTTGTTGCAGGCATCCTTAATGATCGCCTGGCATTTTTGCCGTGGGCCGTTGACCGAGGTCTGGTAGACGAATTTCAGCTTGACATTGCCCTTGGCGCGGATGCCGTCGGCGCCCCTCTTCCAGCCCGCCGCATCGAGCACCTGATTGGCCTTGTCGATGTTGAATTCGTACTTGGTGTTGGGACTGCGAAAGCGCGGCGGGTTATTCAGGAAGTTGGCCGTGGCAACGGCACCGCGGCCGTAGATCACCTCCTGGATACCGTTGCGGTCGATCAGCAGCGACATGGCGTTGCGCACCGCCTTGTCAGTGAACGCCGGGTGCTTGGACTTGGCGCTGGCGCGCTCACCGTCGACCTCGTTCCACGGATCGGTTACGTTGAGGGCGACAAACTCGATGTCGCTGCCCGTATAAAAAGCCATCTTGCCCTTGCCCGCAGCCTCCAGGCGCTTGAGGATGTCGTCCTCCACGGCCAGGTTCCATGCCAGGTCGTACTCGCCCGTTTGCAGCACGGCGCGGGCCGCGCTGGTGGCGTCGCCACCGCCCTTGATCTCCAGAGTGTCAAAGAAGGGCTGGTTAGGCACGTGGTAGCCGGCATAGGCCTCGGCGCGCAGCGTGTCGCCTGGCTTGAAGTCGACAATCTTGTAGGGGCCGGTGCCCACCGGCTTGGTGTTGGCCGGGTTCTCGCGCGACTTGGCGCCCATGAAGGGCTCGAACACATGCTTGGGAAGGATGGCGCCGGTGCTACCCACCAGCGCCTCGGCCCAGAACGGCACGGCTTTGGGGTAGCTGACTTTGACCGTGTGCGAATCGATCTTCTCGACTCTGATGTCCTTGTAGATGCCCACTGTGACCATGGCCGCTGCTGGGTCGGCAGCGTAAGCAGCCGTGAACACCACATCGTCAGCGGTGAAGGGCTTGCCATCGTGCCAGGTGACGCCGCGCTTCAACTTCCAGGTCACCGACTTGCCATCGGCAGCCACGCCGCCGTTTTGACGGCTCGGGATCTCGACAGCCAGCTGAGGTACAAGATTGCCTTCGGAGTCCCAGCCTGCCAACGGCTCGTAGAAGATGCGGCTGGCGTCCTGGTCCTTGGTACCGCCGGCGTAGTGCGGGTTCAAGTGCACGGCGGCTTGCCAATAAATGATCTTCAGCGGGCCGCCACCACCGCGCTTGGTCGGCTTGTAGGGGATCGAAGCCTGGGATTGCGCGATGCCTTCATGCATCAGCATCATCGAGGCCATGGGCGCTGAAAGCCCGAGCGCCACCATTCTCTTGACAAAGCTGCGTCGCGGCAATTGGCCAACGCGCACTCGCTCGATCAATTCACGTATCTTGCGTTCTTCCATGTTCATCTCCTCTTTGTTGTCGAAACGGGTCGGCCGGCAATAATATCTGAATTGGGGCTCAAGCGTGGAAAAACAGATAGGCGACAAAGACGGCGGCCACGACGCCCGCCAGATCGGCCAGCAGCCCCATCGGAATCGAGTAGCGCGTCTTGCGGATGCCGACGGAGCCGAAATACAGGGCGACAATATAGAAAGTGGTGTCGGCCGATCCTTGAAAAATGCAGGCCAGCCGCCCCACGAAGGAATCGACACCATAGGTTTTCATGGCATCGACCATCATGGCCCGGGAACCGCTGCCGCTCAAGGGCTTCATGAGCGCAGTGGGCAGAGCCGGCACAAAATCGGTATTGACGCCGAACTGCGCGAAGAGCCAGTTGAAAGCCGACATGATCAGATTCAGGACGCCTGAATTGCGCATGACCCCGATCGCCACCAGCATGCCGACCAGGTAGGGAATGATCGTCAGCGAGGTCTGGATGCCGCCCTTGGCGCCTTCAATGAAGGCCTCGTAGACATTGACGCGCCGGCGCATCGCTCCCAGCATGAAAGCGACGATGATGGAGAACAGCAGCAGATTGCTGCTGAGCTTGGAGAAGACCTCGATCTCCAATCGGCTCATGTGCTGGCTCATATACCAGACCAGGCCAATGATGAAGGCGCTGATGCCGCCGAGCCATCCCAGCACCACCGGGTGCAGCAGGTTGATGCGCTGGCGCAGGGCGACGCCGATCAGGCCCACCACCGTGGCCACGTAGGTGGCAATCATGCAGGGGATGAAGATGTCCGAAGGGTCCTGCGCCCCCAGGACCGCGCGCTGAGCCATGATGGCCAGCGGAATCAGTGTCAGGCCCGAAGTGTGCAGCACCAGAAACATGATCTGCGCGTCGGTCGCCTCGTCCGGTTGCGGGTTGAGGGTCTGCAGGCTTTCCATCGCCTTCAGGCCGAACGGCGTGGCGGCGTTGTCCAGGCCGAGCAGGTTGGCCGAGAAATTCATCACCATGTGCCCGTTGGCCGGATGGTTCTTCGGTACGCCAGGGAAAATGCGCGCGAAAAAGGGTGCAATGATTTTGGCGATGAAGTCAATCGCACCCGCCCTCTCGCCGACCTTCATGATGCCGAGCCAAAGCGTCATGACGCCCGCCAGCGGCAATGCGATCTCCATGACGCCGACCTTGGCCGACTCGAAGGTGCCGTCGACGATGCGCTTGAAGACTTCGGCGTCACCCAGGAAAAGCCATTGCCCCAGTGCCGCGACAAAGCCGATCAGGAAGAAACCGGTCCAGATGTAGTTGAGTACCATAGCGTGATCCTGAGGGTCTGGGTTCTGCGGGCAGAGGACTTTGTAACACGAATCGGCGACCCCCAGGGTCATGGCAAAATTGCGCCACCCTGTGCAAGCCCTCAACTCCCCTGACCACCATGTCCATTTTCGAAATTGAAGGCGGCGCACCACTGCGCGGCACGGTCCGCGCATCGGGCAACAAGAACGCCATTCTGCCGATGATTGCCGCCTGCATCCTGACCGATCAGGAGATGATCCTCGAGAACGTGCCCGACATCATCGATGTGCGCCACATGCTGGAGGTCATCACCGATCTGGGTGGCAAGGTGGAGCGCAGCGGCGAGCGCGTCAGCATTCACGTCGCCCGCCTGAGCAAGAGCGAGATTGGTCAGGAACTCTGCAACCGGGTGCGCACCTCGATTCTGTGCGTTGCCCCGCTGCTGCATCGCACCGGCAAGGCCAGATTGTTCCCGCCCGGCGGCGATGTGATCGGACGCCGGCGTCTGGACACCCATTTCTACGGCCTGCAGAAGCTCGGCGCCCACCTGGCACTGGGCGAGACCTACGATTTTTCGCTGCCGCGCGCGATGAGCGGTGCCGACATGTTCTTCGACGAACCCTCGGTCACCGGTACCGAGCACATCCTGATGGCGGCCGCGGTGAGCGCCGGGCACACCCTGATCCGCAATGCGGCGAGCGAGCCGCATGTACAGGATCTGGCGCACATGCTCAACGCCATGGGCGCGAAGATCTCGGGCATCGGCACCAATCAGCTCAGCATTGTGGGCGTCACCTCGCTGCATGGCACGACGCACCAGGTCTGCCATGATCACATTGAGGCCGCGTCCTATCTGGCGCTGGCCGCCGCCACCGGCGGCGAGATCCGCGTCGAGGGCACCGATCTGCATTCCTACTGGATGTGCCGGCGTGTCTTTGCCACGCTGGGCGTCCGGATCGAACTCTACAAGGACCACATCTTCCTGCCCGGCCAGCAGGAGATGCGCATCACGCCCGATTACGACGGTTCGATGCCTGTGATCGACGATGGCCCCTGGCCTCAGTTTGCGACCGACCAGATGAGCTGCATGATCACGCTGGCGACGCAGGTCGAGGGCAATGTGCTGTTTTTTGAGAAGATGTTCGAGTCGCGCCTGTACTTCGTGGACAAGCTGATTGCCATGGGTGCGCGCGCCGTCGTCTGCGACCCGCACCGTGTCGTGATCAGCGGGCGCGCAAAGCTGCGAGCCACCACCCTGAGTTCACCCGACATCCGCGCCGGCATGGCCCTGCTCGGCGCCGCGCTGTGCGCCAGCGGCAAGTCGACCGTGCAGAACGCCAACATGATCGAGCGCGGCTATGAGCGCATCGAAGAAAAGCTGCTCGGTTTGGGCGCCCGCATCACGCGCCGCACCTGACCTTCTGTTTCAATTCATGAGCAGGCCTGCCTGCTGCAGATTGCTTGCGCAATTCCGAGTCCCAGGCGAACGTGGGCCGAGGGCGCCGCAGTGGATGGCTTCGCGAATGTCATCCGGCCTTCGACCTCCCTCTTGATTTGGCAAAACCCCAAGTCCACGCTACGCCAGCCACTGCATCGCCCTCGGCAACAAGCTTGCGCAGTTTTCGGACTTCGAATACCACCCCTGCTTGAAGGATCAGGTTGGTGGGGCGCTCAGCGCAGCGGCATCAGGAGGAGCCCAAAGGGCGGTGGACAGCCGCGGAGCTGAGTGCCCCGCCAGCCTGATCCACGCGCCACTCTGAACCAGGCTCGACTTGGCATCATTTCGGGAAAGATCGATAGCTTCAGAAACGCTCCAACTCCGGGTGTTTGAGGTTCCCGCCGCGCACCAGCATCTTGCCGTACTCGGCGCAGCGCTGCGGCGTCGGAATCACCTTGCCGGGGTTGAGCAGGCCCTTCGTGTCAAAGGCGCGCTTGACGCCAAACATCTGCTCGTTCTCGGTGCCTGAAAACTGGACGCACATGGAGTTGAGTTTTTCTATTCCCACGCCATGCTCGCCGGTCACGGTGCCGCCCATGGCGACACTGGTTTCCAGAATATCGGCGCCGAACAATTCGCAGCGATGCAACTGATCGGCGTCGCTGGCGTCGAACAGGATCAGCGGATGCAGGTTGCCGTCGCCGGCATGGAACACATTGGCGCAGCGCAAGCCGTACTTCTTCTCCATGCCCTGGATCGCCAGCAGCATGTCGGCCAGGCGTTTGCGCGGAATGGTCGAGTCCATGCACATGTAGTCCGGGCTGATGCGTCCGCTGGCCGGAAAAGCGTTCTTGCGACCGCTCCAGAACTTGAGCCGTTCGGCCTCATCCCGGCTCACGGTAATGGCGGTCGCGCCGTGCTGCGACAGCACCGCGCTCATGCGACCGATCTCCTCTTCGACCTCTTCGGGCGTGCCGTCACTCTCACACAGCAAAATGGCCTCGGCGCTCAGGTCGTAGCCGGCGTGCACATAGTCTTCCACCGCGGCGGTCATCGGCTTGTCCATCATCTCCAGGCCGGCCGGGATGATGCCCGCGGCGATGACAGCGGCCACCGCGGCGCCGGCCTTGCGGATATCGTCGAAGCTGGCCATGATGCATCTGGCCAGCTGCGGTTTGGGTACCAGCTTGACCGTGACCTCGGTGGTGACGGCCAGCATGCCTTCGGATCCGATGACGATGCTCATCAGGTCGAAGCCCGCGGCGTCCAGCGCATCGGAGCCAAATTCAACCGCCTCGCCTTCCATCGTGAAGCCGCCGATCTTCACGATGTTGTGCAGGGTCAGCCCGTATTTCAGACAGTGCACGCCACCCGCGTTTTCGGCGACATTGCCGCCGATGGTGCAGGCGATCTGGCTCGAGGGGTCGGGTGCGTAGTACAGGCCGTGCGGCGCTGCCGCTTCGCTGATCGCCAGATTGCGCACACCGCACTGCACCAGCGCCGTGCGGCTGTGCGGGTCCACGCGCATGATCCTGTTGAACTTGGCCAGTGACAGCGTGACCCCCATGCGATGCGGCATGGCGCCCCCCGACAGGCCGGTGCCGGCGCCGCGCGCGACCACCGGCACGTCAAGCGCGTGGCAGGTGCGCAGCACCGCCTGCACCTGCTCCTGCGTTTCGGGCAGTGCCACCACGAGCGGCCGCTCGCGGTAAGCGCTCAGGCCATCGCATTCATACGGCGCCGTGTCTTCGGCCTGCCACAGCAGGGTGTGCGCCGGCAAACAGGCCGACAGCGCCTTGACCACCTGCGCTTGACGTTCTCCCCTCTGCGGCGCATTGTTCTGCCCCAAGAAGTTCAGCTGGTTCATGATGGGTTCCCGGTATCGATTCAGCAACAGCCCAGAATATAGGGGCAAACCGTCGCCACTGCGCACAGACGGGTGGTGCTGGCTAGAATCTCTGCATCAAGCCTCCCATCCAGGGAGAAGATCCACACCGAGATCCCCATGTCGACCGAATCCACCCGCGCAGGGCGCCGACTCTGGCTGAGATGGCGGCCGGTCTGGCCTGCGCTTGCAATCGATGATCTGCTGCGAGATGCCACCTACCGGCGGCTCTGGACATCGATCCTGATCAGCTCATTTGGCGGCCAGATCACCATGCTGGCGCTGCCGTTGACCGCCGCCGTGCTGCTGCACGCGACGCCGTCCCAAATGGGCATTCTGACGGCCATGGAACTGGCGCCCTTTGTGTTGCTGTCGCTGCCCGCAGGCGTCTGGCTGGACCGCGTGCGCAAGCTGCCGGTCTATGTCGTTGGAGAGGGCCTGGTCGCCCTGATACTGGCCAGCGTGCCACTGGTCTGGTACCTCGATTGGCTCAGCATGCCCTTCATGTACGGCGTGGCATTCGCCATCGGCTGCGTCTTCGTGACCGCGGGAACCGCCGCCCAGATCGTGTTGACGCAGGTGGTTCCGCGCGAACGGCTGGTGGAGGCACATGCCAAGAATGCGCTGGCTTCTTCAGGCGCCGAGGTGGCCGGCCCCGGCGTCGCCGGTGCCCTGATCAAACTGGTTGGCGCCCCGCTGGCCCTGCTCGCCGATGCCGTTCTGCTGCTTGGCAGCGTCTTGATTCTGCGCGGCCTGCAGGTGCGCGAAAACCGGGCTTCGACCGGCAAGACACATTTCTGGCGCGACCTGAAAGAGGGCTTGCGCTTTGTCACCCGCCACCGCCTGCTTCTGTCGCTCGCCACTGTCGTCGGCATTTGGCAAATGTGCCACCAATGCGCCATGGTGGTGCAGATCCTGTTCGCCACCCGCACCCTGGGTCTCAATGAGCATCAGGTCGGACTGTGCTACATGGGTCTGGGATTGGGCACCATCGTGGCCAGCACCCTGGGCAATCGGATCTCGCGCCATCTTGGTCCCGGGCCGTGTCTGATCCTGGGTTTCGCCGTCTGCGGTCTGGGCTGGCTGCAACTGGCGCTGGTGCCGGCGGGAGTCTGGGGTGTGGTGTCATTTGTCTTCATGCTGCTGTGTTTCAGCGCCGGCGCTGTGCTCATCTTCATCAATTTTCTGGCCTTGCGCCAGGCGGTCACGCCTGAGCCGCTGCTGGGGCGCATGACCAGCACCATGCGCTGGCTGATCCTGATACCCGCCGGTCCGGGCGCCCTGCTGGGCGGCTACCTGGGCGAGCACCTTGGCTTGCGCGCCGCACTGGCGCTGGGTGGCGCAGGCTCACTTGCGCTCGCGCTGTGGGCTTGGCGCCACCCGGTACTGCGCCAGGTGCGCACGCTGCCCGTGCCGGCCGCAAGGTAGGATGTCCAGATGCATGGATCGCCACGGCCTTCGGCCTCGCGATGACAATTGACCGTCATTGCAGCGTCACCTCGCCGTTGCAGCGTCACCTCGTCATTGCGAGGAGCAGAGCGACGTGGCAATCCATGAAGTCATGGCTTGCCACGCTTCGCCCCGATACAATCCCGGCCATTCTCCACTCTGGTAGCCACCAATGTCAGACCGTCTTGCCGTGCTGCCGCAATACCTGCTGCCAAAGCAGTCGTTGACAGTTCTGGCCGGACGGATTGCCGGGGCGCGCGGCGGGCGCTTGACAACGCAATTGGTCAAGTGGTTTGTGCAGCGCTACGGCGTCAACATGGACGAGGCTGCCAACCCTGACATCGCCAGTTACCCGACCTTCAATGATTTCTTTACCCGCGCCCTGGCCGAGGGTGCGCGACCGCTGTCCAGCGCCGACCTGGTTTGCCCGGTCGACGGCGCCATCAGCCAATTTGGCGCCATCCAGGGAAATCAGATTTTCCAGGCCAAGGGACACCACTATTCGAGCACCGCGCTGGTCGGCGGTGACGCAGCGCTGGCGACCCGATTTGACGGCGGCCACTTTGCCACCCTGTACCTGAGCCCGCGCGATTACCACCGTATCCACATGCCTTGCAGCGGACGCTTGCAGCGCATGATTCATGTGCCGGGCGAGCTGTTTTCGGTCAACCCGACCACAGCCCGGGGCGTGCCGGGCCTGTTCGCGCGCAACGAGCGCGTGGTCTGTCTGTTCGAGTCCGGTCGCGGGCCCTTCGTACTGGTTCTGGTTGGCGCAACCATCGTCGGCAGCATGGCGACCGTCTGGCATGGCGTGGTGAACGCCCATCGCACCAGACAACCGCGCGAGTGGCATTACGAAGATCAGGACATCCGGCTCGAACAGGGTCAGGAGATGGGTCGCTTTCTGCTTGGCTCGACCGTGGTACTGCTGTTTCCCAAAGGCAAGCTGCACTTCAACCCGGCCTGGGCGCCTGGGCGGGCGATCCGCATGGGTGAGGTGATGGCCAGCGGGTTCTAGCCTCTCCGTCGTCACTGCGATCGAGGCGCGGCAGGCCACGCATGGATTGCCACAGGCCTTCGGCCTTCGCAATGACAGCTTCCCGTTCTGCCAAAATGCCAGCATGAAGTACCAACACCTGCTGCTGTCGGTCGATGGCGCCATCGCCACCATCACCCTGAATCGCCCCGAAAAGCGCAATACGCTGGCCATGGACGTCATGCTGGAATTGACGCAGGCCTTGCGCGGCGTGGCCAGGAGCGAGGCGCGGGGCGTGATTCTGGCGGCCAACGGACCGGTCTTCAGCGCCGGCCACAACTTTGCCGACATGGCCGGCGCCACCCTGGAGCAGGCGCTGGCGCTGTTTCGCGTCTGCACCGAGATGATGGACACGATCCAGGCCATGCCCCAACCGGTGATTGCCCGGGTGCACGCGCTGGCCACGGCGGCAGGCTGCCAGCTGGTGGCGACCTGCGATCTGGCGATTGCAGCCGATAGCGCCGCGTTCGCCATACCCGGCGGCAAGGGTGGCTTGTTCTGCCATACACCCGCGGTGGCGATTGCGCGCAACGTGGGTCGCAAGCGGGCGCTGGAGATGGCGCTCACGGGCGATGCGATCGATGCCAGGACCGCCGCCGAATGGGGGCTCATCAACCGCTGCGTGCCAGCCGACCAGCTTGAGAGCGCGACGCTCGATCTGATCACCCGTGCCAGCCGCGGCAGCGCGCTGTC
Organism: uncultured beta proteobacterium; assembly: GCA_903839085.1. GTDB lineage: Bacteria > Pseudomonadota > Gammaproteobacteria > Burkholderiales > Burkholderiaceae_C > Rhodoferax. The sequence goes on along the minus strand of CAIMBE010000070.1, from coordinate 26,123 downwards.
CAAATCCATGGGAAAGCAGGGTTTCTACCAGCAGGTCAGTCTGCCGCAGGATCAGGCCTACGAATTGGTGATTGAATTGATGGCCTCTTCCGCCATGACTGCCGATGCCCAGGAAGGCATGCGGGCCTTCCTCGAAAAACGCCACGCGAACTACACGCAGCGACCCGCGATCACTTGAAGATCACCGTTTTGTGGCCGTTGAGAAGCACGCGATGTTCGCTGTGCCATTTCACGGCGCGGGCCAGCACCTGGCTCTCGGTGTCGCGGCCCAGCGTGGTGAGGTCTTCCACCGTCTTGCTGTGATCCACCCGCGCCACGTCCTGTTCGATGATCGGGCCCTCGTCAAGTTCGGCTGTCACGTAGTGGGCAGTGGCACCAATCAGCTTCACGCCCCGGTCATGCGCCTGGCAATACGGTTTGGCCCCTTTGAAGCTGGGCAGAAACGAATGATGGATATTGATGGCAGAGCCTGAGAGCTTTCGGCACAAGTCGTCGCTCAGGACCTGCATGTAGCGCGCCAGAATGACCAGCTCGGCCGCCTCGCTCTGAATGATGTCATGCTGTTTGGCTTCGACCTGCGGCTTGTTGGCGGCGTTGACCGCAAAGTAATGAAAAGGCACGTTGTAGCTGGCAGCGAGCTGGTAAAACTCGCGATGGTTGGAAATGATGGCGCGAATGTCCAGAGGCAACAAGCCGCTCTTCCAGCGAAACAGCAGATCGTTCAGGCAATGCCCCTCCTTGCTGACCATGATGACCGTTCGCATCGGCTCGGCCCGCGCGTGCAGACGCCAGCGCATCTGGTAGGGCATAGCAAAGGTGGCGAGTTGTGTCTTGAGCTCCTCATGCGGCAGTTGCGCGCAGGCAAACTGAACGCGCATGAAAAAGAGGCCGGTGTCCATGTCGTTGTACTGCGCCGCCTCCTCGATGTTGCCACCGCGTTCGGCGAGAAAACCCGATACCGCGTGGACCAGGCCAAGGCGGTCCGGACAGGACAGGGTCAGAATATAAGCAGGCTTCATGGGGTCTTGGCCGGGTCGTCGCCAGGCTGTTTCGGGGTCGTGCTATTTGTTGTTGCCGCACCCCGGGTGACGGCAAATTTAGCACAGTAATCAACCGGTGGCGCCGCCTGGGCAGGCCAGATGGCATCGAAATTCGCAGCGCCGTGGGTCTCGTCGCCGAACGGATCAGCCTGCATCAGCACCGCTTTGAGCTTCAACGTTGCCGCCATGTGCAGTGGCACGCCCAGGCCGCGATCCGCGTGCGCGGCACCGGCCAGCAAGACGACGGTCTTGCCGGGCTGGCCTGCCTGGGCCACCGTCTGTGCCATGGCACGATCGCGGGCAATCTGGATCCGTGCCATCGGCGCAACCTGGTTTTCAGGCAACATGTCACAGTGGCCTGTTCGAATATTTTGCTGCTGCACCTGGAGTGCCGGGCCCGGCAGCAACAGATCAAGCGCGGCATCGCCCATGGCGCTGCGCAGCTCAGTGCGCGGTAGATTGGCACCGATGACGGGCACCCCGGCCCTCACCGCCGCCATGATGGCCGGTCCGTAGGCCGCCCAGGGCCAGCCATCGTTGTTCCACTTCAGGGCCGTGCGCACCGCCTCTTCGCTTGCATCGGACAGAAGACCTGTCGTCGACTGGCCCTGGCTGGCCATCTCCAGCGCCAGGGCTGCCAGGGCCTTCTGCGAAGCCAGTGCCTCCACCACGATGCGATGAACCCGTTGATGATCGGGCGCATCGTGCTGCTCACCGAGCACAATGGCATCAGCCGGCAGGAGTTGGTGAAGTTGCTGAACCCGGCTCGAATCGGAGTAGCGCGGCGCTGGCGGACCGAGGGCGCAAGCCGTCAGGCCAAACGCCAGGGCGACCGTCCAGAGTCGACGCGCCATCATCGGAAAACCTGCTGCCCGCCGAGGCGTTGGCGCTCAGTGCACAAGCACCGGATTCTGGGCCAGTTCGGCGTATTGCTCGAGCGTGTCCTCGACCTCTTCCTGGGTCGGCGTCTTCTCTTGCCAGGCAGAAATATGCTGCTGAAACAACTCGGCCCAGGAGCCATCGAGGTAGACCTCTTTGCCGGCGCGCTTGTCAATGATCTCGAAACCGTGGCGCGCCAGCGTCGGCACCAGCAGCACCTGCTCGATGCGTTCGCCACCCAGCTCGCACGGCGCATCCGCGGCCACCGCGTTGGCCAGCATATGCGTTACCGAGTAGGTGTCAGAATCATAAAGCGTGTGCATACGGCATTATCCCTTAATCATGCTTGGACTGCAGGTGGCCGCATCAGCCAGGATTTCAAGAGCCGCGTGGCGCGATCGAGGCCATCACTTCAGGTCGGAGGTTCGCTGGCAAGCCACTTTTGATCGACAAAATCACCATTGGCCTCGGTGATCCTGATCCGGGCCGGCAGATAGCCCAGCTCCGGCGCCAGCCACAATTCGACCTTCTGATCAAATTCCTGCCGTGGGTTGCGCACCAGTTTGCGTGTCGATTGCTGGCCGCCGGGCAGCGCCAGCACCTCCTCGTCCTCCACCGTGAATAACCAGATGTCGGCATCGCGCGGGCCGACAATCTGCAGCGCAATCGTGGTGGCGGTCGGAAATCGGGCCGTGTCTCCCGCCATCATGGCGGCGAGTTGAACCACAATGCTCAGTCGATCCTGCGCACCGGCGAGCAGAGCGACGTCGGGGGTATTGGCACTGAAAGTCACTTTCCCCTTGTCACGTACAAAGTGTGAGGCAACCTCGCTGCGGTACTTGTCCGAGAAACGCAGGGGTGCCAACCCTTCCCCGCTGATCTGTCCGCGGCTGGTTTGAACGCGGCTCAGGCCCAGGGCACCAAAAACCAATCGGGCGTCGTAACTTGCACCGTCCTGCCGCCAAGCCAGTTCAGCGTTCAGGCCAAAGGGAAACCTGTTCGATGCCACCTGGTATTTGAGGGTCACCGAGCCGGGTACGATGAAATGACGGGCAGAACCGATCTGTTCGCGCAGCGGGCGCGGCGCCAGCGCCAATTCATCGGCCGAGTCCGCCGGTTGCTCCTGCTTTTCGACAGCGTCTGGATCTCCCGACCTTTTCTCATGGGTGCCCGGTGCAGGCGGTGGCTCGATGGCGTCGATCTGAGCCATGCGGGTCGAAGGACCTTCTGCTCCCGTCGCATCAGGCGGCGCCGGTCTGCGTCGCGTGCGGGCCGGTATCCTCGCAGCGCCCCCGGCTTGCGGGCTTGCGGCCCTGTCACGACCCAACTCGATCGAGCGCGTGCTGAAAGCGTGGCCCGTCAGATTCAAGGGCGGGCTCAGGGTCAAGGAAACGGCCTGAAAAAGAGCCAGGTGACCAAGCAGCACGACCAGCGCCAGCGTGGTCAGCGCCCTGAACGGCAGCACCGGCTCAACACGCTTCATCGGCCCGCAGTCCCCGCACAGCGAGCCCGCAAACGGGTCGCCCGACCCTTGTCGAGCTGCTGCATTTTCAGTGTTCTGACCACGCGCGCATTATGCAACCGGTGGTCATCGATGGCGGGGCGTCTCCTACAATGCGTGCTCTTTGGATCAATGGCATTGGAGATGGTTTGACGCAAGACATCGAGACCCTGGCGAGCCTGTACCGCACGATGGTTCGCATTCGCGCCTTCGAGAATGCGGCCGAGGCTGCGAGCCAGGGTGGCGTCAGCGCCTACGGCAAGGCTGCCGATGGCAGCGCCAAGGTGCGCGGTCCGCTGCATCTTTCCACCGGGCAGGAGGCGGTCCCGGCCGGCGTCTGCGCTCACTTGCAGCCGCAGGACTACCTGACCTCGACCCATCGCGGCCACGGCCACACGCTGGCCAAGGGCGCCGACCTTCAGCGCATGCTAAACGAGTTGTTCGGCAAGGCCGCGGGGACCAATGGCGGCAAGGGCGGCTCCATGCACATTGCCGATTTTTCGGTCGGCATGCTGGGCGCCAACGGCGTGGTCGGAGCCGGGCTGCCGATTGCGGTCGGCGCAGCGCATGCGCAAAAGCTGCAGCGGCGCGCGCACATCACCGCCTGTTTTTTTGGTGACGGCGCGATCAACCGCGGTCCCTTTCTTGAGGCCCTCAACTGGGCTCAGGTCTATCAGTTGCCGGTGCTCTTCGTCTGCGAAGACAACCGCTGGAGTGCCACCACCGCGAGCGGTCCGATGACCGCCGGCGGCGGGGCGTCGGCGCGCGCGCTGAGCCTCGATATCCAGGCCGTGCAGGTCGATGGCAACGATGTGCTGGCGGTCTACAGGGCTGCTAGGAAGCTGGTGCATGAAGTTCGATCGGGTGGCGGTCCGCGCCTGCTGCATGCCATCACTTACCGCGTCAAGGGCCATGTGTCGGTCGACCTCGCCGCCTACCGAAATGCAGAGGAGTTGCAGGCGGCGCTGAGGACCGACCCGATTGCGCGCGCCCGCACCCGCTACCTGAGCCTGCCCGGCACCAATCCGCGGCAACTCGACGCCATCGAGCAGGCAGCGACAGAGGAAGTCGCGCTGGCGCTGGAGATCGCGCATGCCGCCCCCTGGCCCGAAGCAGCCAGCGCCTTCACCGATGTCCAGAGCACCGGAGCCGGTCAGTGGCGATGATGACTTACGCGCAAGCCGCGGCGCTGGCTGTCGAGCACGAAATGGCGGCCGATGCCAATGTCGTGGTCATCGGCGAAGACGTTGGACGCGGCGGCATCTTCGGCCAGTACCAAGGGCTGCAGCAAACCTTCGGCGCGCAGCGCGTCATCGACACGCCGATCAGCGAAGCCGCCATCGTGGGTGCCGGCGTCGGCATGGCACTGGCGGGGCTGCGGCCGATCCTAGAGCTGCGCGTGGTGGATTTTGCACTCTGCGGCATGGACGAGATTGTCAACCAGGCCGCCAAGAACCGTTTCATGTTTGGTGGACAGGGCCGTGTGCCGATGCTCCTGCGCATGCCGATCGGCATCTGGGACGCCTCGGCCGCGCAACACTCCCAGTCGCTGGAGAGCTGGTTTGCCCACTTGCCGGGCCTGGTCGTGGTTTGCCCGGCGACGCCGCAGGACAACTACGCCCTGCTGCGCGCCGCTCTTGCCAGCGGTGACCCGGTGGTCTACATGGAGCACAAAACCCTGTGGGGTTTGCAAGGCGAGGTCGACATCTCGCAAGCGGACACGCTCGGACGCGCCAGCACCTTGCGCGCCGGCAAAGACCTGACCCTGGTGAGTTGGAGCAAGCAGGTGCAAGCCTGCGCACAAGCCTGCGAGCAGCTCGCCAGCGAGGGCATCGACGTCGAACTGATCGACTTGCGAACGATCTGGCCCTGGGACCGCGATACCGTCCTCAACTCCTGCGCCACAACGAGAAACCTGCTGGTGGTGCACGAAGCGGTGCAGGTCGCCGGCTTCGGCGCCGAGATTGCGGCCAGCGCGGCGGAGGCCACCGGCTGTCGCGTCAAGCGGCTCGGCGCGCCGCGCATCCCCGTCGGATATGCACCGGTGCTCGAAGCGCAGTCGCGCGTCAATGCCAACGATGTCGCTGCGTCGGCGCGCAGCATGCTCGACTGAGGGCGTATCAAGGTATCTCCTGATATCGGGCGCCCTGTTTTGGCCCTAAACTGGATCGATTCCCCATGCATGTACACGAACCAACCCACCTGCCGATTGAAGTGCCAGACCCCGCTGCGCAGGATGAAGTCACCGTCATTCCGCTCAAGATCGAGGACTGGCTGACGGTCATCGTCATGGGCCTGCTCGCGCTCATCACCTTCGCCAATGTGCTGGTGCGCTATTTCACAAGCCAGTCGTTTGCCTGGACCGAAGAGTTCTCGGTCTTTCTGATGATCGTGCTGGCGCTGGTGGCGGGCTCCGCCTCGGTGGCGCGCAACCGCCAGATTCGCATCGAATACTTTGCCGACAGCGGCTCGCAGGCACGGCAACGCGCGCTGGCGCGCTTTGGCGCCATCACGGTGTTCCTGCTGTTTGCCCTGGTTGCGGTGCTGAGCACACGCATGGTGTGGGACGACATCCGCTATGGCGAAACTTCTCCCGGCATCGGTGTGCCCCAGTGGTGGTACACGATCTGGCTGCCCATCATGTCGGTGGCGATCGCCGGACGCGCCCTTGGCCTGTTCATCCGCCGGGGGCGAAGGGCATGAGGGATTGGCACACCCCCAAGCTTGCCCACTTCGTGTGGCCGCGCCCTCCCTTGCAGGAGGCAAGACCTGCGGCCCGGCAAAGCCGGTTCCGCGGTATTCCCGGCTTTGGAATGCACCGACTTCATGCATCTGAGGCTGTTCAGCACGCCTTGGAGCAAACGGCATGATCCCGACGCTGCTGTTTGCCGCCTTCGTGGTCATGATGCTGTTGGGCGTTCCGATCGGCGCGGCCTTGGGGCTGGCCGGCGCCGCCTGCATTGCGCTGGCCAACACCGATGCGCTCTGGTTTGGACTGCTGGCGGTGCCGCAGAACTTCTATGCCGGTCTTGGCAAGTACCCGCTGCTGGCGATTCCGATGTTCGTTCTGGTCGGCTCCATCTTCGACCGCTCAGGCGTCGCTTTGCGACTTGTCAACTTTGCCATCGCCATCGTCGGACGCGGGCCCGGCATGCTGCCGCTGGTGGCGATTTTGGTGGCCATGTTTCTGGGCGGCATTTCGGGCTCCGGCCCGGCCAATGCGGCGGCCGTCGGCGCGGTCATGATTGCCGCCATGTCGCGCGCCGGTTACCCGGCGGCATTCTCTGCCAGCGTGGTCGGTGCGGCGGCGGCGACAGACATTCTGATTCCGCCCTCGGTGGCCTTCATCGTTTACTCGGTGCTGGTGCCGGGCGCCTCGGTACCGGCACTGTTCGCCGCCGGCATGATTCCGGGCGTGCTGGCCGGTCTGGCGCTGATTGTCCCGACCGTCTTGCTGGCGCGCAAGCACAAGATGGGCGCGCTCGAGGCCAGCCTGCCGCGTCCGCCGTTCTGGAAGAGCTTTCGCGAGGCGACCTGGGGTCTGGCTGCACCGGTACTGATTCTGGGCGGCATGCGCGCCGGCTGGTTCACGCCGACCGAGGCGGCGGTGGTGGCGGTGTTCTACGGCCTGTTCGTCGGCATGGCGATCCATCACACCATCAAGGTCAGGGACCTGTTCGTGATCCTGCGCGAGTCGGGCGAACTGTCGGCCATCATTTTGCTGGTGGTGTCGCTGGCCGGCATCTTTGCCTACTCGCTGTCGACGCTGGGCGTCATCGACCCCGTCACACGCGCCATCGTCAACTCGGGTCTGGGCGAATACGGTGTGCTGTCGCTCCTGATCCTGCTGCTGATCACGGTGGGCATGTTCCTCGATGGCGTCTCGATCTTCCTGATCTTCGTGCCGCTGCTGTGGCCGATCGTGCAGTTTTACAAATGGGACCCGGTCTGGTTCGGCGTCATCCTGACGCTCAAGGTGGCGCTGGGACAATTCACGCCGCCGCTGGCCGTCAATCTGATGGTATCGTGCCGCATTGCCGGCGTGCGCATGGAAGAGACCGTGCGCTGGGTCGGCTGGATGCTGTTTTCGATGTTCCTGGTGATGGTCGCCGTCATCATCTGGCCCGAGCTTGCGCTCTGGCTGCCACGCTACCTGGGCTACTGAGCCCGCCGATTCTTACTTTTCCAAAGGAGATTTCCAACATGAAATTGCGCAGAACCCTACTGACCCTTGTTGCCGCTGCGGCAGCGCTGGGCGCGATGTCGATGAACGCCACCGCGCAAACTGCTTACAAGGCTGAATACCGCCTGTCACTGGTGCTCGGGCCGCCCCTGCCGTGGGGCACCGGCGGCAAGATCTGGGCCGATCTAATCAAGGAGCGTACCCAGGGCCGCATCAATATCAAGCTCTATCCTGGCGTGTCGCTGATCCAGGGCGACCAGACGCGCGAATTCAGCGCCCTGCGCCAGGGCGTCATCGACATGGCCGTGGGCTCCACCATCAACTGGTCACCGCAGGTCAAAGAACTCAATCTGTTCTCGCTGCCCTTCCTGATGCCCGACTATGCCGCCATCGACGCGCTGACCCAGGGCGACGTGGGCAGGAAGATCTTCCAGACGCTGGAAAAATCCGGCGTGGTGCCGCTGGCCTGGGGCGAGAACGGCTACCGCGAGTTGACCAATTCCAAGAAACCGATCAGGTCGCCTGGCGACCTCAAAGGAATGAAAATCCGAGTTGTCGGCTCGCCACTCTTCGCGGATACTTTTACGGCCTTCGGCGCCAACCCGACGCAGATGAGTTGGGCCGACGCGCAGCCGGCACTTTCCAGCGGAGCGGTCGATGGCCAGGAAAACCCGCTGCAGTTGTTCCCGGTGCTCAAGTTGCACAACGTGGGTCAGAAGTTCGTCACCACGTGGGGCTACGTGGCCGATCCGCTGATCTTTGTCGTGAACAGGGAGATCTTTGATTCGTGGACCAAGGCCGACCAGGCGATCGTCCGCCAAGCCGCCATCGACGCCGGCGCGCAGGAAATCGCACTGGCCCGCAAGGGTCTGATCGAGACCGACAAGCCTCTGCTCAAGGAAGTCGCCGGCTTCGGCGTCACCGTAACCCAACTCACGCCGGCCGAACGTGACGCCTTCGTTCAGGCAACGCGCCCGGTGTACCAGAAGTGGAAGTCGACAGTCGGTGTTGATTTGGTCGCAGCAGCAGAGAAGGCCATTGCTGCGCGCAAGAAGTAGATCTTTTCCGCTTCCGAAAAGGCCTCCGGTTCGGGAGGCCTTTTTTTTGTTGCCACCCCGTGTACAAGAAAATTATCCATGCCAGGAAGGTCTAACTCCTTGATTTGAATGAGGTTTTCCTCCAAGTGCCGGGAAAGCCGCGCAAAGCGTGTACAACTTTCCTGTACTTGGCCCCCTGAGTTGGCAGCTTGGCCAACGCTATGGATACCGGTCATCCGATGTAACTTGTTGATTTCAATGGTTTTTCCTCGAAATGTGATGACTGGCACAGGCTTTGCTTATAGCCAAGGAGTCTGGTTTTTTGGTTAATGAAGGGGAAACGTCATGAGTGCACTGCGTAAAGTTCTGGTTGTCGATGATGACGCCGTTGTCGGCAAGAGTTTCAATCGCGTCCTGTCGGAGAAGAAGGGCTACGTTGTTACGACGGTGGAGAATGCCCATGAGGCTTTGAAGCAGATGCGCGAGCAGTCTTTTGATGTGGTGTTTACCGACATCAAGATGCCGGGTATGGATGGTGTGGAACTGGCCGAGCGCGTCAAGGCCAGCCAGCCCTGGACGCCCGTGGTCATCATCACCGGCTATGGCACGAGCGAGAACGAGGCACGTGCCAAGGCGGCCGGGGTCTCGGAGTTCGTGCGCAAGCCGCTCTCGCCCGAGATGATCGAGCAGAGTGCAGCCAGCGCGATGCACGAGGGCGCGGCCTATGCGGCTCAGATGATCGAGGAAAGCGCTGCCTATGCACTGCGCGCTGCCGCGGCGGATGCGGCTCCAGAGTTGGCTGCAGAAGAAGCAGTGAAGCAGGAAAGCCGGATCAAGAACATTGCGCTGTTCCTGGCTGCTCCGTTCATCGGTCTGGCTTATGCGCTGATGCTGCCACTGGTCGGGTTGGCGATGCTGGCCTGGACCGGCTGGAAGGCCCTCAATGCGATGCCGGCGGCACACCGCGCCTTGCGCACCGTGAAGAATGTGGCGCTGTTCGTGGCGGCGCCCTTTATCGGTCTGGCTTATGCCGTGATGCTGCCCTTGGTCGGTACCGCGATGTTGCTCTGGGTCGCTGTCAAAGCGCTGCGGACGAACGGACACGCGGCCTGACGCGCCGGTAGAAACTCAGCCGATTTGATGCCAGCACACCCCGGTGATGAGCCGCGGGTGTGCTTTTTTTCGCCCCGGGCCAAGTGCCAGGAATACGACTTGACGCCCTGCGGCATCACTTCTGCTCTGCCTTCTGCTGGCATGCCAGACAGCGCGCTGCCGCGGGTGCCGCATGGAGCCTGGCCGCAGGAATATCCTCGCCACAATCGAGGCACTGGCCGTAGCTGCCCGCCCTGATGCGCTCCAGCGCCGCGTCCAGCAGTCTGAGCTCGGCGCTTTCACGCTCGTCGAGCGCAAACTCCAGATCGCGTGCGCTGTTGACTTGCGCATCGGAATCCTCGGGATGCCCGAAATGCTCGGATGAAGCCTCGGCCCGACCAACCGCGCCACCGCGCAAATTGGCCAGTTGCTCGATCAGATCGGCACGCTGGTCCAGCAATTGTTTCCGGAACGGCGCCGCAGTCTTAATGCTCATGACATCTCCTGAAGTTGCTGTTCATCGTGCACCCACCTGCAGAGCGCGTCTTTGATGAACGTCAAGCTCTTGAACGGTCAGTTCCATCGGTCATAATCGCTGACCCCGAAATCCGGGTCAATCCGACACAAGGCACTCAAGCTTCAATGAAACTCAAGACCTTCCTTCTCCTGGCAGCCTTCTGCTGCGGCCCCCTGTCCGCGCAAGTGATAGAAATCACGGACGCCTGGGTCCGTCTTTCGGTACCGGGCCAGAAGGCGACGGGCGGCTTCATGAAGATCACCGCCAAAGACGGCGCACGGCTGGTCGGGGTGACTTCACCCATGGCCGGCGTCGCCGAGGTCCACGAAATGAAGATGGAAGGCGATGTCATGAAGATGCGCGCCGTCAGCGGAGGGCTGGACTTGCCGGCCGGCAGGACGGTGGAACTCAAACCCGGTGGTTACCACCTGATGTTGATGGATTTGAAGGCACCGCTGGCCAAAGGCAGCACCGTTGTATTGAGTCTGGTGTTCAAGGACGCCAAGGGGGCGCAGAAGACCGTGGAACTCAGAGCGCCGGTGGTAGCCAGCGCCCCCGCAGCCAGGGCCGACGAGAAGCCGGCCATGCCAGGCCACCAGCACTGAACAAAAATCTGTCAATCTCCAACCCCTGCAAGTGCGCATTGGGGTAAGCTGTGACCGGTTTGATGTTGACTGCTTCACGCAATCATTTTTTTGGAGAGACTATGAGCGACTCACAGAATTCCGGCTTCGGCAAATTTGTTCCCGGCTTTGACTTCCTCCAGAATCTGGCCAAGGGCGCGACGCAAAGCATTCCGCAAATGCCCAATTTGGCCAACTGGATTGCCCCCACGCTGAATGTCGAGGAGTTGGAGAAGCGCATCGATGAACTCAAGGCGGTTCATTTTTGGCTCGAGCAGAATTCCAAGGCGCTTGGGGCCACGGTGCAGGCGCTGGAAGTGCAGAAAATGACGCTGGCCACACTCAAGGGCATGAATTTCAACATTGGCGACATGGCCAATGCGCTCAAGCTCAAGGCTGCCGACACCATGTTTTCCGGCGTGCAGCGCGTTTCTGACAAGGCGGCCTCGACCGCCCAGAGCATCTCCGAGGTGGCATCGGATGCGCAGGCGGTTGCCAAGAAAGTGGGCCGTGCAGCCAAACCGGCGGCGGCCGCGGCGGCGACCGGGCTGGTGGACCCGATGCAGTTGTGGGGTTCATTGACGCAGCAATTTCAGCAGATCGCCGCCAGCGCGATGAAGGATGCGGGCAAGAACACCGCCATGGACCTCACCAAGAACATGGCCGCGGGCTTTGCCAAGGAAGCGGTCAAGGCAACCCGGAAAGCCGCCTCCAGCGCCGTCAGGGCAGGGACAGGCGCCGGGAGAGCGGCCAGGAAGACCCCGCGCAGAGGTTGAGGAAAAACCTGCGATCGCGACGATGAAGTTGTTTCCGTACGGCCATGCCACGCACCCGCAGTGGCGCATGGCGGCGGGCCTGGTGCTGGCACAGGTGCGGGCCCAGATGGCGCTGCACAGCTATGCCAGCGCGCCCACCCTGGCCCTGCTCTACATCACCGACCACTACGCCGATGAGGCGCAGGCGATTCTGGAGCACCTGAGCGCCGAACTGCCTGAAATTACCGACTGGTCTGGCACGGTGGGGGTCGGCATCGCATCGAACAATGTGGAATACATCGACGAGCCGGCACTGGCCCTGATGTTGTGCGAGTTGCCGACCGACCAGTACCGGGTGTTCTCCGGCGTGGCGCCGCTCGGTCTCGGCTTTGAAGCGCATACGGCGCTGGTGCACGCCGATCCCCACACGCCGGATCTTGGCGAACTGATTGACGAGATGGCGGCACGCACCAGTTCCGGCTATCTGTTTGGCGGCCTGTCCTCGAGCCGCTCAAAAATGCTGCAGTTCGCGGTCGGCGGCAACGGCAACATCAAGGGTCAAGGCGCTACGCCAGGCATCTTCAGTGGCGGTCTGAGCGGTGTCGCCTTTGGCGAGAGTGTGAATCTGGTATCGCGCGTGACGCAGGGCTGCCTGCCGGTGTCCAGGGCGTACCGGCTGAGTGCCTCCCAGAACAATGTGGTGACCCGGCTCGACGATGAGCCGGCACTCGATGTCATGCTGCGAGACCTGAAGATTTCACTCAACCAGCCCGAGCAGGCGCTCAAGGTGGTGCGCGCCACCCTGGTCGGTTTGATGCGACCGCCGGACCATGGGCGCGCGGCGGGCGACGCAGTGGCAATCGGACGCGCCGGCAACTTTGGCAGTGATGTGCTGGTGCGCCACATCATCGGGCTGGACCCGGCGCGGCGCGCGCTGGCCGTGTCCGATCAGCTTGAGGTCGGCATGCAACTGGCTTTCTGTCAGCGCAATGCCCAGGCCGCCAAGGCCGATTTGATGCGCGTCTGCGCTGAAATACGGGAAGAACTCGAACCTGAAGAGCTCCCGGTGCAAGCGCTGACGGAGTTGGCCGCAGTCGGGGCCGAATCAGCGCCGCATCCGGCGCGTCGCATCGCCGGTGCTGTTTATGTCAGTTGTTCCGGACGCGGTGGACCCCACTTCGGCGGTGCCAGCGCCGAACTGCAGATCGTGCGCCGGGCGCTGGGCGATGTGCCGCTGGTGGGCTTCTTTGCCGGCGGCGAGATCGCGCGCAACCACCTCTACGGCTACACCGGGATACTGACCGTTTTCACGGGTGCTTGAGCAGGGCATTGCCGGCATCGCGCCATCGCGCCGCTCACACGCCGCGCGCCCTCTCCGCCTTGAATTTCGCCACCATTTCGCCAAAGCGTCCGGCGTCCAGCGCTTGGCGAACCTCGTGCATCAAGTTCAGGTAATAGTGCAGATTGTGAATCGTGGCCAGCATCGGGCCCAGCATTTCGCCACAACGGTCCAGATGATGCAGATAGGCACGGCTGAACCCGTCGCGTCCGCCATCGGCGTAAGAGACGCCGGCGTCGCCCGCGCAGGCGTAGCAGGTGCAGCTGTCATCCAGCGCATGCTCGTCCATCTTGTGGCGCGCGTTGCGGATTTTCAGATCGCCAAAACGCGTGAACAGGGTCCCGTTGCGCGCGTTGCGCGTCGGCATGACACAGTCGAACATGTCGACTCCCTGCGCCACGCCTTCGATCAGGTCTTCCGGCGTGCCGACGCCCATCAGGTAGCGCGGCTTGTCGGCCGGCAGACGGTGCGGCGTGTGCGCCATGATTCGCAGCATCTCATCCTTCGGCTCGCCGACGCTGACGCCGCCAATCGCATAGCCCGGAAAATCCATGTCGACCAGTTGCTCGACCGACTGCTGGCGCAGGTGCTCGAACATGCCGCCCTGAACGATGCCAAAGAGTGCGTTCGGGTTCTCCAGCCGTGCAAATTCGGACTGGCAGCGCCTGGCCCAGCGCAGGCTCAGTTCCATTGAACTGCGCGCCTGGGCCTCGGTGGTGAGTTGGCCCCTGGTCTTGGCCTCGACCGAAATATAGGGCGTGCATTCGTCGAACTGCATCGCGATGTCGCTGTTCAGCACGGTCTGGATCTGCATCGAGATCTCGGGCGTTAAGAACAGCTTGTCGCCGTTCACCGGACTGGAGAACCTGACGCCTTCTTCAGAAATCTTGCGCATCTCGCCCAGGCTCCAGACCTGAAAGCCACCGGAGTCGGTCAGGATGGGCCTGCTCCATTTCTCGAACTGATGGAGTCCGCCAAACTGCGCCATCACGTCCAGCCCGGGGCGCATCCACAGATGAAAGGTATTGCCCAGAATGATCTGCGCGCCCATCTTCTCAAGGCTGTGCGGCGTGACGCCCTTGACTGTGCCGTAGGTGCCCACCGGCATGAAGATCGGCGTCTGCAGCACGCCATGGTTGAGGGTCAGGCGGCCACGGCGGGCGTGGCTGCCCGGGTAGCCAAGCTCAGGCTGGGCGGCATCGGTGCGCAGCAGTTCAAATTCAAGCATGCGCGACGTTGGGCGTGGCGCGGGCCAGGATCGCGCTGCAGTCGACGCCGCGCGGCAGCGTGCCGTAGTTGTGGTGGCCGAGCTGCTCGAGGCGCGAGTGGCAGAAGGCAGCGCTGACGAAGGACGGCGCATGGCGCAGCAGCAGCGAGGCCTGCAGGGCCAGCGCCATGCGGTCCACCAGATCGCGCGCCCGGTACTCGATGTCGCGCACATCCTTCAGGTCCTTTGCCAAGCCGGCAAGCAAGGCGTCGAGCGCCGCATGCGCGCCCCGCGCCTGGGCAACTTCGGTGACAAATGCATCGATCACCGCCGGCGTCTTCGCGATCGCGCGCAGCACATCCAGGCACTGCACGTTGCCGCTGCCTTCCCAGATCGTATTCACCGGGGCTTCCCGGTACAGGCGCGGCATCATGCTGTCTTCCATCACGCCGCTGCCGCCAATGCACTCCATCGCCTCATAGGCATGGTTCGGCGTGCGCTTGCAGATCCAGTACTTGCCGACCGCGGTGACCAGGCGCACCAGCAGGTCTTCCTGCTCGTCGCTGCGATGGTCCATGGCGCGCGCCATGCGCATGGTCAGCGTCAGAGCAGCCTCGCTTTCCAGCGCCAGATCGGCCAGCACGTTCTGCATCAGCGGCTGGCGATTCAGCACCTTGCCGAAGGCCGAGCGGATCGAGCAATGGTGCAGCGCCTGCGACGCCGCCATGCGCATGCCGGCGCTCGAGCCGATCATGCAGTCGAAGCGCGTCATGCTGACCATCTCGATGATGTTGCGCACGCCGCGCCCTTCCTCGCCCACCATCCAGGCCAGCGCGCCGCGCAGCTCGGTTTCGCTCGATGCGTTGGACGCATTGCCCATCTTCTTTTTCAGGCGCAGCACCTGCATCGCGTTCTTCGCTCCATCGCTGCGCCAGCGCGGCAGCAGAAAGCAGGAAAGACCGACCGCGGTTTGTGCCAGCACCAGAAACGCGTCGCACATCGGCGCCGAAACAAAATACTTGTGGCCGACCAGTTCGTAAGCCTGACCGGGCCCGCCGCTGCCGACGGGAAAGGCGCGCGTGCTGTTGGTGCGCACGTCGGAGCCACCCTGCTTTTCAGTCATCGCCATGCCGATCGTGACACCCTGCTTTTGCGCCACCGGAACGTTGCGCGGGTCGTAGACGCTGGCCGTGACCTTGGGTTCCCAGACACGCGCCAGATCCGGCTGCAGGCGCAATGTGGGCACGGCCGCGAAGGTCATCGTGATCGGGCAGCCATGACCGGCCTCAACCTGGTTGTGCAAATAGGTCCTGGCAGCGCGCGCCACATGGGCGCCAGCTCGCGGGTCGGTCCAGGGCGACGAGTGCAGGCCATGCTCGATGGCGGTCTTCATCAACTGGTGGTAGGCCGGGTGAAAACTTACCAGATCAACACGATTTCCGAAACGATCATGACTGTCCAATTCGGGCGTGAACCGGTTCGCCAGTCGGCCAAGCTCGAGATAGTCGGCCGAACCGGTCATCTGGCCGAAGGCGATGAGTCCGCTCTCGGCCCACTGCGCGCCTTCGCGCCTGACCGCCTCGCCCAGCGCGGCATCCTCGCTGTACATGTTGTAGTCGCACAGTTCGCGCGAGAGGTTTTCCGCCTCGTGCGTTTCCGCCAAGTAGATCGAACTCGGGGTGGTTTCGATTCGCGTGTTCATTTCCGGTCTCCAGTCGCCAGCGCTGCGGCATTGTCTAGGGCCCTCTTGGCAAACTCCGCGCGCAAGGCCTTGAGCTTCTCACGCGGATCTTCTCGCGCAGTGATTTTATCCAGCGCCATCTCCGCAATAAAGCGGCTGGGCTGGGCCGCGATCATCTCGCGACCCTTCTTGCGCTTGCGCGTCCAACTGACCGCCAGACTGCGCTGGGCGCGCGTGATGCCGACATACATCAGGCGGCGCTCTTCCTGCAAGCGCTCCAGAATGCCTCCGCTCATCGGTCCATCCGCGTGACCGGTGGGGGTGGCATCATCGCCCAGCTTGAACGGCAGCATGCCCTCGGTCACGCCGACCAGCATCACGTGCGGCCACTCAAGTCCCTTGGCCGCGTGCAGCGTGGACAGGGACACCACATTCTGTTCGGTGTCGCGCTCGCTGAGGGTCGACAGCAGCGACACCGTCTGCGCCACTTCCAGCAGTGATTTGACCTCGCTGACGTTGTCGACGCCTGCCATATCGTCAATCTCACCACCGCAGCGGGCCGACATCCAGTCGCAGAAATCGATCACATTGGTCCAGCGCGCCGCTGCCAGCTTGTCGCTGTCCTCGCCGTCGTACAAATGCTTCTCATAGCCGATTTCCTTCAACCATTCGAGCAGGAACTCGCCGGCTGCCTGCGCGCCCAGCGCGTGGCGAGCGCGAAACTCGAGGTCGTTGACGTAGCGGCCAAACTCATGCAGGCTGCCGAGCGCCTTGCTGCTCAGCGCACTGCCCAGCGACGACGAAAAAAGGGCCTCGAACAGGCTGACCTTGTACTTGCCGGCAAAGACACCGAGTTGGGCCAGCGTCTGGTGACCAATGCCGCGCTTGGGAACCGTGACGGCGCGCAAGAAGGCCGGGTCGTCGTCGTTGTTGATCCACAGGCGAAACCAGGCGCACAAGTCCTTGATCTCCGCGCGGTCGAAGAAGCTGGTACCGCCGGAGACCTTGTACGGAATCGCCGCCTTGCGCAAGGCCTTCTCGAACACCTTGGCCTGGTGATTTGCCCGGTACAGCACGGCAAAGTCCTTGAACTCCTGAAACTGCGGCCCACTCCCGGCGCTGTTGCCGGCGCGCAGGCTCTGGATGCGCGCCACGGTGCGTTCGGCTTCGTGCTCCTCGCTGTCGGCATCGATCACCCGCACCGGCTCGCCTTCGCCGAGGTCGCTCCACAGGTTCTTCTCGAACAGCTTGGGATTGGGGCCGATCACGTTGTTGGCCGCGCGCAGGATGGCGGCGGTGGAGCGGTAGTTCTGCTCGAGCTTGATCACCTTCAGGCTGGGAAAGTCGATCGGCAGCTTCTTCAGGTTGTCCAGCGTCGCGCCGCGCCAGCCGTAGATCGACTGGTCGTCGTCGCCGACAGCGGTAAACCGGGCGTTCGCCGCCACCTTGCCCGCCACCAGCAGCTTCAGGAACTCATATTGCGTGGCGTTGGTGTCCTGGTACTCGTCAACCAGCACATGGCCGGCCATGGCCTGCCATTTCTGCCGCACCGTTTCATGCGCTTGCAGCAGCTTGAGCGGCAGGCTGATGAGATCATCGAAGTCCACGCTCTGATAGGCGCTGAGCCGCTCCTCATAGTGCGCCATGACGCGGGCGATGATGCGTTCGTTGTCGTTGGCAGCCAGCGCGGCCGCAGCCTGCGCGTTCAGGCCCTGGTTCTTCCACAGGCTGATGGTCCATTGCCAGGTTCGCGCCGTTGCGGCATCCACGGTACCGCCGGCGTCCTTCAGGATGCTGTTGACGTCGTCGCTGTCCAGAATCGAGAAGTTGGGTTTGAGACCGAGCGCGATGCCGTCGGCACGCAACATGCGCACGCCGAGCGCGTGAAACGTGCAAATCACGACATCGCGGGCGGCCTTGCCAATCAGGCCGCGCGCGCGCTCCCGCATCTCGGCCGCCGCCTTGTTGGTAAAGGTGATGGCGACGATGCGCCCGGGCTCTAGACCGGCCTGAATCAGGCGGCCGATCTTGTGCGTGATCACCCTGGTTTTGCCGGAGCCGGCGCCCGCCACCACCAGGCAGGGGCCGTGCATGAAGTTGACGGCCTCCTGTTGAGCCAGGTTCAGCCCGATGGACGTTTGAGGGGGGAAGGATGACATGGGGATACTTTGCGGGACGCACGGCATCATACAGACGCCGGTCTGCCCACCCGCGCCGAGCGTGGACAATAGCCTCCGTGTTGCACATCCTGCTGATCACCTTTCCGTTCTTCGCGCTGGTCCTTTGCGGCTTTGTCGCGGCACGCTGGCGCCTGCTGCCGCTTGATGCCATTGCCGGCCTGAACGGCTTTGTGCTGTTCTTTGCCCTGCCCTGCATGCTGTACCGTTTTGGCTCGAGCACGCCACTGTCTCAACTGCTTGATGGCGGCGTTTTTTTCACCTGGTCGCTGTGCGCGCTGATCACGGTCGGGTTCACTCTGGCGGTCAGCCGTGGCCCGCGCATCGGCTGGAACGACGCTTCGTTCGGCGCTTTGGTCGCAGCCTTTCCGAATACCGGTTTCATGGGCGTCCCCCTGCTCGTGGCCCTGCTCGGCGCCGGCGCCGCCGGACCCGTGATTTTGACGATGCTGGTCGATATGGTGATGACCACCTCGCTCTGCATTGCCCTGTCGCGGCTCGATGGCGCGGATCAGCACGGTGCCAGCAAGGCGGCCAGGAGCGCACTCAAGGGCGTTGCGGCCAACCCCCTGCCGTGGTCCATCCTGCTCGGGGCGCTGGCTTCAGCCCTGAGCCTGGAGTTGCCCCGACCGTTGTCGCAGACGGTCGGCCTGATGGCAGACGCCGCTTCGCCCGTGGCGCTCTTCACCATCGGCGCGGTACTGGCCCGCTCACAGATGGTGGCCACCCTCAAACAGCAGGCGCCAAGCCCGCTGCGCGACTACCTGCCAGTCGTCGGCATCAAGCTGCTGGCGCATCCACTGCTGGTGCTGTTGCTGGGCACGGCGGGAATCGCCTGCGGACTGCCCCTGAGCCGGTTTGCCCTGACGGTGATGGTGCTGGCGGCGGCGCTGCCCAGCGCCAGCAACGTGTCTCTGCTGGCCGAGCGTTTCGGCGCCGACAACGGCCGCATCGCACGCATCATTCTGCTGTCCACGGCAGCCGCCTTCCTCACTTTTTCACTGGCCGTGAGCTGGCTGACCTGACGCGCTTGCCGGATTCAAATCGCCAGCGGGTCGACATCGATCGCCCAGCGAATCAGGCCGCGACCCGCCGGCTGCTTGCGCGTCGCCTGCAGCACCGTCTGCCAGGCCCCCAGGAAGTTCTGCAGCGCCGCGCGTGACGGGCTCTCGATCAGCATCTGGGCCCGCTCCACATTGGCGATGCGCTGCATGCTCATCGGCACGGCCGGGTAGATCGTGATCAGCCGCGTCAGAGGCCCGGCGTCCGGCATCGCGCTGACGCCGCCGCTCGCCGCTGCCAGGAATCCCTGCGCGACCTCCTGCGAACGCGCCTCGGCCCGCACCAGCGCCTGAAAGCTGAAGGGCGGCAGGCCGGCCAGCCTGCGCTGTTCAAGTTCCGCTGCCGCAAAGGCCGGGTAGTCGTGGCGCTTGAGGGCCGCGAACAAGGGATGCGCCGGATGGAAGGTCTGCAGCCACATTTCGCTTTGCGCACCGACCTCGGCGTCGCGCCCGGCGCGACCGGCCGCCTGCATCAGGAGCCCGAACAGGCGCTCAGAGGCGCGAAAGTCGCTTGAGAACAGGGCGCCATCGGGATTGACGGCCGCGACCAGCGTGATATGGCGAAAGTCGTGCCCCTTTGCGATCATCTGGGTGCCCACCAGGACATCCACTTCGCCCGAATGGACGCGCGCCAGTTGCGCTTGCAGTTCGCCCTTGAGCCGGGTGCTGTCGGCGTCGATTCGCACAATGCGCGCGGGCTCGCCCTGTGGCCATTGCGCACTGATCGAATCGGGCCGCAGCACACCCGCCAGCAGATCGGCCAGATGTTCTTCCAGCCGCTCGGTGCCGCGGCCCATCGGTGCAATATCGGGATTGCCGCAGGCCGGGCAGGCGCGCGGCACCCGCTCGCTGTAGCCACAGTGGTGGCAGCGCAATGTGCGGTCGATCTTGTGAAACACCCGATAGGCGCTGCAATGCGGGCACTCGCTTTTCCAGTCACAGTCAGGACAATGCAAAACCGGTGCATAGCCGCGCCGGTTCAGGAACACCAGACTTTGTTCACTGCGCGCCACCCGCTGCGCAATCGCCTCCAGCAGGGGCGGCGCGATGACGCACTTGGCCGGTTGGTGGTTCATGTCCACGCGGCGCACCCGTGGCAGCGCGGCGTCAGCGCCGATCCGGCTCGGCATCGACAGCCGGACATAGCGGCCGCCGTCAGCACCGGGCCGGCTGTGGTGCCAACTCTCCAGCGACGGCGTGGCCGATCCGAGCAGGACCTTGGCCCCCTCGATCCGCCCGCGATAAACCGCCAGGTCGCGCGCCGAATATCGGGCGCCTTCCTGGCTCTTGTAGCTCGGGTCATGCTCTTCGTCAACCACGATCAGTTTCAAGGCCGGCAGCGATGCAAAGATGGCCATCCGGGTTCCGAGCACGATGCGCGCCGTTCCGCCATGCGCCGCCAGCCAGCTTTTCAGTCGCTGCGCGGGCGTCATTCCGCTGTGCAGGGAAACCACTGCATGATCACCAAACAGGGGCTTGAAGCGGGCGCTGAAGCGTGCCTCCAGTTGCGGCGTCAGGTTGATCTCCGGCACCATCACCAGCGCCTGCGCGGTCGCGTCGCCGGCAAGCAACTGCTGTACGAGGTGCAGGTAGACCTCGGTCTTGCCGCTGCCGGTTGCGCCGAAAAGCAGAAAAGGGCCTTGTGCAAGATCGAATTGGGCGACCGCGGCTCGCTGCTCGACGCTCAATGCCAGTGCCGCAGAAACTGCCGGAGAAAGCGCCGCAGCGGCGCCATCGATCTTGGTGTGACGCCTGAGCCGTCGCGTCAATTGCGATGCAGTGAGTTCCCTCAACTGCGGTGGCAATGCCGCCAACGCCACTTCACCGAGGGAACGCTGGTAATAGCTGGCGCAAAAGGTCACCAATTGCCGCCACGCGGCCGGCAAGGGCGCGATGCCGCCGAGCGCGCCAGCGATCGGCCGGAGTTTGTCATCCGCAATAGCGGGCGCAGCGCTCGCGTCGCCAGACTCGTCCTGGCTGTCCCAGACCACCCCCAGCAGTTCACGCCTTCCCAGCGGCACCCGCACCAGGGTGCCGGCCGGCAACCGATGCTCGGCATGGTAGCTAAGAGGGCCCGCCAACTCACTATGAACCGGGGTTTGAACGAGCACCGGAAGCAGGTTCATGCGGAAAGTCGGGTTAAGGCGCGCAGTTGATGTGAACTTGCGAAAAATGCCTTAAGTGCTTGATTCATAAACGATTTGCGAGGGATCCAGAGTTTCTGTGAATAACTTTGTTGATATCTTGGCTCCAGTGACGCCCAGGCCTTGAAAATCAAGGCTTTCGCTGAAATGCCCGGAAAAAAAGCAAATTTAAAAGTTCTTATAAATCAACAACTTACGACCGCTATTGGTTTGGTAGCAGAACTCGCTGGAAGTCAGCCAAATTTCGCAGTGCAACAAAATTTTTGTGCATAAGTCAGGCATCACTAACCATTTTTTGGTCAAAAAAGTAGTATGAAACCAAAATGAATTGCGCTACGCGCGCATCCGGCGGGAATGCTCGTGCACCGCCGTGACCAGCGAGGCCACGTGGTCGGGCGGCGTGTGCTGACTGATGCCATGGCCGAGATTAAAAATATGCGTCGGCCCGCTACCCGAACCACGATGGGGCGCGCCGAAACTCTCAAGCACCTTGACCGCTTGCGCCTGAATTTGCGCCGGACTCGCAAAAAGCACGTTCGGATCCAGATTGCCCTGCAGGGCTTTCGTAGCGCCGACCATGGCGCGCGCCTGTGAAAGGTTGACGCTCCAGTCCAGACCCAGCACGTCGCAGGCCAATTGACCCATTTCCGCCAACCAGAGCCCGCCCCCCTTGGTGAACACGATGCTCGGAATGCGCACGCCGTCCTGATGCGTCTTGAGTTGCGCCAGCACCCGCGCTGTGTAGGCCAGGCTGAATTCCTGAAAAGCACCGTCTGCCAGCACCCCGCCCCAACTGTCGAACACCATGACCGCCTGGGCGCCGGCCTCGATCTGCGTGTTCAGGTACAGGGCCACCGCATCGGCATTGATCTGCAGGATCCTGTGCATCAGGTCGGGTCGGCTGTAGAGCATGGTCTTGACCAGGCGGTAGTCATCCGAACCGGCCCCCTCGACCATGTAACAGGCCAGGGTCCAGGGGCTGCCGGAAAACCCGATCAGCGGCACGCGCCCGTTGAGCGCCTTGCGAATCGAGGTGACCGCATCGAACACATAGCGCAACTTGTCCATGTCCGGCACCGCCAGTTTGGCAACGGCCGCTTCGTCGCGCACGGAGTGTGCGAATTTGGGACCCTCGCCCAGCGCAAAGGAGAGACCCAGCCCCATGGCATCGGGCACCGTCAGAATGTCGCTGAACAGAATGGCCGCATCCAGCGCATAGCGATCCAGCGGCTGCAGCGTCACTTCGGTGGCGTAGTCGGTGTTGGTCGCCAGCCCCATGAAACTGCCGGCGCGGCCACGGGTCGCACGGTACTCGGGCAAATAGCGCCCCGCCTGGCGCATCAGCCAGATCGGCGTGTGATCGGTCGCCTGGCGCAGACAGGCGCGGATGAAGGTGTCGTTCTGGAGCGGTGCGAAGGTGCTGGAGAGGGAGGAAGTATTCATGCGCCAATTGTCGCAGCAACAAAGCGCCTTTTCCCTCCGGCGGGACGACGGCGCGCCGCATCGGCGCTCAGAGCAGGACAAGCACCGAGCGGAGGTCTTGCACGGTCAGAATTTCCGACAGCACGACGGGCGCCAGGCCCTGCTTGTAGAGCACGTAAACGGGCACCCCGTTGCGGCCCAGTTGCGCCAGGGCAGCTGTGATGTCGGGGTCGCGCCGGGTCCAGTCGGCGCGCAGCAGGGTGACCTTTTTGGCATCGAGATCGGCCAGCACATCGGCGTTGGCCAGGGTCGTCTTCTTGTTGTACTGGCAGGTGACGCACCAGGCCGCCGTGAAGTCGACAAAGACCGGCGTGCCGGCGGACAGCGCCTGCTCGACCCGCCCTGGCGCCCAGACTTGCCAGCGCCCGCTGCTGGCAGTGCCCGCGCCGATTTCGGCCGGCTTGGTGATGTTTCGACCCAGCGCGCCGATCAGCAACGCCAGCACCAGCAGCGCCACGCCCGCCACGATGACACGGCTGCGTCCACCCAGCGTCAGCGACCACAGTACCGCACTCAGGGCCACCAGCAGGGCCAGCAGCGCGCCGGCGCCGTCAATGCCGGTTTGCTGGCCCAGCACCCAGAGCAGCCAGACCACGGTGGCAAACATCGGAAACGCCATCGCGTGGCGAAAGGTCACCATCCAGGGACCCGGACGCGGCAGCATGCTGGCGACCGACGGCACCAGACTGGCCGCCAGAAAGGGCAGCGCCATGCCGACGCCAATGCTGGCAAACACCAGCAGCGCCTGCAACGCCGGCAAGGCCAGCGCCAGGCCGAGCGATGCGCCCATGAAGGGCGCCGTGCAGGGCGAGGCGATGGCCACCGCCAGTACACCCGACAGGAACGCGTTGACGCCAGGATTTCTGGCCTCCAGCGTGCTCAAGCGGCCGGGCAGAAACTGACCAAACTCAAACAGGCCAGCCAGATTCAGGCCCATCACCGTGAAGAGTGCCGCCAACGCGGCCACCACGACCGGCGACTGCAACTGAAAGCCCCACCCGAGCTGCTCGCCGGCACTGCGCAGCCCCAGCATCAACAGCCCCAGCGCCAGGAAGGAGATCACCACGCCGGCGCTGTAGGCCAGGCCGCTGACGCGGTGGCCGCGCCGGTCGCGTGCATGCCGTGTGAAACTCATGACCTTGATCGCCAGCACCGGAAAAACGCAGGGCATCAGGTTCAGGATCATGCCGCCCAGCAGCGCTCCGAGCAAGGCGGCCCACAGCGTCAGCGCAGGCACCGCCGGCAGCGCGACTGGCGCCGCTGCGCTGGGGCCTGCGTCACCGGCCAGCGGCCGCGGCCAGTCTCCGAGCACCTTCAGCTCGGCCCGGTAGCCCTGACCATCGGCCGCCAGCACCACCGGCATGAGCGCGGGGGAATTGCCGCGCTGGGGTGAAAGCGGCACCTGGGCGTTCCATACCGCGCCGTTCCAGGACTGTGTCCATTTGGCCGCGGTTTCGATGACTTCAGGCGTCTCAGGAAAGAAATCAAGCGTCTTGCCGCGCAGCGACACCGGCAGGCCCTGCACCGCAAGTTTGATCAGGCTGCCCTCGATCTGCGCACTGCTCTCGGGCAGAACGCCGCCAGTGCCGGCAATGACGGGTCGTGGCTGAGCCGCAAAAGCCGCGTTGAAAGCTGCGCTGTTGACAGCCAGCGAGCCCTTGAGCGGGATCTTCAGCGCAAATTCTCCCTCTTCGGGAATGCACTCCTGCCGACACACCAGCCAGTTGGCTTTCAGCCTGACATCGATCTCGCTGCTGGCTGGCGTCGGCTTGAAATCGGGTGTGATGGTGAGCGGCACCGGCAGCAGGACCGTGCCGTCAAAGCCGTAGTTGGCCAGATTGCCGATTGGAATTTTCTTGGGCAAGGGCCAGGCGATGTCACCCGCGCTCACACCGGCGGGCAGCGTCCACTGCACCGTGATGGGCAGACCGGAGTCACCCGGGTTCTTCCAGTAGGTGTGCCAGTTCGGCTGGTGCGTGATCTGCAAACCGACCCACACCGCCTTGCCTGGATCGGCCCCGTCGGGCGCATGCGCCAGCAACTCGGCCCGCACCTGCGCTGTGGTGACCACGGCTTTCGGCGCGCCGTCGGCCAGCGCAATCTGGACGACGCCGCAGGCAGCCAGACCTATCATTGCCGCACGGCAGCGATGCACAAACTTGATACTTGTCATTGCGTTATGGGAGTGGGTCAAAGTTGCAAAGTTCCTTGCGCAAACACCGGCGGCAAGGTCTTCGGCGCGCGGATGCGCAATTGCTTGTTCACATTTTCGCGGCCAAAGACCACCTCGATGTCGGCCACCGACACGCCAAACCGCGGCGCCAGAAAGCGAACCATGTGATCGGTCGCCTTGCCCGCCACGGGCGCGGCCGTGACGCTCACCTTGAGCTGTGTGCCCTTGGGTTTGCCAATGGCATCCCTGGCCGCGCCGGGCTTGCCCAGGATATTGACCACCAGCACATCACCTTCCCAGGCAAAGAACGAGTCGCCGGTGGCGTTTCTGACCTGGCCGCGGCTCATGCTGCAAAACCGAGCACGACCCGTCGCGTGCTGGCTGATTTCTTTTCAATCTTGCTGACAACGACCTGGCCAATTTCGGCGGTATTGGCCACATGCGTCCCGCCACAGGGCTGGAAGTCGATCATTTCCGCGGCGCCGATCCGGATCGTGCGAATTTTCCCGCTGCCGCGCGGCGGCTGCACCGACATGCTTTTTACCAGCGCCGGATTGGCGTCGAGTTCCTCATCCGAGATGGCGCCGACCGTGACCGCGTGCGCCGCTGCCACCAGTTGCGCAATGCCGGCTGTGAGCGCCTCCTTGTCCAGCGCATCGGTCATGTTGAAATCGAGCCGGGCGTAGTCCGGCGTGATCGAACAGCCGTTGACCAGTTGCGGCACCAGATGGCACAGCAGGTGCGTGGTGGTGTGAAAACGCATCAGGCGATGACGGCGCGCCCAGTCGATGCGGGCTGTCACGACATCCCCAACGGCCAGGCTGGCACCCGCCGGCTGATGCGGGTCCAGCAAGCTGGCAAGCAGTTCCGGTGCCGGCAGATGACAGATATCGTTGTTGAAACTTCCGTCCCCGGCCTTGCCCTTGCGCGTGTCGATGATCGCAATCTCGCTGCCGTCGGCCCGCACCAGCACGCCGGCATCGCCAGCCTGGCCACCCCCGAGCGGGTAGAACACGCTGCGCTCGAGCACGATGCCCTGGGGTGTTATCGCCATGACCGTGGCGGTGCATTCGGTCAGGTAGGCGTCGTCGCGAAACAGATCTTGCGTCATCCTTTGATAATAGCGGGATGTTGCCCGCCGTTTCCGCCGCGCCATCGATTGTTCTTTGCACCCTGAATGCCAGGTACATTCATGCCTCCCTGGGCTTGCGCTACCTGCTGGCGAACATGGG
>CAIMBE010000069.1 GCA_903839085.1 uncultured beta proteobacterium | reverse complement strand
GCTTCATGACCACTCAACACCATGGCCTGAACTGCGCCATGACCACTCAACACCATCGTCTGAACTGCCTCATGACGGCTCGACACCATCGTCCTATTGAGCCTCCCATTAATCATGACAGTCCGGATCGTCATCGCGAGCGCAGCGCGGCGATCCATCCGGTCTGGATTGCCACGCTTCGCTCGCAATGACCACTCAACACCATGGCCTGAACTGCTTCATGACCACTCAACACCATGGCCTGACAGCATCGCACTAATCTACCTCAAGTTCCTTCACTCGCATTTCGGTACCGCCGGTGACTTGCATCTGGTGGCCGCCGCAATGCGGGCACTCGCCAAAAACCTCGCTCATCGGCACCGACAGGGCGCACGCCATGCACCAGCCGGTTCCGGGCAGCGCGATGATCTCGAGCCGGGCGCCCTGAGCGATGCTATCGCGAACCACGGCATCGAAACAGAATTTCATGGCCTCGACCTCAACCCCCGAGAGCTGACCGATTTCAAGCCAGACCGCCGTGACCTTCGAAAAATCCTGCGCCTGCGCCGCATCCTCGATCAGCTGCAATACCCCCTCGGCGAGCGACATCTCATGCATGGGAAAGCGTTTATCGGTCGTTGCGCAGGAAGTCGGCGAAGCGCCTGTCGCGCGTGTTGATGTGGGTCTCGATGAAAGCCAGCGCCTGCCCGGTCTTCTGTGTCAGCTCGGACGATCGGCCGGTGGCATGGTCGACCGCGATCGCCCTGAGCAGGTCGAGCATGTGGCTGTGGTCTTCGATGTGGTCCTCGTAATCGTCGAAGCTCTTTTGCCGCATGATCAGTTCCTCCGAGACAAAATGGGCCTCGCAGTAGTCGCTCAGCTGTTCGAGCATCGCGCTCAGCTGCGCGCCGTCGCACTGCGCGCGCAGCGCCTCGCAAAGCGCGCGCAGCAGGCTGAGCTGAACCTCGTGCTCGCGGTCGATGCCGGCACTGGCCGCGCTATCGAAATCGGAAATTGTCGACATCCTTGTCACCTCATTTCAAAGCAGCACAGAACCCACGCTTAGCGCATCGAAAAAAAGCGGCGCCGTGACAGCGCGGGCTTCTCTTGGGCCTTTTGCGCGGTGGCGGCCGGCGCCGGCGCGGGCGGTTCAGCCAGCAGCCCGATCAGTGAAGCGCGCGCCGTCATGCTGGCCTGCGACTGGCTGGCGAACTGGTCCATCGGCGAAAACAGGGGGCAGCTCTGGTACTCGCCGATCTCGGCCTCGACGCCGCCGAGAAAGGCGAAGTCGCCATTCGGAAACTTGATGAAACGCCGTTTGTTCTGGCCTGCGCCAACCCAGTTCTCGGCGCTGCCGGGCAGCAGCAGAATGCTCATGCACCAGGGCGTGATGACGATGCCCAGCCAGTGCCCCTGCCAGCGCTGGAAGTCCACCGCCTCGACGCGAAGCGCGGGGTTGAGGATCGGCACGTCGGCCATCTGCTCGCGCTGGATGCGAAAGAAGGCAGCCTCGACGGCATCGCCCGGATCGAGGCTGTGAATGCGAAAACTCATGCGCCGCTCTCGCCCCAATGGCGGGCGTCTTCGCCCTGCGCCATCAACTGCGCCATCAGCGCCAGGGCCTCCTTGGCGCGCTCCGGTTCGACGCGCTCGAAAGCGAAACCGCCGGCCTGGATCAGCACATAGTCGCCTGGCGCCACCTCATCGTCGAGCAGCAGCAGGCTGACCTGGCGCCGCTCGCCAAAGCACTCGGTGAGCGCCATGCCGTCACGAACTTCGAGCACCAGCGAGGGGGCGGCCAGGCACATTTCAGGCGACCTTTTGCGCCAGCGCCCGCAGGCCATAGCCGCGCTGCTGCAGTTCCGCCACGGCCATGTCGACCAGTTGCGGAACTTTTTCGGCCACCGTGGCGGTCATCTCCATGCCGAGCTCGAGCGAAACCGGCTCGACGCCCAGCACCATGATCTCCTTGGGCATGCTGTCGAGCAGTTCGAGGCTTGCCAGCACGTCGGGCAGGGCGATCTGGTGGGGGGACAACTTGCGTCGAAAGAAAACCGGAATCTCGTCGCCGGCAATGGTCACCACCGTGCCCGGCGCCGCGCCGGTCTTGACGACGTCGATGACGATCAGGAAATCGAGGTCGGAGAGGTCTTCGATCATTTCCATGCCCGAGGTGCCGCCGTCGATGACCAGCACGTTCTCGGGAACCTGGTAGCTTTGCTCCAGCAGTTCGACCGCGCGCACGCCAGCGGCTTCATCGGTCAGGATGGTGTTGCCGATACCCAGAACAACTGCACGCATAGAGCAAAGCCCAAAAAATGAAAAGGGCCGGCGAGCGCCGACCCCTTGATGGTAACCCGCGCCTAGACCGCCTTGATCGAGATCGCCGTGTCGCTGTCCTTGTCGGTCAGGTGAATGGCGCAGGCGATGCAGGGGTCGAAGGAGTGGATGGTGCGCAGCACTTCCAGCGGCTTCTCGGCATCGGCAATCGGCGTGCCCATGAGCGAGGCCTCATACGGTCCGGGCTCGTCCTTCTCGTTGCGCGGACAGGCGTTCCAGGTCGAGGGCACCACGCACTGGTAGTTCTTGATCTTGCCGTTGTCGATGACCACCCAGTGCGACAGCGCGCCGCGCGGCGCTTCGTGGAAGCCCACGCCCATGACCTCGTCCTTGGGGAACACCGGCTTGTTGAAGGTGGCCAGATCGCCCTTGCCCATGTTGGTGAGCAGGGCGGTCCACTGCTCGGCCAGCATGTCGACGTTGACGCAGCAGCTGATGGCGCGCGCCGCGTGGCGACCGATGGTCGAGTGCATGGCGCCCAGACCGATCTTGGTCTTGGCCAGCGCCGACACCGTGTCGAGCGCCGCCGTGGCGTATTTGGTGGTCGGCGCGTGGCCGGCGGCCAGGCCGTTGAGGACCCGGGCCAGCGGACCGACCTGCGCCGTCTTGCCGTAGAAGGTCGGCGACTTCATCCAGGAGTACTTGGCGTCCTCCTTGAAGTCGGTGTAGTTCGGCGTTGTCTCGCCCTTGTAGGGGTGCAGGGCGCCGGCCTTCTCGTAGTTGTACCAGGAGTGCTTGACCGACTCCTCGACGCCTTTTTGCCAGTACGCGTCGTTGAACGAGGAGATCGGCTTGCGCGAGGCCAGGTCGCCGCCTTCGATGAAGCCGCCGGGGAAGGCGAACTGCGTGCCCTTGGTATCGAGCGGAATGTCGGGCACCGACAGGTAGTTGGTGACGCCCTTGCCGATGGCCGTCCACTCCGGGTAGAAGGCGCCGACCGCCGCCACGTCGATCAGGTAGACGTTCTTGACGAAGTCCGAGAGTTCGTCGATCCAGCCCTTGATCGCCATCAGTCGCTCGACCGTCAGCACGGCCTGCGAATCGGTTGCCAGCGGGTTGGCGACGCCACCCACTGCCACGTTCTGGATGTGCGGCGTCTTGGAGCCCAGGATCGAGACGATCTTGTTGGCCTTGCGCTGCACTTCGAGCGCCTGCAGGTAGTGCGCGACCGCCAGCAGGTTGACCTCGGGCGAGAGCTTCATGGCCGGATGGCCCCAGTAGCCGTTGGTGAAGATGCCGAGCTGCCCGCCGTTGACAAAATGCTTGAGCCGTTCGTGCACGCGCCGCATCTCGTGCTTGCTGTTGAGGTGCCAGCTCGAGAGGCTCTCGCCCAGGATCGAGGTCTTGTCCGGGTCGGCCTTCAGCGCCGAGGTGACGTCGACCCAGTCGAGCGCCGACAGATGGTAGAAGTGGACGATGAAATCGTGCACCGAGTGCGCCAGGATGATCAGGTTGCGGATGTACTGCGCGTTCAGCGGAATCTCCATCTTGAGCGCGTTCTCGACCGCGCGCACCGAGGTGATGGCGTGCACGGTGGTGCAGACGCCGCAGATGCGCTGCGTGATGGCCCAGGCGTCGCGCGGGTCGCGGCCGAGCAGGATCAGCTCGACGCCGCGCCACATCTGGCCGGACGACCAGGCTTTTTGCACCTTGCCGCCGTCGATGTCGACATCGATCCGCAGATGGCCTTCAATGCGGGTGATCGGATCAATGGTGATGCGTTTTGACATTTTTCGTCTCCGTCCTGTTTAGATGGCAACTTGGGCGTGTTCCCGCGGCAGTACCGGGAAGCGACGCGTGATGATGATGTATCCGAGCAACTCGACCGAGAACATGCCGGTCGTCACCATGACTTCGGTAAACGACGGGAAATAACTCCAGCCCGAGCCGGTGTGGTGTCCGTAGCCGATCAGGAAGCCGTTCAGGCGCAGCAGGATGCCGCCGAGCATGATGGCGATGCCGGCCAGGAACAGGCGCGCCGGATTGCGGCGTGACTCGACATTGCCGATCAGGAAGAACGGTGCGACGAAGCACAGGTTCTCGAGCCAGAAGGCAAGCGCCTGCAGGTTGGGCTTGAAGGCCTCGCCGAACGCGCCGCGCGCCACGATGTCGCCCAGGCGAACCACCAGATAGACCGCCAGCACGCCGAGCATGATTTTCGATATCGGGTTCAGGAGGTGCGTCTCGATCTTGCGGCGATAGGCCGATGCCGCCACGCAGGACTCGAACAGCACCACGCCGTAGCCGATGATGATCGCCGTCAGCAGGTAGATCAGCGGCACCATCGGTGTCTGCCAGAGCGGGTGGACCTGCCCGCCCATCACCACCAGCATGGTGCCCAGGGACGCCTGGTGCATCATCGGCAGCACCATGCCCAGCGCGATGAAGAAGAACAGCGCCTTGGTCAGCTTCTTCTTGGCGTCAATCAGGCCGAATTTCTCCAGGAAGACCGGCGAGAATTCGATCCACATCACCATGATGTAGGCCGTGACGCAGGCCGCCACCTCGAACATGACCGAATTGGCGTTCACGTAGCCGGGCCAGAAGATGTGCCAGAAGTTCCACCAGCGTCCCAGGTCGAAGAAGATGCCGCCACCGGCCAGCGTGTAGCCGAACAGGCTTGCCAGCAGGGCCGGGCGGATCAGCGGGTGGTACTCGCCCTTGTTGAAGATGTAGACCAGCAGCGCGACCGAGAAGCCGCCGCAGGCCAGCGCCGAGCCGATCATCACGTCGACCACCACCCAGATGCCCCAGGAGTAGCCGTCGTTGACGTTGGTGACCGCGCCGATGCCAAAGACAAAGCGCACCAGCAGGATCGCCGCCATGATGGCGATCAGGATGCCGCAGACCAGCGTCGCGGCATTGATCAGGCTGCCGCCAATGGGCGCCGGAGCGGCGTGTTGTTGTTGCGTCATGTCATTTCTCCCCTGCCTCATGGCCGCTCGAAGGGTCCTCGTCGTGGACGTTCTTCTTGGCGATGAAACTCAAGACCCCGAGCACCGCGATCGGCATGATCAGGCCGCCGTAGAGCGAGTGCTGGATCGTCTCCGACGTTGCCGCAGACGATTTCGGCGGCAGGTTGGGCTGGCCGACCTTCTCGAAGTTCACGGCGGAGAGCTTGAGCACCTGGGTGCCGCCGTATTCCTTTTCGCCGTAGACATGGGGCAGGTATTTTCCGACCGAGCCCTCGTAGCTCTGGTCCGGGCCGCCGATCTTGCCGCGCGGGTAGCGCGTGACGCTGCCCGGCTTGAGGGCGATGCGGCGCTTGGCTTCGAGCAGCAGGTCGGAGGTCTTGCCATACAGCGTGGCGCCGGTCGGGCAGACCTCGGCGCAGGCCGAGTAGTGGCCGTCCTTGTAGCGATGGCGGCACAGCTCGCACTTGCCGATCTTGCCGGTGGGCGAGTCGTACTGGAACTTCGGTATGCCAAACGGGCAGGCCACGACGCAGTAGCGGCAGCCGACGCAGGCGCCCGGGTCGTAGGCAACGATGCCGGTGACCGGGTCCTTGGTCATGGCCGACACCGGGCAGGCCGAGACGCAGGATGGGTCGGCGCAATGCATGCAGGAGGTCTTCATGAAGGCGAAGCCGTCGACTTCGGCGTCCTTCGTCTCCATCGTCCCGTTGCGGTACATCTTGATCAGATTGAAGGTGTAGCCGGAGGTGTCCAGCGGCGTATCCCAGAGGTGGTCCGGCGTCGAGAATTCGGGCGGATTGGCGTTCACTTCCTTGCAGGCGGCGACGCAGGCCTTGCAGCCTATGCACAGGGTGGCGTCGTACAGCAGGCCGAGCGCCTCGGCCGGTCGACCGAGTGTCTCCCGGGCGCAAGCGGGTGGTGCAACAGTGGCCGCGCTGATGGCGGCGCTGCTTGCGAGAACCCCTTTGAGGAAATCGCGGCGGGAGTCCATGATCAGACCCGCGCCTTGTCTTGCGGCGCGCTCCCGTCCTTGGCGCGCTGCGCTTCTTCGGCAGCGTGCGAGAGGCCGAGGTTGCGGGTCAGCATCACGGCGGCGCCGGCGGCGGCGCCGGCCAGCGCTGCCAGGGCCGCTGCCGAGGCCAGCGAGGCGCCCTTGCCCTGCTCCTCGACAATGCGCGCGTACTGCAGCGGCGGCGCGACGTTGATCATCTTGGAGAGTTGGTGGATCGGCTTGGTGAAGCCGACGCCTTTTTCCGTGCAGCCGATGCAGGGGTGGCCGCAGCCGACCGGCCAGTTGTTCTCGCCGGCGTCGCCAAAGCCCAGGGTCGGGCAGTTGGCGTAGGTTTCAGGCCCCTTGCAGCCGAGCTTGTAGAGGCAGTGGCCCTGGCGGTGTCCGGCATCGCCAAACTCGATCGCAAAGCGCCCGGCATCGAAGTGCGCGCGGCGTTCGCAGTTCTCGTGAATCAGGCGCGAGTAGGCGAACTTGGGGCGCCCGAGCTTGTCGACGTCGGGCAGCTTGCCGAAGGTCAGGAAGTGGACCACGGTGGC
>CAIMBE010000068.1 GCA_903839085.1 uncultured beta proteobacterium | reverse complement strand
GCGCTGTGCGAGTTCACCATCGCGCGCCGGCCGCAGGAACTGGTCGACGCTCTGCTGGCGCGCCTGGGCGAGCCGCAGGACGGAGCGACGCAAATCATCGGCCTGGGCGTGTACATCTGGAACGTGACGCAAAGCACCGCGCTGGTGCGCCTGCTCAAGGCGGCACGCCCGGGCCTGACGGTGGTGCTCGGTGGCCCCGAGGTCAGCCATGAACTCGAGCAGCAGCAAATTGTTGGCCTGGCCGACCATGTCATTACCGGCTGGGGCGATCTGAGCTTCCCAAAGCTCTGCCGCGCCTTGTTGCAAGGCCAGCGACCACTCGTGAAAATCATCACCGGTGAGCAGCCACCCCTGGATCAGATTGCGCTGCC
The DNA here is from genome assembly GCA_903839085.1 of uncultured beta proteobacterium. Classification (GTDB taxonomy): domain Bacteria; phylum Pseudomonadota; class Gammaproteobacteria; order Burkholderiales; family Burkholderiaceae_C; genus Rhodoferax. The sequence goes on along the minus strand of CAIMBE010000068.1, from coordinate 10,834 downwards.
GTATGCCGAGTACAGCGATGCCGACCTGGCGCACCGCCTGATCTATGTGGAGGCCTCGCGCGGTTGCCCGTTCCGGTGTGAATTCTGTCTGAGTTCGCTCGACAAGACCGCCTGGGCCTTTGACCCTGAGCTGTTCCTGGCGGCGCTGCAGGTTCTGCATCAGCGCGGCGCACGCCACTTCAAGTTTGTCGACCGGACTTTCAACCTCAATATCGACGCCTCGCTGCGCATTCTGCACTTCTTCCTGGCGCGCCTGAGCGACGATCTGTTCCTGCACTTTGAGGTCGTTGCGGATCACATGCCGGAACGCCTCAAGGCGGCAATTGCGCAGTTTCCGACCGGCGTGCTGCAGTTGGAGATCGGCGTCCAGAGCTTCAACCTTGCAGTCCAGCAGCGCATATCGCGGCGCCAGGACACCGAAAGAACCGAGGCCAATCTGCGATGGCTGGCACGGGAGTCGCACGCGCATTTGCACGCCGATCTGATCTTTGCCCTGCCGGGCGAGACGCTGGAGAGCTTTGCCGCCGGCTTTGACCGCCTGTACAGGCTGGGTCCCCATGAAATCCAGCTTGGGATCTTGAAACGCCTGCGTGGCACACCCATGGTCCGCCACAGCGACGAACACGCCATGCTGTACGACCCCTGCCCGCCCTATGCCGTGCTGCAGACCGGGGTGCTGGACCGCGCCACGGTCCAGCGCTTTGGGCGCTTCGCGCGCTACTGGGACCTTGTCGCCAACTCGGGGCGCTTCCAGCAGACCTTGGTACTGTTGCTGACGCGGTCGACATCCCCCTTTGAGGCCTTCCTCGACTTCTCCGACTGGCTTTGGCGACGCACTGGCAAGACCAGCGGCCTGTCACCGGAAACACTGACGGATGCCTTGTTCGACTATCTGCTCACCGACTGCGGCCTTGGCGCGCAGGCGGTGCACCCCGCCCTGCTGGCTGACTACCTGGCCAGCGGCGCACGAGCCAGTCCGGGCGCTCTGAAAGGAATGTTGCCAGCCCGGATGGCGAGGCGCGAGCGCGCGGACAGGGCACTGGCATCGCGGCAGCATCGACACAAGATTGCCGATCAGGCTCTAAGATAGCGCCATGACGATTCCATCAAGATTCTGGGCCGAGCTCTCAACGCAGGACTTCGCCCGACTGATCAAGACTGGTCAGGCAGCGCAGACCATCGCGGTGCTGCCGGTCGCGGCCACTGAACAGCATGGCCCGCATTTGTCCCTGGGCGTCGACACCGTGTTGCTGGAGGGCGTGATCGCAGCCGCGCAGCCGCATCTGGAGGAACAGGCGAAGGTGCTCTTCCTGCCGATTCAGGCGGTCGGGTTCAGCCCGGAACATGCGGCTTTTGCCGGCACGCTCACGCTCAAGGCCGAGAACATCCTGCGACTCTGGACCGACCTGGGCGAGTCGGTGGCGGCTGCCGGAATCAGAAAGCTGCTGATCTTCAATTCGCATGGCGGTCAGGTCAGTGTGATGGACCTGGTGGCGCGCGATTTGCGCGCACGCCTGGGCATGCTGGTGTACAGCGCAAGCTGGTTCAACCTGCCGCTGCGCGATGCCGAAGGACGCGACCTGAATGCCCTGTTCAGCGCCGACGAACACCGTTTTGGCATCCACGGCGGCGATATCGAGACCTCCATGATGCTGGCACTTGCGCCAGAGCAGGTGTATATGCAGCAGGCGCAGGACTTTCGCTCGAGCGCGCAAGATCGGGCACAGAACTTTGACATCCTGGGCAACGGCAAGAGCGCCAGACTCGGCTGGCAAATGCAGGACTACAACCCGGCCGGCGCAGTCGGCAATGCCGCCGCCGCGACGGCGGAAAAGGGACGCGCGCTGGTGGCTGCGGCCGGACGCAGTCTGGCCGGGTTGCTGAGCGAAATGGGGCGACTGCCTGCGAGCGCCTAGTTGGGCTCGATGGCAGCCCCTCCAGACGCGGCATGGCGTTGACGGCGCAGGCGACAGATACCGGCCTTCTGTGATTGGCGAGCAGTGGCCAGCGTGGTCCGGGCGGAACTGGCAGCGACTACGTTTCCTTACCAAATACCAGGCTCGGTCGATACGCAGGATCCTATACTTGACTCCGGGACTATTGAACTCGCGCAGGGGGGTAGCATGAACTTCTTTCGAAATTTGAAACCGGCATTGGGCGCCTTGCTGTTGTCGGGGCTTGCCGCCTGCGGTGGCGGTGGCGGCAGCAGCGGCGCTGACAGCGGCACTTTGCGGCTGGCGCTGACCGATGCGCCGAGTTGCGGTTATGACGCGGTCCATGTAACGATCCAGAAAGTCCGCGTCCATCAGAGCAGCACGGCCGGCGATACCGACAGCGGCTGGTCCGAAGTCACCCTCAGCCCGGCGCGGCGCGTGAACCTGCTGACCCTGACCAACGGTGTGCTGGAGGAACTCGGCCAGACGCCCCTGCCCGCCGGCAGGTACACCCAGCTCAGGCTGGTTCTGGCCGACAACAGCAGCGCCAGCCCGCTGGCCAACGCGGTGCTGCCCACAGGCGGCGCCGAGGTCGCCCTCAAGACGCCGAGCGGCCAGCAGTCCGGCGTCAAGGCCAACATCAGCATCGACATCGCGGCCAACCGGATGGCTGATTTTGTGATCGATTTTGACGCCTGCAAGTCGATCGTGACGGCCGGCAACTCGGGCCAGTTCCTGCTCAAGCCAGTGGTCAGCGTGGTTCCGCGCTACATCTCCGGTGTGACCGGCTTCGTCGACCCGGCCCTGGCCAATGGCAGCACCAGCGTGTCGCTCCAGCAGGGTGGCGCGGTGATCAAGGCGACCACGCCCGACAGCGGCGGCAAGTTCCTGCTGCAGCCGGTGGCGCCGGGCAGCTACAGCCTGGTGCTGACCGCGCCCGGCCGCGCCACGGTGGTCGTCACCAATGTGGCGGTGGCGGCGGAACTGGTGACTTCCGTCAACGCCGCCAGCACGGCGCTGAACCCAGCGGCTTCTGCCAGTGGGACCGTGGCGGGGAGCGCGCCGGTCGATACGCTGGTGCGCGTGATTCAGCCGCTGACACCGACGTTGACCGGTGGCGCCCCGACCACGGTCGAAGTGATCGGCCGCCTGGTCGACAGCACGACCGGTCACTACAGCTACGCGCTGGTCGTCAACGCCCCTATGGTCGCGCCTTATGCGGCGGCACCGAACCCGCTGGTGTTTGTGTCGGACACGGCGGCGGCAGCCAAGTACTCGCTCAGCGCCAGCCTGGCCGGATATCCCGACAAGACCAGCGTGCTCGCGACACTGACTGCCGGCAGCACGATCACCAGCAACTTCAGCTTCCCGTGAGCTGAGCGCGACGGGCGGCACGCGCAACCCGGACGCGCCTCAGGCGTGCGTGATCCAGCTAGCGTGGTCCGCGTGCTCCAAGTGTGGCAGCGTATTGAAGGTCACCAGGGTGTGCCGCTTTGAATTGAAGGCGAACTCGGTGATGGCGCTGTTGCGGATGCGCATGTTGAGCTCGATGGTGGTCTCCGGCGTGGTGCCGAGCACATGGCCAACCGCGGTGGCGATCGGCCCGCCGCTGGAGACAATCATGACGTTGCCGTCGAAGTTCTTGCGAATATGGTCCAGTGCGCTGGTGACGCCGAGCCTGAACTCGCGGTAGCTGGGCATTCCGCTGGGGCTGACGACGCCGTTCATCCATTGCGTCAGGCCATCGCGCAGCAACCGAAAGTGATGACGGTAGAGTTCGGGCGTGTCGGGCTTTTCAAGCTTGTGCGGATGAACCGTGGCAATCACGGCTTCGCTGTCAAATTCGTTCAGGCCGGGCCACTGCAGGGCTTCCATGTCACAGGCGCCGCCCTCGCGAATGGCGGCATAGGTCTGCACCTGACGGCGCAAAGTACCCGTCAGAACGGCATCAAAACGCAGGCCCTTGTCGCGAAAATAATGGCCCAGGCGCACGCTTTGCTGCTGGCCCAGCGCGCTTAGCTGGTCGTAGTCGTCGGCGCCAAACGAAGCCTGGCCATGGCGTACGAGGTAGAGGGTTCCCATGCCACGAATCTAAACCAGGACGCACTTTGCCTCTTGTCGCGCGAGCGACGACGACCTTTGCCCCACACTCCGCCAGAGCGGGCCAACCTGAACTCACAGGTTGACCGTTCCCTCGACGCAGGTGACCGAGTCACCGCCGACCCAGATCTGCGCACCTTCGTCCTGCCCAATATGAACGCGCCCGGCTCGCCCGAGGCAGGCGCCCTGGGCTGCGATGTAGGCAGCGGGCGCGATGCCGTCGGCAATCAGCCATTGCGCCAGACTGGCATTGAGACTGCCGGTCACCGGGTCCTCATCGACCCCCACCGGTGCGGCAAAGGCCCTGACCTCGACTTGCGGCGCATCCAGGCAAGCGAGCGCAGTTTCGCCTGCACGCGGCGCAAAGGCGCGCGCCTCCCGGTTTGAGCGGGCGATCAGAAGCGCCGTTGACCCCGTGTCCTCGACGGCGACAACGCCCACCTTCTGACCCAGGTTCTTGAGCGCCAGATGATCCGGCCTCAACTGCAGCACCGATTCTCTGCCGTCAAGCAGCAGGCCCAGCCAGACCGGTCCGTTGTCCAGCAATTGTGCCGACCTGACTTGACGCGCCTTCAGTCCAAGTGCGGCCGTGACGCGCGCCAGCAGTTGCGCATCCGGATTGCTGCGCACGAGCTTCGGCGCGGCAAAGGCGAGCCGCGTTCCGTCGCGGCGGATCCGGATCAGGCCGGTCTCGCATTCCTGCACGACTTCCCGGTCCGTCCGCGGTCTGCCGCCAGCCTGCAGCCAGGCATGGCAACTGCCCAGCGTCGGATGGCCGGCAAACGGCAGTTCGGCGCCCGGTGTGAAGATGCGCACCCGGTAATCGGCACCACCGACCGCACCGGCCTCGCTCGGGGGCAGCAGATAGGTGGTCTCGGACAAGTTGGTCCAGCGCGCGAAATGCTGCATTTCCTCATCGAGCAGATCCGTCCCATCCAGCACCACCGCCAGCGCATTGCCTAAATATGGACCGGCGCCAAAGACATCAACCTGCTTGAATGCTCGAACTTTCATGATCTGCTCACTTCTTCTTTCGCGCTGGAAACAGCCCTGTGTACCGGCATCTTGCGGCCGACAAAGACCACCGCGATGACTGCCAGCCCGAAACCGGCGGTCACCCAGTCCAGTGTCTCGCCCAGCAATGGCACGGCAAACAGCATGCCCAGGAAGGGCTGCAGCAACTGCAACTGGCTGACACGCACGGTGCCTCCCAGCGCCAGTCCGCGGTACCATGCAAAAAAGCCAATCCACATCGAGAACACGCCCACATAGGCAAAGGCCCACCAAGCCTGTGTTTTGATGACCAGCTGCGGCCACTCGATCAGGGCCAGCGGCAGATTGACCGGCAATGCGAGGAGCAGGGCCCAGCAGATGACGTAGTCGGGGCGCATGCTCTGCGAAAGTTGCGCGCCGTAGCCGTAGCCAACGGCAGCGCAGGCCATGGCCAGCAGCAGCAAGGCATCGGCGGGTGCCAGCGTCAATCCGTCACGCCCTGAGCGAAGCACTGCAAACCACACCACCAGCGCCGTTCCCAGGCCCGCGCAGAGCCAGAATCCGGCCGAGGGCCGCTGGCGGTGCAGCCAGGCGCCCACCAGCGCCGTCGCCAGCGGCAACACCCCCACAATCACGCTGGCATGGACCGCCTCGACATGGCGCATGGCGATCGATGTGCACAGAGGAAAACCAAAAACCACGCCCAGTGCCACGATGCTCAGAGGGCGCCAGTCGGGCCGCCGGGGCCAGGGGGCGCGCGTGAGCAGCAGGAATGCAGCCGACAGCAATGCTGCGATGACGGCGCGACCGACCGCGATGAATACGCCCGAGAGCTGGGGTTCTTGCGGCGTGCCCACCGCCAGGCGCGTCATGGGCAGGGTCAGCGCGAAGATGGTGACGCCCAGCAGGCCGAGCCAGAGCCCCTTTCGAAGCGTGTGATCGAGCATCAAAAGGTGGCCATCCAGGCGGCGGTGACGAGCAGCACCACCGCCATGAAGCGGTTGAACCAGCGCAGCCGCAGACCGGAGTTGTCGGGACCGCTTAGCCAGTCGCGCAACATCGAGCCCATCAGGGCGTAGGTCAGGTTGCTCGCCAGGCCAAAGGCCAGCATCAACGGCAGGATCAGGGCAAAGCGCTCCATCGCATCGACACGTCCGGCGACCCAGCCCGCCACCACGGTCAGCGCCAGCATCCAGGCCTTGATATTGAGAAACTGCAGCATCACGCCCTGCCAGAAAGTGACCTTGAGTTGCGCGGCGTCGGCCTGCGCCAGCGTGGCAGAGCGCACCAGCTTGTACGCCAGCCACAGCAGATAAGCGACGCCCAGGCTTTGAATGCCAAGGCGCAGTGCCGGCAAGGCCAGCACCAGAGCCCCGACACCGCCGGCGCAGATCGACAGGAGCAGGCCCCAGCCCAGCGGCACTGCCAGCACAAAGGGCAGTGAGCGCTTTAGCCCGAGGTTGGCGGCCAGTGCTGTGGAGACGGTCGTATTGGGCCCGGGCGTAAAGCTGGCGGCGGTGGCCAGGCCCATCAAGGCGGTGAATTCAGCGCTGTTCATGAGCCTGGTGTTTGAATTGCGGCGAGGTCCTCCCAGCGCGCCAGGGCCGCCATCAGTTCTTCGTCGATGGCGGCATCGCGCTGGTAGAGCGCCGTGGCGCGCTTGGGATCCTTGACGTACAGATTGACATCCTCCAGTTCGGCCCTGAGAGCGGCCTGTTCCTGTTCCAGCTTCTCGATGCTCTGCGGCAAACTGTCAAGCTCGCGCTGCTCCCGGTGACCGAGCTTCTTGCCCGCGGGAGCCGCCTTGATCGTGGCCGGCTTGCTTTCCACTTTGGCTTTGGCGACGGTCCTGACGAGGTTCAGGCTGTCGCGGCTGCGTCGGGATTGGATCAGCCAGTCTTGCACACCGCCTTCGTATTCGCGCCACAGGCCGCTGCCTTCGAAGGCAATGGTGCTGGTCACCACGTTGTCAAGAAACGCACGGTCGTGGCTTACCAGGAACACGGTGCCTTCGTAGTTCTGCAGCAACTCCTCGAGCAATTCTAGCGTCTCGATGTCCAGATCGTTGGTCGGCTCGTCGAGCACCAGCACATTGGCGGGCCTGGCATACAAGCGCGCCAGCAGCAATCGGTTGCGTTCGCCGCCCGACAGGGAGCGCACCGGCGAATTGGCGCGGGCCGGTGAAAACAGAAAGTCGCCCAGATAACTTTTCACGTGCTTGCGCTGGCTGCCGATCTCGATCCACTCACTGCCCGGACTGATGAAGTCGACCAGCGTCGCGTCAAGGTCGAGCGCGTTGCGCATCTGATCGAAATAGGCGACCTGCAAGTTGGCGCCCTGGCGGACCTTGCCGCTGTCGGGCTGCAATTCACCCAGGATCAGTTTGAGCAGCGTCGTTTTGCCGGCCCCATTGGGGCCGATCAGTCCGATCTTGTCGCCACGCACCACGGTGGCGGAAAAATCCCTGATGACGGTCTTGTCGCCAAACGTTTTGCTGGCTTGCGTCAACTCGGCCACCAGTTTGCCACCCAGCGCGCCAGCGGCCACATCCATGCGCACCTTGCCAACCATGTCACGGTGTGCGGCGCGGCTGGCGCGCAGCTTTTCGAGCCGGACAATGCGGCTCTGGCTTCGGGTGCGCCGCGCCTCGACGCCCTTTCTGATCCAGATTTCTTCCTGGGCCAGCAACTTGTCCGCCTTGGCGCTGATGACCGCCTCCTGCGCCAACTGTTCTTCCCTCAGGAGCAGGTACTGCGCAAAGTTGCCGTCGTAGGAGCGCAGAATGCCGCGATCGAGTTCGACAATGCGGGTCGCCACCCGGTCCAGAAAAGTTCGGTCGTGGGTGATGGCGACCACGCTGCCCTTGAAAGCCACCAGCAGTTCTTCGAGCCACTCGATCGAATCAAGGTCGAGATGGTTGGTCGGTTCATCGAGCAGCAGCACATCGGGTTGCGCCACCAGCGCCTGCGCCAGGGCTACCCGCTTCTTGGTGCCGCCCGATAGCGTGCTGACCACCGCGGTTTCGTCCAGGCGCAGGCGGTGCAGGGTTTCAGTGACGCGCTGTTCCCAGTTCCAGCCGTCCTGTGCCTCGATCGCGCTTTGCATTGCGTCAAGATCGCCGACACCTTCGCAGTACTGGTTGACAAGCGAGATCAGCTGGGCAATTCCGGCGCTGGCTGCGACAAAGACAGTGGCGTCCTGGTCGAGCACCGGCTCCTGGGCGACATAGGCAAGGCGCAGATTTTGCTGCAGCTGCAAAGTGCCGTCGTCGGCTTTTTCCAGTCCTGCCAGGATCTTGAGAAAGGATGATTTTCCGCTGCCGTTGCGACCGATCAGCCCGACACGCTCGGCGCTTTCCAGCGCAAAATCGGTGTGGTCGAGCAGGGGAAGATGGCCGAAGGCGAGTTGGGCGTTTAGAAATGTAATCAGGGCCATAGGGGGACATTATCCTGCCGCGTCGGCGAGTGCCGGTAAGAAACGGCCAGCGTGCACGGCTTGAGGAATCAACGCACAATACACGCTGCACATTGAAGGACAGACGAATCGATACAAACCCGCTCAGAATACGGCACTTGGCAACAAGGGGCTTGCATCGGGCACAGCCCGCAGGGCGGCTGAAACCAGCGTGAAAACATCAAATCTCAGATTGATCATACCGGGCTCGCCAGAAGAATTAGGCGCGCTGCGCAGTCTTTTCCTGGAGTACGCCGAGGAACTCGGGGTCGATTTGTGTTTTCAGGATTTTGCGGCGGAACTGGCGCAACTGCCTGGCGAGTACGCGCCGCCCCGCGGGACCCTGCTGTTGGCACAGGACGGTGACCGCCTTGCCGGTTGCTGTGCACTTCGTCCCCTGGACGGCGTGGATTACCCGAACGCCTGCGAAATGAAACGCTTGTACGTGCGCAAGGCGTATCGTTCGGCTGGCATTGGCCGCCTGCTGGTCGAGGCCATGATGGACTTTGCCAGGCTGGCCGCCTATGACTGCGTGCTGCTCGACACCCTGGACGATATGGAAAGCGCCCGCGCGCTGTATCAGGACCTTGGCTTTGAAGAAATACCGCCCTACTATCACAATCCGATAGCGGGCGCGCACTACCTCATGGTCAGACTGAACGCAGCGTCCTGAAAGTCACAGGACGCTGACCTGCCTGGCTATGTGGCGATCAGGCCTTGGCTTGCGCCAGCAGCGTGGCAGCGTCGCTGACCTCGAATTTTCCAGGCCCTTCAATGTTCAGAGCGGCCACTTTCCCATCCTTCACCAGCATCGAATACCGATTGCTGCGCAGACCGAGGCCCTTGCCGGTCAAATCCAGTGTCAGACCGGTTGCCTTGGCAAAGGCGGCGTCGCCATCGGCCAGCATGCGGACCTTGCCTGCGGACTTTTGCTCGCGGGCCCAGGCGCCCATGACAAAAGCATCATTGACGCTGACGCACCAGATCTCGTCGACACCCGCCGCCTTCAGCTCGGCGTATTTTTCCAGATAACCGGGTACATGCTTGGCCGAACACGTCGGCGTAAAGGCACCGGGCAGACCGAACAGGGCAATCGTCCTGCCGGCGCAAACCTTCGCAACGTCCACCGGGTTGGGGCCCAGACTGCAACCGCCACCCTCCACTTCCGAGTACTCCATCAGCGTTGCCGCCGGAAGACTATCGCCTACTTTGATCATTCACTGCTCCTGAGATAGTTGACTGAAACCTTGCCCGACAGGCCCTGAGCCTGTCACCGACTGACCGAACAAATGAGAACGGCCCACATTGTGAGCCGTTTGTGTGAAGCCTGCTGTCGCACGACCGCAAAGGCTTAGACCACCGCAGCCTTCTGAACCAGTCGGGTCGCAACCCAATTCTTGGTTTTCGAGATTGGCCGGCTCTCGGCGATCTCGATCAGGTCGCCCATCTTGTACTCACCCTTTTCATCGTGCGCGTGGTACTTGCTGGACTTGCCCACGATCTTGCCGTAAAGCTCGTGCTTCACGCGGCGCTCGATCAGTACAGTAACCGTCTTGGCGCGCTTGTCGCTGACAACCTTGCCAATCAAGGTACGCTTGAGGGATTTTTTAGCTTCCGTCATCTATAGCTCCTTATTTGGCGGATTTTTCAGCGCTTTGCTTCTCGACAAGAATGGTCTTGGCGCGAGCAATATCGCGGCGCGTGGAGCGCAGCGTAGCGGTGTTGTTGAGTTGTTGCGTAGCCTTCTGCATGCGCAAGCCAAAGTGCGCTTTTTGCAGCTCTTTGACTTCGACTTGCAGGCCCGCAACGTCTTTTTGGCGTAGTTCAGCAGTTTTCATGTTGTTTTTCTCCTGACTACTGGCCAATCATGCGGGCCACAAAAGTGGTGCGCAAAGGCAACTTCGCGGCCGCCAGACGAAAAGCTTCACGCGCCAATTCCTCGGGCACACCGACAATTTCAAAGACGATCTTGCCGGGCTGAATCTCGGCCACGTAATACTCCGGGTTTCCCTTGCCGTTGCCCATTCGGACCTCGGCCGGCTTCTGGGAAATTGGCTTGTCAGGGAAGACGCGAATCCAGATCCGGCCGCCCCGTTTGACGTGACGCGAAATGGCGCGACGCGCCGCCTCGATCTGACGCGCCGTCAGACGGCCCCGATCCACACACTTAAGACCAAAATCACCAAATGCCACCGAGCTGCCTCGGGTCGCAATGCCGGTGTTACGGCCTTTTTGCTCTTTGCGATATTTGCGACGAGCGGGTTGCAACATAATTATTCTCCTTTGCCGTCAGCTGCTGCAGCTGGCGCGGCTACCTTGCGGACGCGCTTAACGGCGGGTTTGTTTGCATCGGC
>CAIMBE010000067.1 GCA_903839085.1 uncultured beta proteobacterium | reverse complement strand
CTGATCATGGCGCAGGCTGCGCTCGAATCGGGTTGGGGTCGGCGCGAGGTGCGCGCCGACGATGGCCGCTTGAGCTTCAATTTGTTCGGCATCAAGGCCGACAAGGGCTGGAAGGGGCCGGTGGTTGAGGCCAGTACGACCGAATACGTCAACGGCGTGGCGAAAAAGGCGCGCGCGGCCTTTCGCGCCTACGACTCCTACGAGGCTGCGTTTTCCGACTACGCAAGGCTGCTGGGACGGGACCCGCGCTATGCCAGCGTGCGAGCGGCGCAGAACCCGGCTGACGCCGCGCATGGCCTGCAGCAGGCCGGTTACGCGACCGACCCGCAGTATGGCGGCAAGCTGATCCGCATCATGAAGCAGATGACCTGAACGCACAAGGACGAGCCAATGAAAACGAGACCCGAACCCGCTAAAGTTTTTGCGTGGATCGCCGTTAGACAGACAAGGAGTGCTCATGCTCGCAGCGACAGACAACCCTGACAGCGCAGCCGGTCAGCCATTCGAGTTTTTGGCTTTCACGCTGGGCGAGGAAGAGTACGGCATCGACATCCAGAAGGTGCAGGAACTGCGCGGCTACGACACCGTGACGCGCATCGCCAACGCGCCGGCGCACATCAAGGGCGTCATCAATCTGCGCGGCATCATCGTGCCGATCATCGACATGCGCATCAAGTTCAATCTGGACGCGCCTAGCTATGACGAGTTCACGGTCGTCATCATCCTCAATATGGCGAGCCGCATCATGGGCATGGTGGTCGACAGCGTCTCCGACGTGATCACGCTGACTCCCGAGCAGATCAGGCCGGCGCCCGAAATGGGAGCCGTGCTGGACACCGAGTACCTGATTGGCCTTGGGACGGTCGACCAGCGCATGCTGATTCTGGTCGATATCTTCAAGCTGATGTCAAGCGCCGACATGGGCCTGATGGAAAGCGTCGCTGCCTAGCGGCGCCGAACCTAATGCAAAGAACCCCCTTACTGTTTTACTGAAAGACTCACATGAAGCTCGGAGACTTGAAAATTGGTGCGCGTCTGGGGGCTGGTTTTGCCCTGGTGCTGGTGCTGCTCAGTGTCACCGCCGGAATCGGCGTCTGGCGCTTGCAGAATGTCGGAAACACGATCGACGAGATGACGCGCCAGGCGCTGGTCAAGGAGCGGATTGCGGCGGACTGGCTAAGAGCCACCGGCGCCAACAGCGTGCGCACGCTGGCGCTGGTCAAGAGCACCGATCCGGAAGATCAAAAATACTTTCAGAAGAACATCACCGAAACCAGCCTGGGCATCACCGCCAATTCAAAGAAGCTGCTCGGCATGCTCGACACGCCTGAGGAGAAGAAACTCTTTGACGAGACTGTCGCCAAGCGCGCCGCCTACGTTGACCTGCGAAATGCCGCACTCAAACTGAAGACCGATGGTCAGATGGCGCAGGCCATCGAGTTGACCGACGGCAAGCTGATACCCGCGCTGGACGCCTACGAAGAGACGATCAAGGCCCTGCTGGCGCATCAGACCAGACACATCGACCAGACCGCCAGCTCGATCGAGAGCCTCTACCATGCCGGGCAGCTCAATCTGCTGGCTCTGGCCGTGGTTGCCGTGGCCCTGGGCTGCGGGCTCGCGTGGTGGCTCACGGTGGGAATTACCGGTCAGTTGCACCAGGCCGTCAAACTGGCGCAGACGGTGGCGGGCGGCGACCTGACAAGCCGGATCGAGGTCCGAAGCGCAGACGAGACCGGCCAGCTGATGCACGCCCTCAAAGACATGAACGACAGCCTGGTCAGGATCGTCGGCGAGGTGCGCAGCGGCACCGACACGATCGCCTCCGCATCCAGCCAGATCGCCGCCGGCAACCTCGATCTCTCCGGCCGCACCGAGCAACAGGCCGGCTCGCTCGAGGAGACAGCGGCCTCGATGGAACAACTCACCGCCACCGTCAAGCAGAATGCCGACAATGCCCGCCAGGCCAACCAGCTGGCGGTTGCCGCCTCCGGTGTGGCGGTCAAGGGCGGCGCCGTTGTCGCCGAAGTGGTTGGCACCATGGGCGCCATCAACGCCTCCTCGAGGAAGATCGTCGACATCATCGGCGTGATCGACGGCATCGCCTTTCAGACCAACATCCTCGCGCTCAATGCGGCGGTCGAAGCCGCGCGCGCCGGCGAGCAGGGCCGCGGCTTTGCCGTGGTCGCGGCCGAAGTGCGCAACCTCGCGCAGCGCTCAGCCGCGGCAGCCAAGGAAATCAAGACCCTGATCGGCGACTCGGTCGACAAGGTCGAAGAGGGCAGCAAGCAGGTGGCCGAGGCCGGCAAGACCATGGACGAGATCGTCGACAGCGTCAAGCGCGTCACCGACATCATGGCCGAAATCTCGGCCGCCAGCCAGGAGCAGACCTCGGGCATCGAACAAATCAACCAGGCCATCACGCAGATGGACCAGGTCACGCAGCAGAACGCCGCGCTGGTGGAAGAAGCCGCGGCCGCCGCCGCCTCGCTGCAGGAGCAGGCCGGCAACCTGTCGCAGGTTGTCAGCGTCTTCAAGCTCGACCGGCGCCAGACCGCGATGTTTGCGCAGGGACGCGCCAGCCAGCCCAAGCCGGCTGTGCCCAAGATCCAGGCTGAAGCGCCCAAACGCGATCTCAAGACCTTGCCGACGCGGCAACTCGCCAACGCGGCGCCGTCTGCCGGTGGCGATTGGGAAGAGTTCTAGGGCAGGTCTCGGCAGGCAACAAGCAGGAGAAACCTATGTCATTCGGCATGTTCTATACAGGGCTTAGCGGCTTGAGCGTCGCGCAGGCCTCGCTGGTGACCACCGGTCACAACACGGCCAATGTCAACACCACGGGCTACAGCCGCCAGTCAGCGCAGATCACTTCGAGCGGAGGCACCTATGTCTCGGGCGTCGGTTTTTTTGGCAACGGCGCCCAGGCGGCCGACGTCACGCGCAGCTATGACCAGTTCCTCAACACGCAACTCAATCAGGCCCAATCCACCAACCAGTCGCTAAGCACCCAATACGCCCAGATCAACCAGGTCGACAACATGCTGGCCAATCAGGCGGCTGGCCTGGCACCGATGATGCAGACTTTCTTTTCCGCGCTGCAGGCGGTGGCCAGCACGCCGGCCGACCCGGCCTCCCGCCAGCAACTGATCGGCTCGGCCGAGGCCAT
>CAIMBE010000066.1 GCA_903839085.1 uncultured beta proteobacterium | reverse complement strand
CATGGCATAAGCCGTGCTGACCTTCTCGTGCACGGTCGAATCATCGCCCGCCTTGCCCCAGAAGACTGCCTGCGGAACCAGGACTTTGTTGTCAACCAGGTTTTGCACATTCAGGCGTGGCATGCCAACCAGACCGGCAAAATCCAGGCTCACCAACCCCAGCACTGCATCGTTGGGAATGGTTGAGGTGTAGCGACCGTCACCCTGGATGGTCGTTGGACTCGCGATATTCAGGCGATAACGATTCATCACCACCGATTTGTCACGCTGGGTGTAATTGAAGCCAAAATCTGCTTCGCTGAAGATGCCGTCCAGCGTGCGTGCGGCCGACAGACGGAACGTCTTCATGGTGTCGGTGACATGCGGCAAATTGATGTTACCGGAAAATCCATTGTCATCACCGACCCAAGCCATGGGGTCACCCAGACGCAGGCTCGAAGGAGCGAATGAGGTACCCCCCGCCGGGCTAAGCTGGATCAGATTCCTTCCGACCGGGTCTGCGACGAAGTTATATGCGCCCGAAACCCACTGGCCACTCGCGTAGGGAGCGGAAAAGGTTTCAAGGTATTTCTCGTCGCGGGTGTCCTTCGAGTAGCTCACGTCACCGGTCAGCTTCCAGTTTTTGTTGAGGTTGTAGGACGTATTCCATCCCAGCGACGTGATTTCGTCGGTGCGGCTGCTGTTGAAACTTTGCAGTACGGTCTGGCTGTTGTTGCTCGTCCCGCTGGTGACGAAGGTATTGCCGCCAATATCTGTCGTCTTGGCATTGGTCAGGTAAGGCATCGTGGAAGGGCCATTCCACAATCCCCAATTGCTGATTTCAAACTTGAATCCCTGATCTGCGGCGTTGAACTTGGAGTAATACAGATCGACCTGGCTGTGCAGATCCTTGTTCGGCTTGTACTCCAGAACGGCCATGAGTCCGTCGCGCTTATTGCTCTTGGAATCGGCCGTAACTTCCATCCCCATCGGCATGAGCGCGTTGCCCCCATTGGTGGCCTTGGGTAGTCCGGTGACCGTATTTGAACCCCAGTCATTCGCTGGCGCGGCCCAGTCCCACATTTGGCTCTGGCGCACTTGGGTTGGTGTGTCGAGATGGGCAAAACCCAGGGCCCAACCGAGGGTCTTGTCAGCCGACTGGTCGATATACGACGCGCTGAAGCGCTTGCCATACTGGCTTGCGACACCAGAAATCGCCTCCCCATTGGAGTTGGTCTCACCGCGGACGTTGACGGCGATTTGACGACTGCCGAAAGACAGCGGGCTGACGGTACGCATATCCACGGTGCCCGCCAAGCCTTGGCCGACCAGGCTGGCCGTTGGCGTCTTGTAGACGACCGCCGAACTGAAGAGCTCGGAGGGGAACTGATCGTATTCGACCGAGCGGTTATCGCCCGAGCTGACCATTTCGCGCCCGTTGAGCAGCGTCGTCGCAAATTGCGGCGGCAAACCGCGGATCGAAATCGTCTGCACGCGACCATCTTGCCCGCGGACACCGGCAACACCCGGCAGACGAGCCAGGGATTCGGCAATCGACACATCAGGCAACTTGCCAATGTCTTCGGCCGTGACGGATTCAACGATGGAATCCGCATTCCTCTTGGTTTCGATAGAGGTTTCGATGGAGTGACGAAAACCCGAGACGGTTACCGTGTCCAGGGTGGCACCGGCGGTCGCTTGGGCATTCTGAGCGTAGACAGAACCACTGGCAACCAGCAAGGTTGCGCACGCCGCGGCCACAGGACTGATGCGCACTGCAAAACGTCTCTGGGCGATGCCTTGGCTGCGCTGGGTGGCAGAACTTTTCATTCGGGTAACTCCTAGGTCTAGATCTCGGTCTGTGTCTAATTGGATTCGGTCCACAAGACTGGAAACGTTCCCATTCCTGGTGACAAAAAAACTGGAAACGTTTCCAGTTGGTTCTACTTTAGCATTGTGCAAAGGTCTGTAAAGCTGGTGAAAACCCTAGGTTTCTGATGTTTACGACAAATTGTTAAATGAAAGGCCGGGTTTTGTCGCAGCGCTGAAACCGTGCCGCTCGGAGCGCGGTGTCCGGTCCCCCGTTGAGCCAGTTAATCGCGCTCAAAAGGGCAGTTTGCCTGCACCCCGAGTTCAGCGCAGCCGAACTTCGACCAGCAGGGCGTAATGGTCCGATGCGTAACGCCCCTCAAACCGCTCACTCAGAACGCGATGTGACAGAACCTGCGTCAATCCGTCAACCAGCACATAGTCGATCTTGTTGCCAGCCTGCAGATCGGAACCAAAGCCGTTGAAAGTCAGGTCACCGCCGCTCGGTGGCGTGAGGGACGCCTCGGCGGCATCGGTCAACGCCCGCGTCAGCAGACGGTGCGCGAGCGAGCCTGGCCGATCGTTCAGATCCCCGGTCAGAACCACCGGCAAGCCACCGGCCTCACGCTGGAGCGTGGCGTCAATCAGGCGGGCGCTCTCGCGCCGTGCCACTTGCCCGACATGGTCCAAGTGAGTGTTCGCGAAGATGAACTCGCGACCGTCAGACCGACTGCGCAGTTGCAGCAGACTGAGTGTTCGGTTAAGTGCGGCGTCCCAGCCGCGTGACACCCGCTCCGGTGTTTCGGACAGCCAGAGCGTCTTGTGCGAACTGATCGTGAGTGCCGCCCGACGCACCAGCACGGCGTTCATCTCGCCCTGCTCGGCGCCGTCATCGCGGCCGACACCCATCCAGTCATATTCCGGCAGCAGCGCAATCAAATCCCCTATCTGGAACAACTCGGCCTCCTGCAACCCGACCAGATCGGCCTGAACCGAGCGGATAGTTTGCGCCACGAGCGACTTGCGTCGGCTCCAGTGGTTTGGATCATCAACGTTTTCGCACGACCCACAGCGGATGTTGTAGCTCATGACGCGCAGCACCGGCGCGGTCATGGACGTTGTCGCTGCCTGGTCACCTTCTGCCGGCACGAGGGAACTGGCACACGACGCGGTCAAGGCGGCGCACAGCATCAGCCAGAGAAGTCGAAGGGCGCGCATGCAGTCTCCATCAGGGTCTGGCCGACGCTCAGCGCACCTTGAAGGGTTCAGGCGCCACAGCACTGTTCATCCACTTCATCACGCCGGGGTGCGGCTTGTAGGCGACGCTGCCAAACTGCCTGAACAGGGCTTCAACATCGGCCAGCGGCGCGCTGGCAAAATCGAGCGCTGGTACCTTGACGCCCTCGGCATTGGTGACCAGACCCCAGTTGACCTTGCCTTGGCCACCGCTGTTGCTGACGAGCTTGAAAGACCACGCCGCCGAAGCCCAGCCCATGCTCGCGTAGGCGTCATAGGTGGCGCGCGTGACCTGCCCGGCGATGTCGTTTTCGACATCTGCCCAGGGCTGAAACTCGCCGACAAAGAACGCCGCGTTCAAGCGCTTCAGCCGTTCCTTCCACTCACAACTGCCACCAGTGCCATTCGGGCCGCAGGCAAACCAGTCGCGGTGCACCTCGACACCCGGCTTTCCCCAACCGAAGAAGCCGGGGTAGAAATGCATCTCGAACGCCACGTTAAGCATGCCCCTGTCCTCGGGCTTGCCGTAGGCGTCGATGCCCATGTTGTGGCCCGGCAGGATCATGACGTGATTCGGATCGACGGCGCGCACTCGCTCATAGAGCGTTTGCACCACGCCGGCCAACTGCTCTGGCGTCGTACCCCAAGGCTCGTTGAGCAGGCTGTAACCGGCCACACTGGCGCGGTCCTTGTAGCGCTTTGCCACCTGCTCCCACAACCAGATGGTGCGCTCCTGGTACTCGGGTGTGCTCCAGTAGAGGTTTCGATTGGCGCAGCCGCTGTGGTGTTCCAGCCCCTGGCTGCCGACCGCGCCATGCAGGTCGAGCACAACATACAGGCCGCGCGCCTCGGCCTGCCCAATGGCCTGGTCCAGGTAGTGCCAGGCATCGGCACGCAAGTGGCGCGGATTCATTTCATCCTCGATCAGGCTCCAGATGAAGGGCAGGCGCACCAGGTTCAGACCAAAGCGCGGCAGCATGTCCCAGTCACGCTCGGTCATCCAGTTGTCGCGAAACAGTTTCATCAGTCGCTGGCGCTCGGCGTAACCAAAGCGCTTGTCGAAGGTGGCCTCCAGCGTGCACTGGTCGTCCATCTCCTCTGATCGCTGCCCCATCATCCAGAATTCCATGATCAACCAGTTGCCCAGGTTGACGCCCTTGAGATCGATGCGCCCGCCATCGGCTTTGACCCAGTACTTGCCCTGGGCTTGCAGCATCGGCATGTCAGCCGCGCCGGGGCTGCTGTAGGCCGCAAGCGCGAGCAACTGGAACATCATCAAGACCACACGAAACATGTTTACCCCCGTTGCCGGCTTGAGATCCGGCGGCATTGCACAGTCCGCGAGCATAGATCAAGTCCGCTTTGCAAGAGTCCAGCGCACGATATCCACCAGGTTCGTGGCACCCGCCAGACGCGCGACTTCACGACCATTTGAGCGCAGGCATCACAGCGTGTGCGTTCGATCGCCCTGAGCAAACCCGATGGCCTCCCATGGCTCACCCTGGTACAGGCCGATGACCTTGAACAGTTCGCCCATTTCGTGCTCCATCACCAGGCGCTGTGCCTGCACGCGCGCCGCGAGCAGGGCCCCTTCGAGCAATCCAAGCAAGCCGCAATTCATCAGAAAGCGGGCCTGCGTGCAATAGCCAAGGACCCCCAGGCCAGCGTCCTGCGCGGCCAGCGCGATACCGGTGAAATTGACGTGTGCCGTGATGTCCTTGAGGCCCAGCGCGAGCAGGGGATCGGGGTCCGAGCGGTGGCTGCGGTGGCACATCACCGTACCCATGTGGCGCTGCGGGTGGTAGTACTCATGCTCCGGGAAACCGTAATCGATCAAAAAGACGGCGCCGGCCGTGATCTTGTCGGCCAGCGTGCGGACAAAGGCCTCGCCCTGTGGATGGACTTCGGTGAGGTAGTCGTGTTCGCCCTCGATTGGGCAGGGTGGACGCAGATCGGTCGGACGTTCGCTCCAGGAAAAAATCTGCCCCTCCTGCTGCGCCCCGGACGGTGCCGCATTGAGAACCACTCCGCGCTCATGCCAGACACCGCTCAGGCGCAACAGGAGTTTGACCGGCATCGCATCAAGCACCTCGTTGCCAAGCACCACGCCTTGCAGGCTGTCGGGCAGCTCGCTGACCCAGCACACGGCGTCGGCATACTTCGCCAGTGTCGCTTGCTGGCGCAAGCGCAAATTGGCCGACAGGTCGACAATGTTGTAGCGCGGCAAAGGCAGGCCCAAGGCCTCCAGGCTGCTCAGCACCTGCAGCGCCAAAGCGCCGGTTCCGGCACCAAACTCCCAGATTTCGCTGGTTTGCGTGACCTGCAGCGCCTGCGCCACCTGGTTCGCCAGCGCCTTGCCAAACAGGGGCGTCAGCTCCGGTGCGGTCACAAAGTCGCTGCCCGCAGCGGCCTCGCCCGCCTGCAGGGCATCGGGCATGCTGCCGAACTTGGCGCTGTCATTGGCATAGTAGCCCAGCCCGGGCGTGTAGAGCGCCAGTGCCATGAACTCGTCAAAACCGATCCAGCCACCACGCTCGACGATGATGCGTGCCACATGGTCCTGCAGGGCGCTCGTTAAACTGTGGGCTGTTGTCATCATTATCGAAGGCTATTTTGGAATCGCATCAACCGCAATCGGACAGACTGGTTTTCTGGCTTGAGGCGCTTGATCTGTCAATCCGCGCCAAAGTCATGAAGGCAATTATCAGGGCTGGCGGGCTGACCAGAAACGCGGCCCCGCTGCTGGCTAGTTTGCCCCATGAAGGCGTTGCATCGCCCGTTAGAAGGCGCCTTGCTGTGGAGAGTTCTGCCGATGTCGCTTAAGAAGAGTGTGCTGGTGACTGGCTCTGCGGCACGCCTGGGAGCGACCCTGGCGCGGTTTTTCGCCATGGACGGCTGG
Source organism: uncultured beta proteobacterium (assembly GCA_903839085.1). Classification (GTDB taxonomy): domain Bacteria; phylum Pseudomonadota; class Gammaproteobacteria; order Burkholderiales; family Burkholderiaceae_C; genus Rhodoferax. Next base: position 21,784 of record CAIMBE010000066.1, on the reverse strand, counting down.
AGAGTGTTCTGCCATTACGACAAGTCACGCGCCGCCGCCGAGGCACTGATCGAGGAACTGCGCAACGCCGGATCCGATGCGCTTGCGCTGCAGGCCGATTTGTCAAGCGAAGACGGCTGCCGGCAATTGGTAGCCAAGGTCAAATCTCATGTCGAGCGACTCGATTGTCTGGTAAACAATGCCTCCGCCTTTGAGCCCGACTCTGCCACCGACTTCGATTCGGTGCAGGCCTTGCGGCAGTTGCAGGTCAATTTGCTGGCACCGCTGTCACTGACGCGATGGATGGCACAGGATCTGGTCGCCGCCGATGCGACGATCCCGAGTTGCGTGATTCATGTTCTTGATCAAAAGGTTTTCAACCTCAATCCCGACTATTTCACTTACACCATCAGCAAACTGGCCCTCGAGCGCGCAGTCGCCTTGCAGGCCCAGGCCCTGGCACCGAGAATAAGGGTATGCGGCGTGGCTCCCGGTTTGATGTACGCGAGCGGGCCACAAAGCCGTGAAAATTTCGAGCAGGCCGCGCAGGCCAATTTGTTGAAGAGAGCGACTGATCCGGATGACGTCGCCAGGACCTGCCTGTTCCTTGCTTCAAATGGCGGCATCACGGGGGCCACGGTTAGCGTGGACAACGGGCAGCATCTGGTTCCCCTGCCACGCGACATCATGTTTGTGGTTGAAGAACTGTTAAAGGTAAAAAGCGCATGAAACTCGAATGGAACGAAATGCTCAGCAGTCGCTGCAGAAAGCTGTTCTTGCGCAATTACCAAGTGCTCATCAACATTGGCGTTCATGATTTTGAAAAGACCGCTGAGCAGCGCGTCCTCATCAACGTCGAGCTCTACATTCCTCTGGACCTTTCAACGCCGCAGCAGGACGACCTCAATGAGGTTGTTGATTACGACTTCATCCGGCGCTCGATATCGGCTCGGGTTGCCAAGGGCCACATTCACTTGCAGGAAACCCTGTGCGACGACGTGCTGCGCTCGATGCTCGAACATCCGAAAGTCAAGGCGGCCAGAGTGTCAACGGCGAAACCGGACGTCTATCCAGACTGCGAGGCGGTCGGCGTTGAAGTCTTCGGGATGAAGCCTTGAATACCGGATGGCTTGAAAACCCTGCCGTCGCTGCCGCGAGCGAAGTCGGACCGGAACCAAAAATCGGGCGTGAAATCCACAAGCTGGAAAAACGTCTTTGCCGGCAGGTCGGACAGGCGATCATGGACTTCAACATGATTGAAGACGGAGACCGCGTGATGGTCTGCCTGTCAGGCGGCAAGGACAGCTACGGCCTGCTCGACATTCTTCTCAAGCTGCAGGCCCGCGCGCCGATCCGCTTCGAGCTGATCGCCGTCAATCTGGACCAGAAACAACCTGGCTTTCCCGAGCACATACTGCCCGACTACCTTAAGCGACTCGGCATCGCGTTTCACATTGAAACGCAGGACACCTACAGCATCGTGAAAAAAGTGATCGCTGAAGGCAAGACCATGTGCAGCCTGTGCAGCCGCCTGCGCCGCGGTATTCTGTACCGTGTCGCCGACGAGCTCAAGATCAGCAAGATTGCGCTCGGCCACCACCGCGACGACATGCTGCAGACTTTTTTCCTGAACATGTTCTTTGGCGGCAAGCTCAAGGGCATGCCGCCCAAGCTGGTCAGCGACGATGGCGGCCACGTCGTGATCCGACCGCTCGCCAACGTGGCCGAGAGGGACCTGGCGCGCTGGGCAGCGCACCGCGGGTTTCCGATCATTCCCTGCTCGCTGTGCGGCAGCCAGGAGAACCTGCAACGCCAGCAGATCGGCAACATGCTGCGTGAATGGGACAAGAAGCACCCCGGACGCGTCGCGAGCATGTTCACCGCGCTGCACAACGTGGTGCCCTCGCACCTCATGGACGCCAGACGCCACAACTTCCGGGACATCAAGGTCACCGGAATGCCCGACACCGACGGCGACAAGGCGTTTGACGCAGAAGAGTTCAGCCTGCCAACCCTGCCCGGCATGCAGATGGCGGACCTCTGACCCATGCAAGCCACCCGCATCATCGCCATCCGCCACGGCGAGACCGCGTGGAATGTCGACGCCCGGATCCAGGGGCAACTCGATATCGAGCTCAATGCCACCGGACGCTGGCAGGCACGGCGTACGGCGCAGGCGCTGGCAAGCGAACAGGTGAGCGCCGTTTACTCCAGCCATTTGCTGCGCGCATGGGAAACGGCATGCACCATCGCCGGCGCCACCGGACAGACGCCGCAGCCGATCGAAGCCCTGCGGGAGCGCGGTTTTGGCATCTTTGAAGGCAAGACTTTCAGCCAGATCGAAGGCCTCTGGCCCGACGCCGCGCTGCAGTGGCGCAAGCGCGACCCGCTGTGGAAACCCGAGGGCGGCGAATCCTTGCAGGACCTGCGCCAGCGCATCGTCGCTGCCGCCTCCGAATTGGCGCAGCGCCATCTGGGCGAGCAGATTGTGCTGGTCGCCCACGGCGGCGTACTCGACGTGCTATACCGGGTCGCCACCGGCCAGGACCTGCATTCCCCGCGCAGCTGGAACCTGGGCAATGCCACCATCAACCGCCTGCTGTGGACGCCGGACGGCTTGACGCTGGTGGGCTGGGCCGACACACGGCATCTCGAAGACGATGAGACGCTCGATGAAACCAGCACCTGAAACCACAGACCGCGCGAGTGTTGGACGCCTCGCCGATCCGGAGCGCCTGTTTCTCCTCTCAGCCGTCATGGCGACCGCGAGCAGCACGCTGGGCTGGATGACACTGCACTTCATAGCCAAGCCCCTGACGATGCTGCTGGCCATCCTGTTCGTCCTGACGCCAGCAGGCAAGGCGCAGGCAGCAAGACAGACTGATGGCTTGCTGGTGGCGGCACTCGCGGCCTCGCTCGCCGGTGATGTGTTCCTGATGCTGCCTGGCGGCTACTTCATCCCCGGGCTCGCTTCCTTCCTGGTCGCCCATCTGTTCTACATCGCCCTGTTTCGCCAGGGCGTGCCCTGGTTCCCCAATCGTCGCGCGCTGGCGGGCACGCTGGTGGTGGGTGCGGCCATGTACGGCTGGGTCTGGGCGGGTCTGGGCGACCCGGTTCTCAAGCTGGCCGTTGCGGCCTATGTGAGCGTGATCGCATTGATGGTGGCGCAAGCCATCGGGCGGGCCAGGTCGCTTGGCAGCCCGGCTTCGAGCGCCGTAGCGCTGGGCGCCTGCATCTTCATGCTGAGCGACTCGCTGATCGCCATCAACCGGTTTGTGCAGCCCTTGCCCTGGGTGTCCCTGTGGGTGCTGAGCAGCTACTACACGGCCCAGTTCCTGATCGTGCACAACGCCAGATCAGGATCGAACTGACGCGCGCACCGGCTCAGGCGTCAAACAGGTCGACGTCATTCCTGGGCGGCGTCACGCCCAGATGCCGGTAGGCGGCCAGCGTGGCGATGCGCCCGCGCGGTGTGCGCTGCAAATAGCCTTGCTGGATCAGGTAGGGCTCGATCACGTCTTCGATCGTTTCGCGCTCCTCGCCAATGCTCGCGGCAATGTTGTCCAGGCCAACCGGCCCGCCGTCAAAGCGGTGAATCACGGCTTCCAGCAGTTTGCGGTCCATCAGGTCGAAGCCCTGCGGATCGACGTCGAGCATGGCCAGCGCGCGGTTGGCGATGTCCAGTGTGATCTGTCCCACGCCCTTGACGTCGGCATAGTCGCGCACGCGGCGCAGCAGGCGGTTGGCGATGCGCGGCGTGCCGCGCGCGCGCCGCGCAATCTCGAAGCCGCCTTCTTCATCCGCCGGCACCTTGAGCAGTCCGGCGCTGCGCTTGACGATGCGGGCCAGTTCCTCGGGCGTATAAAACTCCAGCCGGGCCACGATGCCGAAGCGGTCGCGCAGCGGATTGGTCAGCATGCCGGCGCGGGTGGTGGCGCCGACCAGGGTGAAGGGCTGCAGATCGAGCTTGATGGAGCGCGCCGCCGGCCCCTCTCCGATCATGATGTCGATCTTGTAGTCTTCGAGAGCAGGATACAGAATCTCTTCGACCACCGGCGAAAGGCGGTGAATCTCGTCAATGAAGAGAACATCGTTCTTCTCCAGATTGGTCAGCAGGGCGGCGAGGTCCTTGGGTTTTTCCAGCACCGGGCCGCTGGTCTGGCGCAGGTTCACGCCCAACTCGTGCGCGATGATGTGCGAGAGCGTGGTCTTGCCCAGCCCGGGCGGACCGAACAGCAGGACGTGGTCCAGCGCCTCGTCGCGCATTTTGGCGGCACTGATGAAGATCTCCAGTTGCTCGCGCACTTTGAGCTGCCCCACGTACTCGCCAAGCAGCTTTGGACGCAAGGCGCGCTCGATGGCCTCTTCATGGGGCGAGACCGGCGCGCCCGAAACGATGCGCTTCGCGGGCGATGGGCTGAAATCGTCGGTTTGAATGCTCACGGCGGCTGGGGTCTCTGAATCAGATCTGACTATAGCCGGCACTGGCTTGCCAAAGGGTGCTGGCAAACATATTTTCGAACGAGCCTATGCCTTCGAGAGCGCCTTGAGCGCGAGCTTGATGCCCTCGCTGACGCCGACCTCGGTCGGCAGCGCCTTGAGCGCCAGCGCCGCCTCCTTGTCGCTGTAACCGAGCGCGAGCAGAGCTTGCAGGATGTCGGCCTGGGCGACGTTGGCGACGCTGGCCGACACGCCGATATCGGCCCCGAGCTTGCCTTTGAGCTCCAGCAGCAAACGCTCGGCTGTCTTCTTGCCGATGCCGGGCACCTTGACCAGCCGGCCGGCTTCCTGCAGTGTCACCGCCTGCGCCAGTTCGCCGACACTCATGCCCGAGAGTACCGACAAGGCGGTGCGCGGACCGACGCCCGAGATCTTGATCAACTGGCGGAACGCCTCGCGCTCCTGGGCGCTGGCAAATCCATAAAGAATCTGGGCGTCTTCGCGCACCACGAAGTGTGTCAGCAGACTGAGCTTGCTGCCCAGGTCCGGCAGGTTGTAGAAGGTGCTCATCGGCACCTGCACTTCATAGCCCACGCCGTTGCAGTCCACCAGCACCTGGGGTGGATTTTTGTCGCTCAAGATGCCCGTGAGTTTGCCGATCATTTATTGCCTATCATGGATAGCCCTTTTCAGGAATTATCAACTTGATTCTCAGACACCTGTTTTCCCCGCCCAACAACACCCGCCTGTCGCACCTGTGCGGTCCGATGGATGAGCATTTGCGCACCATCGAGGTGGCGCTGCAAGTGAAGATTGCACACCGCCACGAACAGTTCAAGGTCGATGGCACCAAGGCCAGCGCGAAACGCGGAATGGAAATGATCCAAGCCCTCTACGAGATGGCGGCGCGACCGATCGAACCAGCCACCGTGCAACTGATGCTGGCAGGCGACGCGGGCATGGATGACGCCGACGGCCCGGCGCTCAAGACCAAGCGCAGCGACCTCAAGCCCCGCACCATCAACCAGGCCAGCTACATGGACAATATCGCCGGCCACGATATCACGTTCGGCATCGGTCCGGCCGGCACCGGCAAGACTTACCTCGCCGTGGCCTGCGCCGTCGATGCGCTGCAGCGCAGCGCGGTGCAGCGCATCGTCCTGACACGACCGGCCGTCGAAGCGGGCGAGCGGCTCGGCTATTTGCCAGGCGATCTGGCGCAAAAGATAGACCCTTACCTTCGACCGCTGTACGACGCCCTGTACGACCTGATGGGTTTTGAGCAGGTGCAAAAAGCGCTCGAGCGTCAGACCATTGAAATTGCGCCGCTGGCCTTCATGCGCGGACGCACGCTGAACACTGCGTTTGTGATTCTGGACGAGGCGCAAAACACCACGCCGGAGCAGATGAAGATGTTCCTGACTCGCATCGGCTTTGGCTCCAAAGCGGTGGTGACCGGTGATGTCAGCCAGATCGACCTGCCAAAAACCCAGCTCAGCGGCCTGATCGACGCCGAGCGCGTGCTCAAACGCGTGAAAGGGATTTCGATCTGCCGTTTCACGAGCGCCGACGTTGTGCGCCACCCGCTGGTGGCACGGATTGTCGACGCCTACGACGCCCAGCGCAGCCGGCCCGCGTCGCCCTCCTGAGCCATGCTCAAACAACTGACACTGTCACTGCAGTTCGGCGCGCTGCGCGACGCTGCGCTGCACCGCGCCGCGCTGCCGCGCCACAAGGTGGTGCGCTGGATTCGTCACGCGCTGCAGCATGACGCGGAAATCACCGTGCGCATCGTCGACGCCGAAGAGGGCAAGGCGCTGAACCGGGACTACCGGCACAAGGAGCACGCCACCAACGTGCTGACCTTTGGCTATGCACAAGGGCCGGTCGTCAGCGCCGACCTCGTGCTGTGCGCGCCCGTCGTGAGGCAGGAAGCACTGGAGAACGGCAAGACACTGCAGGCCCACTACGCGCACCTGCTGGTCCATGGCGCCCTGCACGCGCAGGGCTGGGACCACGAAACCGGCAAGCGCGACGCGCTCGAAATGGAAGCCCGCGAGGCCCTCATCCTTGACCGTCTCGGGTTCGAAAACCCCTACCAGGGATGAAGCGCCTGCCTCGTCCCTGAGGCCTACTGGGCCAGAATCCAGCCGATCAGATTCTTGATCTCGGCCATGTCCTTGGTGGCGACGACCTTGTGCTCTTCTTCCGTGCCGTCGGCTTGCTTGACCTTGGGTGCCTTGGTCAGCGAATCGACCAGTTTCGCCTCGGCGTCTGCCTTGCCCTTGTACTTCTCAGCCACCTTCTTGAACGACGAGGCCTTCTTGTCCTTGTCGATCGCATGGCATTTCAGGCAGTCGCTCTTCTTAGCCAATGCGGCAGCCGCGTCAGCGTTGACCGCGGCGCTGGAAGCGCCAGAAAATGCGAGCGCCGCGGCGCCGAGGATTGAAACGGTGACCAGTTTCTGTGGAATTGAAAATTTCATTGCCCAATTTCCCTTCTTAGTTCCATTTGTTTCGATTTGTCGGATAAACACACCGGCAAGAGCCTGCAGATCAGAGTGAACTCGCAGACACGGCCCTATTTTGCGCGGGTTCCGGTGGCCTCCGGACATGATCTGAGCAGTCTCTGATCTGTGTCAAGGCCGACGCTGTGCCGCCAAACCGGGGACTTGCGGGGCCCGGACCAGAGTTCCCCCGCATGCCGCCCAGGGAAATCAATCTCCCTGCACATAAAAAATGTTCTCTGAAAAAGCGGACCGCCCCTCTGACCGAATTGGGAATTCCATGTGATTCCGAAAACTTTGTACAAAAAAAATGTACCTTGATGCTGGAAAAATTGATTGAAGATCCTGGCCTGCGCCGCTCTCTTATCCTAAGTTGTTGATAACAAAAAGAAAAATATCCGCAACCACTTTGGCACAGGCCTTGCATGGACAGAGTCAACAAACTCAAGGAAGCAGAGGTAAGCCAAATGAATCAAACAACCAAGATCCTCGTGGTGGATGATGAAGAGGTCGTCCGGCTTAGCTATCTCAGGGCGCTGTCCGGTGGGAGTTGCAAGGTGGAAACGGTCAAGAACGGTAGCGATGCATTGCAAATGATGGGACAGCACCCTTTCGATGTTGTGTTGCTGGATCAGCGCATGCCAGGAATGGACGGCATGTCGGTTCTGAAAACCATCAAGGAAAAATGGCCCGAGAGCGAAGTGATCATGATCACCGGCTACCCCGCGGTCGAATCTGCCAAGGAGGCGGTCACGCTGGGTGCCTACGACTATCTCGCCAAACCGATCGGGCCGGACGATGTGGTCAACGCCGCCAACGGCGCGATGATGCACAAGAAATGGATGCTGCGCTGCGACCAGCAGGTTCAGCGCGCGGCCATCCAGTAAGAGCAAGGAACCGTTTTTTGAAGTTGTGTTGAGTATTTGCAGCGATTTTGCTGATCAGACTGATTTATTGAAGGAGAGAGAATCATGAGTGCACTGCGTAAAGTTCTGGTTGTCGATGATGACGCCGTTGTCGGCAAGAGTTTCAATCGCGTCCTGTCGGAGAAGAAGGGCTACGTCGTTACGACGGTGGAGAATGCCCATGAGGCTTTGAAGCAGATGCGCGAGCAGTCTTTTGATGTGGTGTTTACCGACATCAAGATGCCGGGCATGGATGGTGTGGAACTGGCCGAGCGCGTCAAGGCCAGCCAGCCCTGGACGCCCGTGGTCATCATCACCGGCTATGGCACGAGCGAGAACGAGGCACGGGCCAAGGCAGCCGGGGTCTCGGAGTTCGTGCGCAAGCCGCTCTCGCCCGAGATGATCGAGCAGAGTGCAGCCCACGCACTGTGCACGCCGGTTGCGACCCCTGCTCCCGAAGTTGCCGCTGATGCTGCGGTCGAGGAACTGCCGGCTGCGGCCGTCGCCCGACCCGAGAGCCGGATCAAGAACATTGCGCTATTCCTGGCGGCGCCCTTCATCGGCCTGGCCTATGCCGTGATGCTGCCCTTTGTCGGCATGGTGATGATTGCCAAGATTGGCGTGCAGGCCTTGTCGAGGAAGGCCCCAAAGGAATAAAGCATTGAGCTATATCACGAATGTCGCAATCAAATCTGCCTGCGGCTAAAAGTTGACCCCATCAGGGCGGAAAATCCGCTCTGATGGTTTTTTGCCGTAAGAAAGCCAATAAGAAGGGGAACCCGAATGAAACGCTTCCGGGCACTGGGAAAAACGATTTTTTCATCACACCCAATGAACTTGCTCCTTGGCAGCCTGCTGGCCATGGTGATCTCGATGACCGGTTTGGCCGCGCACGCGGCCGGAGGCGAATTGTCAAAGGAAGACCAAGCCTGCCTGAGTTGTCACGACAAGGCGGACCAGGTGAAGAAGCTTGAGAATGGCGAGGTTCTTTCCCTGTCGATCTCGACGAAGGCTTATGTCGAGTCCATGCACAACGGCACCAGTTGCGAGGACTGCCATTCGAATATCGAGGCCAAGACCCATAGCAAGGAAAAGAAATCGATCGCCAGCAAGCGCGATTTCTCGCTCAGCATGCGCGAGACCTGCCGTGATTGCCACAAGAAAAAGTTTACCCAGTATGACGACAGCGTCCACGCCGCCTTGATCAAAGCCGGCAGCAAGAAGGCGCCGCTGTGCTCTGACTGCCACAACCCGCACACGGTTCTCTCAGCCAAGATCATCAGCCCGATTGCCGACACCCCGTGTGCAAAGTGCCACGAGGATATCTTCAAGGCCTATGCCAAGGATGTGCATGGTCTGGAGCGCGTTGCGAAAGGCAAATCCGCTCCCCTTTGCGCCAATTGCCACCAGGCTCACGACGTCAAGGCGGCGTCCCTGGGCAGCGGGGTGAAGGACGCCTGCATTTCATGCCACAAGAATGCTTCAGAGCTTCACAAAGACTGGCTACCCAACACGGACCGCCACTTTGAAGCCATCTCCTGCCCGGCCTGTCATGCCCCGGATGCGCAGCGCAGGGTCAATCTCAGACTGTACGACGGCGTTGAAAAGCACCAGGTCTCGGAGAAGACCGGGGTGCCGCAGTTCGACCGGTTGACAGTGGCGGCCGACGCGAAAAACATGGGGCTTGATGAAATGGCGCTGCTGAGCCTGCTCAAGGAATTCAACCGGGACGGGGCCGGCGGAAAGACCGTCCTGCGCGGCCGCCTCGAGGTGCGCTCCGGCGTCGAGGCCCATCAGCTCAGCGAAAAATCGAAAGCGCTGAAGGACTGCAATGTCTGCCATCAGGCCGGCGCCACGCCGTTCCAGAGCGTGACACTGACCATCGCCGGACCGGATGGCCGACCTTTGCGCCACGGGGTCCAGGCGGGTGTGCTGACCTCGATCGCCTCAGTCGATTCGGTACGCGGCTTCTATGCCATCGGCAGCACTCGCATAAAACTGCTCGACATCCTGCTGGTGCTGGTGGTCGTGGGTGCGCTCGGCGTGCCCATTGGCCACATGACGGTCAAGCGGCTGTTCAAGGGCGTGCGTGAAAAACTCGAGGCCGAAAGACTGGCTGCGGCCCAGGGCGCCGGCAAGACCGCTCCAATGGCTCAGCGTCGCCATGGTGACGAAGCCTCAAAATAGCAGGAGATCCACATGGAAAAACTTTATATCCACCCCCTGCCGGTCAGGCTCTGGCACTGGACCAACGCCCTGGGTTTCCTGTTGCTGATTGCCACAGGACTGCAGATCAGGTACCTCGACCTGTTCCAGTTGATGCCCTTCAGGACCGCGGTGGTGGTTCACAACTGGATCGGCTTTATTTTGATCGCCAACTTCTTTGTCTGGCTGGGCTACTACCTGTCGAGCGACAAGATCAAGGTCTATCACCCCGAGTTGAGTCCGAAAAAGTACTTCGAGGCCAGTTTCCGACAGATCCAGTTCTACGGCTACGGCATCTTTAGGGGCGAGCCCAACCCGCACCATCCAAGCGCCTACAAGAAGTTCAACGCCCTGCAAAGCATGCTCTACCAGATCATCATGATGCTGCTGGTGCCCATCATGTTCTTCACCGGCCTGCTGCTTTGGGATGTGGGACGCTTCTCGTCGATCGTCGAGATGCTCGGTGGTGTGCGCGTTGTCGACACGGTGCATGTGCTGCTGTTTATCGTGTTCTGCGGCTTCATGATCGTGCACGTTTATCTGGCCAGCCTCGGCCACACGGCGTCGGCGCACTTCAAGGCGATGATTACCGGCTACGAAGAAGTGGAGGACGAGCCCGCGCAGGACGGCACGCACTGAGGCGGAACGGCCTGCCTCAGGACGGTTCGGCCTCGTCCGGATCGTATTCGGTGTCGCGCACCCGGATGTTGTACTTCTTCATCAGCGCCTGGAAATTTGAGCGCTGCATGCCCGTTTCTTCGGCGCTTCGGGTCACGTTCGACGCGTTTCTGCGCAGCGTCTCCTGAATGAACAATTTCTCGACATCCTCCACCGATTTCTCACGCGCTATCTTCTTCAATCGCTTGAGATCCTCGCCGGTTCTCGGCACCTCCAGATCAAGCCGGGGTGAGGTATCGATGATATTGACAAGGTGCGCCTGATGGATCGGCTTGTCGGACGCCAGAATCACGGCCCGATGGATGGTGTTCTCAAGTTCCCTGACGTTGCCGGGCCAGTCGTAATTGACCAGCGTGCTCATCGCGGCCTCGGAAATCTCCGGCACCGGTTTTTCCAGTTCATTGCAGAAGGCCTTCAGAAAGTGGAAGGCCAGCGCCGGGATATCGTCGCGCCGCTCGCGCAAGGCAGGAGCGTGGATCGGAAAGACATTGATGCGGTAGTAAAGATCCTCTCGGAAGTTTCCAGTCGCCACCATCGCCTTCAGATCCTTGTTGGTGGCGGCGACCAGACGCACGTTGGTTTTCTGGATCACGGTGCTGCCAACCGGCCTGAACTCGCGCTCCTGGATGACGCGCAGCAGCTTGGCCTGCGTTGAAAGCGGAATATTGCCGAACTCATCGAGGAAGAGGGTGCCGTTGTTGGCGATTTCGAACATGCCGCGCTTGTTTGCCACGGCGCCGGTAAAAGAGCCCTTGGCGTGCCCGAAGAGTTCGCTTTCGAGCAGGTTTTCGCTCAGCGTGTTGCAGTCGACGGTGACAAACGGCGCGTCCTTGCGCAGGCTGTTGTAGTGAATGGCGCGGGCAATCACTTCCTTGCCGGTGCCGCTCTCACCGGTGATAAGGACGGTGGTGTTAGTGGGCGCGCACTTGGCAATCAGCCCAAAAACCGCCTGCATCGGTGCGCTCGAGCCGATGATGTTCTCGAAACGGTACTTGGAGCCAACCTCGGTCTTGAGATTGCGATTCTCCTGCAGCAGGCGCCGGCGTTCGAGCGCGCGATCCACCACATGCTTGAGTTCATCGGGGTCAAACGGCTTGGAAAGATAGTCGAAGGCGCCGAGTTTCATGGCCTTGACGGCGGTCTGGATTTGCGACAGCCCGGTGACCATGATCACGTCGACATCGGGGTGCCGCTCCTTCACCTGCTGCAGGACCTCCAGGCCATCGATCCCCGGCATCATGATGTCGAGCACCATCAGGTCGTACTCGGTCTCCTCCACTTTCCTCAGGGCTTCCGTGCCATTGGGCGCGGAGTCCACCGAATACGCGCTGTCGCTCAGGATGCGCCGGCAACTCCGAATGACAATCTCCTCGTCATCAACGATCAGGATTCTGGCGCTCATGGGCTACTCTCATCTGCAACGGGTTCGGTTTCATTCAAAGGGGGTGTGATTGGCAGGCAAACGCGAAACGTGGTTCCGCTTCCGACCACGCTTTCGACGCTGATTCTGCCACCATGCGCCTTGACAATGCCATAACTGACCGACAAGCCCAACCCGGTTCCCTTGCCAACTTCCTTGGAGGTGAAGAACGGATCAAAAATTCGCTGCAGATTGGCCTGCGGGATGCCGCAGCCGGTGTCCGTCACGACGAACTCGACCATCGGAACCGCTGCGCCATCCGACCGGGCCTGGGCTGAAGCCGCCAGCGGGCGGCTTTGGATCGTGATGCTTCCCTTGCCGGTGATCGCCTGCTGGGCATTGACCAGCAGATTCAGGACCACCTGCTTGATCAAATCCGCATCGCCCCATGCCTGTGGCAGCGCCGGATCAAGCTCGGTCCCGATTTCGACCTGCTGCAGGGAGGCCGGGCGCTCAACAAAACGCACCGTGTCTTCGATCACCTGATTGAGGCTGTAGAAGCCCTTGACCGGAACCTTTTCACGCGCAAAATCAAGCAGTCGTTTGATGATGCTGGCACAGCGCTTGGTCTCGCGAATCACCAGATCGAGATCTTCGGCGTCCTCGCTGCCCTCCGGCGTCTTTTTGCGCATCAGCGAGGTGAAAGTCAGGACACCCGTCAGGGGATTGTTCAATTCATGCGCAATGCCCGAGGCCAGCACGCCGATCGAGGCCAGTTTTTCCCCTTGTGCCACTTCCGCCTTGGCCACCAGCAATTCCTTGGTTCTTTCCGCGACCTTCAACTCCAGGGTCTGCACCAGTTGCTGCATCTCCTGGCGTGACTCGCTGAGCGCCGCGGTCATATGGTTGAACGACCCGGCAACGCGGCCAAATTCATCGTTGCTGCGCACCGGAATGTCGTGATCGAGTTGACCGGCAGTCACTTTTTCGGCGCCCGATTCAAGGTCTCTCAGCGGACGGTAGATCAGGCGTTTGAGCAGGATGCCGAGCGTCAGGGAAAAGAGGAAGATGAAGCCGATCGAAATGGCCATCACGTAGATCGCATGGGTCTTCATCGACTGGTCCATCTCGTCAAGCGAGTAGGCCACATCCACAACGCCCAGCACCGACAGGTTTGCCGGATGCTCATGACACGAAGCCGACGAGCATGAGGGTTCGTTGCGAATGGCGTGCATGGTGCCAAGCACCCGGTGCCCACCGGCGGTTTCCACAATCTTCCAGCGCTTGTCGTCGGGCACCTGCGTCAGGGGCTGGCTGGTCTGATGGCAGCTGATGCAGGAGTCGTCTTTTTGTTCGACCGAATAGCCAACCTCGGATTTGCGGTTCGAATGAATGATCGTGCCGTCCTTGCTGATCACCCGGATGCGCTCAATGCCCTTTTGCCGTCCGATGTCCTCGATGATCTTCTCGACGATATCGCGCTTGTTGACGAGCATCGTGTAGCGCGTGCTGGCGACCACGGTCTCCGAAATCTGGGTCACATGGCGGGCCACCACGCTTTGAAGTTCATCCTGCCGCTGCTTGAGTATCAGCAACGTAAACAGCACCATCGCCGTTGAAAGGACGATGTACAGATACAAACTGATCTTGAGCTTGAGACTATTTCTTGGCATATCGCAGGTCGACCCTGGGCATGGCGATGATTATGACATCGCCGGTCCAGAAACCGGGGGTCAAACGGCCCGCGTTTGATGTGGCTCAGGAGCGATGCGCAAGGGAATCGTCACCGGCCCGTCGTTCACCAGATGGACCTGCATATCAGCGCCAAACTGCCCGGTCTGAACATCGTGATGCACGAGCCGTGCCCGCGCCACAAAGTAATCGAAGAGCCGGCGACCGTCCTGCGGGCTGGCAGCGGCTGTGAAGCTCGGCCGATTGCCGCCGCTCGCATCAGCGGCCAGCGTGAACTGGCTGACCACCAGCAGGCCGCCCGCTGTGCCGCGCCCGTCCATGTCCTGCACGCTGCGATTCATCTTGCCGGCGTCATCGCTGAAGATGCGCAGCTTGCCGATCTTGGCCAGCAGTCGGTCGCTCTGCGCCTCGCGGTCGCCCTGCTCCGCACACAACAGCACCAGCAGGCCCGGCCCGATGGCGCCCACCGCCACGTTGTCGACCCGCACCTGCGCCTGGCTGACGCGCTGCAGCAGGGCGATCACGGAACAAGCCGAGAAGCGTTCATATCAGATCCCGGGCATCATCAAAATGGGCCTCGACATCGCTGGGAAGCAGTTGGATGGTCGCGCGCAGCCCCGGCACCGCGCTCATCAAGGCCTGCTCAACGCTGGTGCGCACCGCGGCGGCGCGCCCGAGCGACCAACTGGCCGGCATGTGCATATGCAAGTCGACGAATCGGCGCTGCCCGGAGCGACGGCTCGTCACGTGATCAAAACGGATCGTGTGATGGTCAAAGTCGGCCAGCGTTTTCTGGATCTCGCGCAGCACCTCGGGTTCAACCGCCTCGTCCATCAGGCCCTGCGACGAACGCCACATCAGGTGGCCACCCTCCCACAGGATATTGAGAGCGACCCCGATCGCTGTCACGGCGTCGAGCCAGAGCCAGCCCGTTACCGCCACGCCGGCCAGGCCGACCACCACGCCGGCGGAGGTCCAGACATCCGTCACCAGATGCCTGGCGTCCGCCTCCAGCGCGATGGATCGGTGCACCCTGGCGGTGCTGAACATGATCCAGGCCAGCAAGCCGTTGAGTGCGGAACTCAGGACCGACAAAGCCAAGCCCCAGCCCAGGGCCTGCAGCGGTTGCGGCTCCAGCAAGCGCGAAACCGCCGCCCAGACAATGCCGATGGCGACGCCGACAATCAGGACGCCCTCGAAACCGGAGGAAAAATACTCGGCCTTGTGATGCCCGTAGGGATGATCCTCGTCGGCCGGTCGCTGTGCGATGGTGACCATCATCAGCGCGAAGGTGGCGCTGGCCAGGTTGACAAACGACTCCATGGCATCAGAGAGCAAGCCGACCGAGCCGGTGACGTACCAGGCCAGTGTCTTGAGCGTGATGGTGATGATCGCCACCAGCACCGAGGCCCACAACAGCCGCGACGGGGTCAGCCAGCGGGTCGGCAGCAAGGACACCATGTCTGCCTAAGCCAGCGTGACCCGGGCAAACTTGCGCTTGCCAACCTGCAGCACATAGGTACCCCGGCCCAGTTTCAGCCCTTTGTCGCTGATGACGACCGAATCAATGCGCACGCCGCCGCCATCGATCAGGCGATTGCCCTCGCCGCCGGAGGCGGTCAGGCCGGCCAGCTTCAGCACGGCGCCCAGGCCCAGGACTGCGTCGCCCGCGCCGAGCGGCAATGACAGTTCGGGAATTTCATCGGGCACACCCCCCTTGCTGCGGTTCATGAAATCCTGCTCTGCCGCGCCAGCGGCGGCGACCGAATGAAACCGCGCCGTGATCTCCCTGGCCAGCGCCACTTTGGCCTCTTTCGGGTTGCGACCCGCGGTCACTTCGGCTTTCAGGGCGGCGATCTCGGCCTCGCTCCTGAAGCTCAGCAGCGTGAACCAGCGCCACATCAGCACATCCGAGATGCTCAACACCTTGGCGAACATGGTGTTGGCGTCTTCGGCGATGCCAATGTAATTGTTCTTGCTCTTGGACATTTTTTCGACGCCGTCGAGCCCTTCGAGCAGCGGCATGGTCAGGATACATTGCGGCTCCTGGCCGTACTCCGCCTGCAGGTGCCGTCCCATCAGCAGATTGAATTTCTGGTCGGTGCCGCCCAGTTCCAGATCGCTCTTGAGCGCTACCGAGTCGTAACCCTGCATCAGCGGGTACAGGAACTCGTGCACGCTGATCGGCGCGCCGGTCTTGAAGCGCTCGTGAAAGTCGTTTCGCTCCATCATGCGGGCCACGGTGTACTTCGCGGCCAATTGAATCATGCCGCGCGAACCCAGGGCGTCGCCCCATTCGCTGTTGTAGCGAATTTCGGTCTTCGACGGGTCCAGCACCATCGACGCCTGCCGGTAGTAGGTCTGCGCATTGACTTCGATCTGCTCGCGCGACAGGGGCGGGCGCGTGCTGTTGCGGCCCGACGGGTCGCCGATCAGGGTGGTGAAATCACCAATCAGAAAGATGACGGTATGGCCCAGATCCTGCAGTTGCCGCATCTTGTTGAGCACCACGGTGTGGCCGATATGGATGTCGGGCGCCGTCGGGTCCAGTCCAAGCTTGATGCGTAGCGGCGTGCCGGTCGCCTCCGATCGCGCCAGCTTCCTGACCCAGTCATCCTGCGGAATCAACTCCTCGCAAGCCCGCAAAGACACGGCCAAGGCCTCGCGCACACGGTCGGTCACGGGAAACTCGGGCGGCGCTGCTTGATTCATAAGGGTTAGTCTTGATGCGGTGGAATATGGCGAAGTTATACTCTGCCTTCGCTCTATTTCGCGATTTTAGTTCGCCGGCGTGGCTGACCACCCTGATCTGCCTTCTCAGGCGCAGCCCGCACCTCATCTGGAACCGTTCTTTTGACAAACAAGATAGTTAGCAGCGGCAGTGGCTTGTTGGCGCACCTCAGCCTGACAGCCAAGCGATTCCCCCGACACCTCACGGCGGCCATTGCGGCGCTGATACTCGGTGGCGGGGGCGGCGCATTTGCCGTGGCAACCCTGGCGCCGGATGCCTCGGAGTTGCCGGTGCGGGAACTGCTGGAGCCGGTATCGGCCCTGCCGTTGAACGCGCCGCCAGACTTGAAGATTGAATCGTTCAAGCTGTTCCGCTCGGACATCACCCGCTCCAGCGACACCGCCGAAACCCTGCTTGCCCGCCTGGGCGTCGACGATGCAGCGGCGGCGGCCTTTCTTCGCTCCAATACCCTGACGCGCCAGGCGCTGCTCGGGCGCGGCGGGCGCAGCGTCACGGCCGAAACCAGCGACAGCAACCAGCTGACCACGCTCAGCGCGCGCTGGAGCCCGGAGGACAACGGCAATTTCAACCGACTCATTGTTGAGCGAGGCGCGTCCGGCTTCGAGGCGCGCATTGAAGTCGCCGCCCTGAGCGCCTCCAGCCGGCTTGCCAGCGGCACCATCCAGAGTTCGCTGTTCGGCGCGACCGATGAGGCCAGAATTCCTGACAGCGTCGCCACCCAACTGGCCGAAATATTCGCCGGGGACATCGACTTCCACCGCGCCCTGCGCAAGGGCGACCGCTTTTCCGTGGTCTACGAGACGCTGGAGGGCGACGGCGAACCGCTGCGCGCCGGACGCGTCTTGAGTGCCGAGTTCGTGAACAAGGGCAAGGCCTTTCAGGCGATGTGGTTTCAGGATCCCCTGGCGGGTAGCGGCAGCGCCCCGGCGGGCGTCAGCGCGCGCGCGGCCGACAGCCGCAGCAAGGGCGGCTATTACACGCTCGACGGCCAAAGCCTGCGCCGTGCTTTCCTTGCCTCGCCGATGGAATTTTCCCGGATCACAAGCGGTTTCAAGATGCGCTTTCATCCGATCCTGCATGCCATGCGCGCGCACCAGGGCGTCGATTACGGCGCTCCGCAGGGCACGCCCGTGCGCAGTGTCGGTGATGGCGTGGTCGAGTTCGCCGGCGTTCAAAATGGCTACGGCAATGTCATCATCCTGAAGCATCGCAACGACTACAAAACGGTCTACGCGCACCTCAGCCGGATCGGCGTGCGCAAGGGCGCGAGCGTCAGCCAGAGCCAGGTCATCGGCGCGGTTGGCGCCAGCGGCTGGGCGACCGGGCCACATCTGCATTTCGAGTTCCGTGTCAACGGAATCTATCGCGATCCGGCCATTATTGCCCGACAAAGCGAATCTGTGCCGGTGGCGGCGGCGGCCAGAAGCACATTCGCACGCCTCGCGGCTGAAAGCCGCATCGCCCTGGCGGCGGCAGCGACACTGCAGCAAGGCAGCGTCGAGTAAGGTTCGCGGCGAAGGCACCCGGCGTGTCTGACCTCTATATCGGCCTGATGTCTGGCACATCGCTGGATGGCGTCGACGGCGTAGTGGCCGATTTTTCGGGTCCCCGGCTTCGGGTTCTGGCGCATGCCAACGCCCCTTTGGCACCGGCTTTGATGCGGGAACTGCTGGCCCTGAACCGCCCCGGCGACAACGAGCTGCACCGCGCCGCGCTGGCAGCCAACTCGCTGGTGCGCGTCTATGCGCAGGTGGCGGCCGATCTGCTCCGGCAGTCGGGTTGCGGCGCTGAGCAGATTGCTGCCATCGGTGCCCATGGCCAGACCGTGCGGCATCAGCCACAGGCCTTCGACGGCACCGGCTACACACTGCAACTCAACAACCCGGCGCTGCTGGCTGAACTCACCGGCATCGACGTCATCGCGGACTTTCGCAGCCGCGATGTTGCCGCCGGCGGTCAGGGCGCGCCGCTGGTACCGGCCTTTCATCAATCGGTATTCGGCGTACCGGGCGAAACGATCGCCGCGCTCAACATCGGCGGCATCTCCAACCTGACCGTGCTGGGCCCCCAACCGGAGGGGGATGTGATCGGATTCGACTGCGGCCCCGGCAACGCGCTGCTCGACGCCTGGTGCCAGCAGCATCTTGGGCAGGCTTTTGACGCCGATGGCGCCTGGGCCGCCTCAGGCCAGGCTGATGACGCCCTGCTGGCGGTTCTACTGGATGAACCCTATTTTTCCCTGCCGCTTCCGAAAAGCACCGGGCGTGAGCTGTTCAACCTGAACTGGCTGACCCAGCGGCTTGTCAAGGTGCCACCCCTGGCGCCGGTCGATGTGCAAGCCACCCTGACCGAACTGACGGCCAGCGTGTGCGCAGCCGGCATCACGCGCTATGGGTCTGACTGCCAGGAATTGATCGTCTGCGGCGGCGGCGCCCACAACGGGCAACTGATGCGGCGCCTGCAGTCGCATCTGCCTTACCTGCGGGTGCGCTCGTCGGCGTCCCACGGATTGCCACCCTTGCAGGTCGAGGCCGCTGCGTTTGCCTGGCTGGCGCGAAAAACGGTATTGCGTGAAACAGCGAGCCTGAAAACGGTAACGGGCGCCGTTGGCGCCCGCATTCTGGGGTCGATCTACCCGGCCTGAGCCTTGGTCAACGGAGGACAGAACGGGCTACGGCTAACGCAGCCGCAGCCGGTCGGAGGTCAGGAGAAACTCGATCCGCAGCCACAGGTGGTGGTGGCGTTCGGATTCTTGATCACGAACTGTGCGCCTTGCAGGTCTTCCTTGTAGTCGATTTCGGCGCCAACCAGGTACTGGTAACTCATGGCGTCAATCAGCAGCGACACGCCGTTCTTGGTCATCGTGGTGTCGTCTTCATTGGTGACTTCGTCAAAAGTGAAGCCGTACTGGAAGCCCGAACAGCCGCCGCCCTGCACAAAGACGCGCAATTTCAGGTCTGGGTTGCCCTCTTCGGCAATCAGGTCGGCCACTTTGGCGGCCGCGCTGTCGGTGAAAAGAATCGGGCTCGGCATTTCAATCTGGGTGTCTTCGGCAACGGAATTCATGGCTACTCCGGAAAATGGAATGATGTAATACTACAGCAAATCGCTCAACAATTCAGCTGGCTGTTGTTTGACGCCAATTTTAACGTGGGTTTATCGGCACCTTCAAGGCCCGGACTCAACTGGCCGTCAATGATGGCCCCCTGATGCATCTCGAGGGCGATGTAATACACATTGCCCTGAATGCGCGCCTTGGGCTGCAATTCAAGCATCACACGCGCGTGCACCGGCCCGTTGACGCGGCCATTGACAATGATGTGGTCGGCCGATATTTCACCGCTGACGGTTGCGGTCTCCGAGATCACCAGAATGCTCGACTGGTCGACCCGGCCCGTGACGTTTCCGACAATCTTGCCATCGATCCGCAAGCCATCGGAAAAGCTGAGATTTCCATCGATCTCGCTGCCTTCGGCAATCAGGCTGCGGATCGGCGGCTGCTTGTTCTTGTTGAACATGTGACTACTCCTTCACGGCATGGAAAAACGGCTTCCACTATAACTTGATCGATTGCACCGACCTGGTGACCGATCCCTCGAGCACTTTGGCGCTGATTGCCTTGACCGCCACGGCCGCCGGCAACTCAAACACGCCCTCAAGGCGCCCGTACTGTTTCAGCTTGAACGACAGGGCGCCGCCAGGCAGCGCCGCGGTCCATGGCTTGCCATTGTGCAGACCGCTAAAAGTCAACTCGAGGCGCCCGTCGAACTCGGTCGGGTTCTTGCGCGCCTGGATCACCAGCACCTGCCACTTGATCTCGCGCCCATCGCGCAACTCGGCCTGCAGGCCGCGGATCACGACACCCTCGCCGCCGCCCGCTGGTATCAGCTTTTCGAAGAAGCCCAGATCGTCCCGCAGTCTCTGGTTATCGGCTTCGAGTTGCCTGACCACCGCGGTCAATTTTTCACGCGCGCCCTTTTCAGAAGTCATCAGCGTTTCGGATGTATTGGCAATACCCTGGGCCCGGTCGCGCTCTGCCTTCAGGCTCGACAGTTGCACTCGCAAGGTCGCCAGTTCCGAGCGCGCGCGCTGCAGTTCGTCCCGGCTATCGCTATCGAGCCCGGCGATGTCCTTGCCAAACTCGAAGGCCCACAGGCCCATGGCAGCGCAAAATCCGAGCACCAGCGCGAACACCGCCCAGCGAAACGGCCAGGGCAAGGCGCTGCGCACCGACATGCGCGGGGCACTGACGGTCAGACGGCGAAGGAACAGGCGCAGTCGCATGGGACGCCGAGTCTAGCAGCCATCCCCGTTTGGCTCCAACCCGTCTTGGGCGCACAGCCCTTCAGGCAGCGAGCAGCTGAAAAAACAAAGGCCGACAGAATT
Source organism: uncultured beta proteobacterium (assembly GCA_903839085.1). GTDB lineage: Bacteria > Pseudomonadota > Gammaproteobacteria > Burkholderiales > Burkholderiaceae_C > Rhodoferax. Next base: position 881 of record CAIMBE010000066.1, on the reverse strand, counting down.
CGCATTCTGGCGGCCCCGGATGAGCGGCGATTGCCGCCCCGAAATTGAACTGGAATTAGCGCTTGCTGAACTGCTTGCGGCGGCGCGCGCCGTGGAAGCCGACCTTCTTGCGCTCGACCTCGCGCGCGTCGCGCGTCACGAAACCGGCTTTGCTGAGTTCGGACTTGAGCGTCGCGTCGTAGTCGATCAGGGCGCGCGTGATGCCGTGGCGCACCGCGCCCGCCTGACCCGATTCGCCGCCACCGGCAACATTGACCATGATGTCAAAAGTCTGCGCGTGGTTGGTCAGCATCAGGGGCTGCTTGCAAATCATGATCGAGGTTTGACGACCGAAAAACTTTTCGATGTCCTTGCCGTTGACCACGATCTGGCCGGAGCCCTTTTTCAGAAATACCCGCGCCACGCTCGATTTGCGACGGCCGGTACCATTGTTCCATTCACCAATCATCAGAGGCTCCTTAGATTTCCAACACTTTGGGTTGCTGGGCAGTGTGCGGGTGCTCGGCACCACCGTACACCTTGAGCTTCTTGATCATGGCGTAGCCCAGCGGCCCCTTGGGCAGCATGCCCTTGACGGCTTTTTCCAAAGCGCGGCCCGGGTGCTTGGCTTGCATGTCGCGGAAATTGGTGGCCGTGATGCCGCCCGGGTAACCGGAGTGGCGGTAGTACACCTTGTCAAGCGGCTTGGCGCCGGTGACACGCAGTTGGGCTGCATTGATGATGACAATGAAGTCACCGGTATCGACGTGAGGCGTGTAAATGGCCTTGTGTTTGCCGCGCAAACGGAGAGCAACTTCGCTGGCTACTCGTCCGAGGACCTTATCGGTCGCGTCAATCACAAACCACTCGTGCACGACCTCAGCGGGTTTTGCGCTGAAAGT
>CAIMBE010000065.1 GCA_903839085.1 uncultured beta proteobacterium | reverse complement strand
TTTAAGGTTGGTGCGCGTTGTCGAGCGGACACCGCTGGCTTTCCATGAACCGACCCGTCATTGCGAACAAGGTGAAGCAATCCATGGCTTGCGAATGCATGGATCGCCGCGCTGCGCTCGCGATGACGGTTTAAGGTTGGTTCGCGATGACGGAGCATGTCCATGTCGATTGGAAACATCATGAGGCGGCGCGAGCGCGCAGCCTGAACCGCTGAATCTTGCCGGTCGCCGTTTTCGGCAGTTCGTCGATGAACTCGATCCAGCGCGGGTACTTGTAAGGCGCCAATTTGGCCTTCACATGCTGCTGCAGCTCACTGGCCAGCGCATCGGTGGCGGCAAAGCCGCTCTTCAGCACGACAAAGGCCTGTGGCTTCACCAGCATCGCGTCATCGGGCCGGCCGATCACCGCGGCTTCGAGCACCGCGGGATGCGTGATCAGGGCCGACTCGACCTCGATCGGCGAGACGTAGATGCCGCCGACCTTGAGCATGTCGTCGCTGCGCCCGGCGTAGGTGTAATAGCCGTCGGCGTCGAGCGAGTACTTGTCGCCGCAGCGCGTCCATGGCCCCTGGAAGGTATCGCGCGTCTTCTCCCGGTTGTTCCAGTAGCCCATGGCGGCCGTCGCGCCGCGCACCTGCAACTCGCCGACATCGCCGGTCGGCACCGGCTGCCCCTGCTCGTCAAGAATGCGCAGGTCGTAGCCTGGAATCGGCAGCCCGGTGGTGCCGTAGCGAACCTTGCCGGCGCGGTTGCTCAGGAACACATGCAGCATTTCGGTGGAGCCGATGCCATCGAGAATTTCCACGTCGAAATGCGCGGTCCAGCGCTTGCCGATGTCCGCTGGCAGCGCCTCCCCTGCCGAGGTGCACAAACGCATGCGCAGCTCACCTTTCGCAGGCAGCGCCGGGCTCGCCAGCAAAGAGGCAAACAGGGTCGGGATGCCGTAGAAGACGGTCGGCTGCTTCTCGCGCAGGCGCTTGAAGATCGCCTCCGGAATCGAGCGCTCCGCCATCAGCAGCGCGGTGGCGCCGACCGCCATCGGAAAGGTCAGGCCGTTGCCAAGTCCATAGGCAAAGAACAGCTTGGCGGCCGAGAACACCAGATCGTCTTCGCGCAGACCGAGAATCGGCCGCGCAAAGAGCTCGGCCGTATTGACCAGGCTCGAATGAATGTGCACCGTGCCTTTCGGCGCGCCCGTGGAGCCCGATGAATAAAGCCAGAAGCAGGCTTCGTCGGGCGACGTATCGAGAGCGCTGAATTGACCGCTGGCAGCGCCCAGCAGGGCGGGAAAACTCAGCCGCGGAACCTTCGAGGCGCCAACCATTTCACCCGAAAGCACCACATGTTGCAGGCTCGGAATCCGGCCCATCAGCGGTTCCAGCTTGGGCCACAGCAGGTCGGACACCAGCAGCGCGCGCGCCCGGCTGTCGCGCAGCATGTACTCGTAGTCGTCGGTCGTCAGCAGGGTGTTGACCGCCACCGGCACCACGCCGGCCAGGATGCAACCCAGGAACGCCACCGGCCAGTCGATGGTATCGACCATGCACAGCAGCACGCGCTGCTCGGGCTGCACGCCCAGCGTCGTGATGGCGTTGGCAAAACGATTGGCGCGCCTGGCGAGCTCGGCATAGCTGTAGCTGCCGGCGTCGTCGATAAAGGCGATCTTGTCGGCCCGTCCGGCGCGCAGATTGCGCTCGATCAGGTCGTGTGCCGCGTTGTACTGCCGCGGGAAGCTGACTGCGGGGGGGCTGACGCTGGGGTCAACGCTGCTGAGCTCGGGCATGGTGTCTCCTGTCAGTGCTTGTCTGCAAGTGCGCTGAGCAGTTGCTCTTTGGCCTGGCTCGCTGCCGCGCGCTGCTGCAGCGTGTCCCAGCCGTCGTCGATCTCGGCCTGCAGCGTGGCGATATCGGCGCTGTTCATGTTGCGGTAGCGGCGCTGCAGAGCCAGGTAGTCGGCAACCGGCCTGGTCTTGGTCGTGTGGTTCAGCGTGTAACGGTGGCCGTCCTCGATCTCGTACAGCGGGAAGGCGCCCGACTCGACCGCATAGCGCGCCGTCATCAGCCCGGCATCGTCGGCCACGCCCCAGCCGTCCATGCACGGAATCAGGAGCGTGATGATGCGCGTGCCCCGCATTTTTTTTGCCTTCTCGACCTTGCGCAACAGGTCGGGCAGATGGCCGGCGCTGGCGGTGGCGACGTAGGGAACGCGGTGCGCGGCCATGATCTCGGTCAGGTTCTTCTTGCGCGAGGTCTTGCCCGCCGGCGTCGAGCCGGTGCGGGCGAAGTGCGGCGTCGAGGACGACTTCTGGGCGCCGGTGTTCATGTAGCCCTCGTTGTCGAGGCAGAAATAGATGAAATCCTCGTTGCGCTCGGCCGCCGAGGACAGGCACTGGAAGCCGATGTCGTAGGTGCCGCCGTCGCCGGCCAGCACGACCACCTGGGTATCGTGCTTGCCCTGGGCATCGAGCGCGCGGCGCACGCCGGTGGCAGCCGCCGCGCTCGACTCGAGCGTCGGCTGGTAGACCGGGATGCGCAGCGAACTGTAGGGCTGCGGCCCGGCGATGATCGCCATGCACGAAGGCGGAATCACGGCCATGGTGTTGGGGCCCATGGCGGTCAGCACATGGCGCGCCGAAAGGGCGTCGATGCAACCCGGACAGGCCGCGTGCCCAGAGCACAGCATCGGGTCCTGGCTCGCTTGTTCGATTCTGATCATGCTGCTCACCTTACCCACTGCGACTCGAAATGCGCTTCATGCCCAAGGGCCTGATTGACGAATTCGACAATCTTGGCCGGCGATACGTTGACACCCCCGACGCCGGCCAGCAGGCCGTGAATGCGCGGCGTGACCGGGCTGCCATAGAGCGCGGCGCGCAACTCCTGGTGCAGCACGCCGCCGTGGCCGGGGGAGTAGTTGCGATCGAGCACGATGACTTCGTCGACACCGCTCAGCGCCTCGCGCAGGCCGGCCGTTGGCAGCGGCCTGAACAGGCGCACCTTGACCAGGCCAACCGCCTGGCCGGCCTCGCGCATCGCATCCACGGCATCGCGCGCCGTGCCGCACATGCTGCCCATGGTGACGATCACCGTGCGCGCGCCGTCGCAGCGGTAGCGCTCGATCACGCCATGGCTGCGCTGCGTCAGTTGCGCCCATTCATGATCGGCCTGCGCGGCCAGCAGCGGCACCCGGTCCATCGCCTCGGCCAGTCCCTGGCGATGGCGGAAATACATGTCCTGCGTCGCCACGTTGCCCCAGGACTCGACCTTGTCGGTGTCAAGGCGGTGCGGCGGGTCGAACGCCGGCAAATAGCGGTCAACCAGGTCCTGCTCGGGCACCAGCACCGGCTCGAGCGAATGGGAGACGTAGAAGGCGTCGAGGTTGACCATGGTCGGCAGCAGGACCTGCTCGGCGACCCGGAAGGCCTGGATCACGGTGTCGAGCGCCTCCTGCGCGCTTTCGACGTAGTACTGGATCCAGCCGGTATCGCGCTGCGACAGGCTGTCGGTCTGGTCAGGCCAGAAGGCCCAGGGCGACGCCACGGTGCGGTTGACGTTGACCATCACGATCGGCGCGCGCGCGCCGCTGGCGTAGTGCAGCAGTTCGTGCATCAGCAGCAAACCCTGGGAGGCGGTCGCGGTAAAGACGCGGGTGCCGACCAGGGAAGCCGGGATGCAGGCCGACATCACCGAATGCTCGGACTCCGGCGTGATGATTTCGGCGTCGAAAGTTCCCTCGGCCTGAAACTCGGTCAGTTGTTCCAGCACCGGGGTCTGCGGCGTGATCGGATAGACCGGCACCACCTGCGGGCGCGCCAGACGGGCGCCCCAGGCCACCGCCTGGTTGCCGGTCAGCAGCATGGACTTCGGGCTGGTGCTCATCGATGCCTCCTCGCTTGTCACTTCGTGTAGGGCGCTGCCCCCCGAGGGGGTGCGAGCCTGCTTGGGGCGGCCCGGCGCGGCGCTCATCGCAGTTCCTCCTGCATCTTCATCGAGCCGGTCGGACATTCCTTGACGCAGACGCCGCAACCCTTGCAGAAATCGGTCAGGACGGTGTAGCCATCGTCGACGCGCTTGACCGCCATGTCCGGACAGTAGACGACGCAGTTGTCGCAGAAGATGCAGGTGCCGCACGAGAAACAGCGCTCGCTCTCGGCCAGCGCCTGCTCGATCTCCAGGCCAAGCTGGACCTCGACCACGCTGGCGAGCCGTTCGCGGGCGTCGAGCAATCCGGTGCGGGCGCGTTCGCGCCTGGGATGGTAGAAGGTGCTGATGGCGGCCAGCGGCACCAGCGCTTCGCTGCAGTCGGCGGCACTGACACTGGCGTCGCCCAGGCGCTGGCGCAACTCGCGCGCGATCGCCTGCGCCGCGCGCTGTCCCATGCCGATGGCTTCGGTGACGAAGCGCGCCATGCTGGTCATGTCGCCGCCGGCAAAGACGCCGGCCGCGCTGGTGGCGAGTTGTGCGTCGGTCAGCAGCAGGCCACCGGCACTCGCGAAACCTTCACCCAGCAGCGAGAGATCGGGGTCCTGGCCGATCGACGTGACAATCGCGTCGGCCTCGATCGTGAAGCCGCTGCCCGCCACCGGGGTCAGCGTGAACTGGCCGCGCTGGTCGCCCGCGACAAAAAGGACCCGGCTGCATTGCAGCGTCAGGCCGCTGTCGCCGGCAGCGCTGACGGCGTCGAGCCGGGCGCCGTCGATCAGGGCGATGCCTTCCTCCAGCGCTTCATGCACTTCCTCGGCCTGGGCCGGCAACTGTGCCTGCTGCTCCAGCGCCATCAGGGTCACCTCATGGCCCAGACGGCGCGCGCTGCGCGCCGCGTCCAGGGCCGCGCTGCCGCCGCCGATCACCAGCAGCCGCCGGCCGAGCGCCAGCGGCTTGCCGCCATTCGCCGCCGCCAGGAAGGCGGCGCCGTCACAGACCCAGGCCTTGGTGTAGTCCAGCGTCGGCAGGCGCTTGTTGCGCGCGGCGCCGAGCGCCAGGTAGAGCGCATCGTGCTGCTCGCGCAGCGCCCTCAAACCGTCGGCGCTGTCGATGCGGCGACCGCAGTGCACCTTGACGCCCATCGCCACAATGCGCGCGATTTCGCCGTCGAGCACGTCGCGCGCCAGCCGGTAGGCGGGAATGCCGTAGCGCATCAGCCCGCCCAGTTCAGCCTGGGCCTCGTAGAGCGTGACGGCAAAGCCCATCCGGCGCAACTGGAACGCGGCCGACAGGCCCGACGGGCCGCCGCCGACGATCGCCACATGACCGGGCTGCGCCACGGCAGGAACCTCGAAACTCCAGCCCTGCGCCAGCGCCTGATCGCCGACGAAGCGCTCCAGTTTGCAGATCGAGAGCGCCTCGTCGTAGCCGGCGCGATTGCAGGCGCTCTCGCACGGGTGGTGGCAGATGCGCCCGGCAATCGACGGGAACGGGTTGTGCCGCGCCAGCACCTGCCACGAGGCGTGGAAGTCGCGCGCGCGGGCCAATCCGATCCACTCGGCGATGTCGCCGCTGACGGGACAGGCGCCGTGGCAGGGCGCGGGCGCCTTGATGTGCGTCGCCAGCGAGGCGCGCCAGGTGCCGGTCATGATGGCCGTGGTGCTGCCCGTGGTCCAGGTGGCTGGAATCGGAGCGGGAGCCCCCACGCTGGTCGCGGCGCTCATGCCATGCTCCCGAGCAATTGCTGGTCTGCACAACGGTAACCTTCGGTGCAGGCCGCCACGTTTTCGTCGTGGTGCTTGGGTGCGTTGTCCACCAGCGCCTGCGTCAGCACCGCCAGTGAGGGCGCTTCGATGACGCGCACCAGCGCCCCGAGCAGCGCCGAGTTGACGATGCGCCCCAGACCCTGCTGGCGCGAAATGGTCAGGGCATCAATCGGGATCACGCGCTTGCCGGGCAGGATCTGCGCAAAGTCCGCCGCGCTGCGCGCCGAATTCACCACAATCAGCGTTCGCTCATCGGCCGTAGCAATCAGCCGGCCCTCCAGCAGACTGGCGTCGAAGCACAGAATAGCATCGGCGCGCTCGATGTCACAGCGCACCCGCACCGGACGCTGGTCGACCCGGATGTAGGAGTTCACGGGTGTGCCGCGGCGCGCTCCGCCGTAACTGGCAAAGCACTGCACATGCAGTCCCTGCGCATGAAACGCGCCCGCCAGCAGGTTGCCAGCGGTTTGAGCACCCTGGCCACCGCGACCCTGGATGATGATCTCAAGCACCTTGTCGTCTCCTTCTCGATCTCTGTCTGCACACGAACGCTTAACAGATTTCCTTATGGTTGTGTTTCCGAAAGGGATTTGTCTGAGGCCGAATTTAGGCGCTTTGCCGCCATCCGCCTAATTGATTTTTAGAATCAGCTACATTCACCAAACAGATAATCAGGACAAACCCTTATATGAATTTCAGACAGCTGGACCTCAATCTGTTGCGCGTGTTGTGCGCGGTTTACCGCTTCGGTTCCGTCACCGAGGCCGGTCGCCATCTGGCGCTGTCGCAGCCGGCGACCAGCAACGCGCTGGCACGGCTGCGTACCATTTTTCGTGACGAGTTGTTTGTGCGCTCACCCAGCGGACTGCACCCCACGCGCAAGGCGCAACGCATTGTGCCGGCCGTGATCGAACAGTTGCACCTGCTGGAGAGCACGGTCAGCAGCGCCGAAGAATTTGACCCGGCCAGCAGCCATGTGCACTGGAGACTGTCCTTGTCCGACCTGGGTGAGATGATGTTCCTGCCGCCGCTGGCGCAGGCCCTTCGCGCACACTCACCGGGCAGCCATATCTCCAACGTGGCGGTGGCAGCGCCCGAAGTCAGCGCGGCACTGGACGCGCACGAGATTGACCTGGCCATTGGCATTCTGGAAGGCAAACGCGGCTCGACGGCCAGCGAGTTGCTGTTTCAGGAAAACTTTGTTGCCATCACGGCCAGCAACTGGCGCCCACCCAAATGGCGCTCCGGTGCCCAGTTGAGTGCAACACAGCTTGCCAGTGCGTCGCTGGCGGTAGCCTCGCCCGCCGCCACCTTTCACGGCAGCATCGACTTGATGCTCAGCGAACTGCGTCTCAACGAGCGCATTGTGCTGCGGGCCCGCCATTACGGCGCCCTGCCCGAGTTGGTC
>CAIMBE010000064.1 GCA_903839085.1 uncultured beta proteobacterium | reverse complement strand
GTGCCAGCGCGCTGGCACCGACAAAGGTGGCGACCGTCAACTGGTGCGCCTGCTCGCGGGTCAGGCCCATTTCGACGCCGGCGGTGGTCATCGCTTCCATGAAGTAGAACAGGTAGGCCGGGCCGGAGCCCGACAACGCTGTCACCACATCGAGCTTCTCCTCGGCGTCAAGCCACAGAATCTCGCCAGTGCCGGCCATGATGCCGGCGATCTGTTCCTTGTCGGCTTGATCGACCGCGGGGCGCGCGAACAGGGCGCTGATGCCCTTGCCGATCAGGGCCGGCGTGTTGGGCATGGCGCGCACGATGCGTTCGCTGCCCAGCCAGCGGGCGATGCTGTCGCTGCGAATGCCGGCGGCCACGCTCAGGTGCAAGGCGTTTTTCGTATGGCTCTGCGCCTGCCGGGCAGCCTCACCGAAACTCTGCGGCTTGACGGCCCAGACGACCAGATCGGCAGCAGCCAGAAAGTCGCCGGCCTGCGCCCGGGCTTTGACGGCGTAGTCGCTCCCGAGCTTGTCACGGGCGGCCGCGGCCGGTTCCACGACATCGATCCGCTCTGGCGGGACGCCCTGGCGCAGCAGGCCGCCGATGATGGCGCTGGCCATGTTGCCGCCGCCGATGAAGGCAATTCGTTGGTTCACTATTGGTCTTTCCATAATTGTCGACGCCCGCTTGCGTCATGGCTCGTTCGCGTCATCGCGAGGCCCTCGGCCGCGGCGATCCATGCGGTCAATTGATTGCCGCACATCGCAGCGCCAATGCGCAAGTCTAATCAAAGAACGGTTTGCCTTACGGCGTGCTCCCAGCGCAGCATCAGCTCGTCGGCCCGCGTCCGCTCGAGATTGGGCAGGAAGCGGCGCTCCGCCCGCCACAGGACGGAGAGTTCATCGGTGCCGGCGTAGACACCGGTTGCCAGGCCCGCCAGATAGGCGGCGCCGAGCGCGGTGGTTTCCGTCACGGCCGGGCGAACCACCGCAATGCCCAGCAGGTCGGCCTGAAACTGCATCAACAAATCATTGACGCAGGCGCCGCCGTCGACCCGCAACTCGGCCACGGCGACACCGCCCGCCGCAATTGCGTCACGGCTCATGGCCTGCAGCAGGGCGGCGCTCTGAAAGGCAATGCTCTCAAGCGCTGCGCGCGCGATGTGCGCCGTGGTGCTGCCGCGCGTCAGGCCGGTGATGGTGCCGCGCGCATCGGGCTTCCAGTAGGGCGCGCCAAGGCCGGTAAAGGCCGGCACCACCATGACGCCGCCCGAATCCGGCACGCTTTGCGCCAGTGCCTGCACTTCGTGGCTGCCCTGGATCGCGTGCAGACCATCGCGCAGCCACTGCACCACGGCGCCGCCAACAAAGACGCTGCCTTCAATGGCAAATTCGGCCTGGCTTCCGGTCTGCGCTGCGCTGGTGCTGATCAGGCCGTTGCGCGAGGTCTGGAATTCGGTACCGGTGTGCATCAGCATGAAGCAGCCCGTGCCATAGGTGTTCTTGACCATGCCGGCCTTGAAACAGGCCTGGCCGAACAGTGCGCTCTGCTGGTCGCCGGCCACGCCGCCGATGGCAATCGGATGTCCCAGCAAGTCGGCACTGACCTCGCCATAGAGTGCGCTTGATGGCTTGACGTCGGGCATCAGGCTGGCCGGAATATCGAGCGCCTGCAGCAGTTCCGGATCCCACTGGTTGCTGTGCACGTTGAACAGCATGGTGCGAGAGGCGTTGCTGACGTCGGTGGCATGGACTCCACCCTTGGTCAGACACCAGATCAGCCAGCTGTCGACCGTGCCAAAGGCCAGTTCGCCTTTCTCTGCCAGCGCGCGCGCTCCGGTCACGTTGTCGAGCAGCCATTTGAGCTTGGTGCCGGAAAAATAGGCATCGATCAGCAGGCCGGTCTTGGCCTGGATCGTGGTGGCCAGTCCGCGCTCGCGCAGT
>CAIMBE010000063.1 GCA_903839085.1 uncultured beta proteobacterium | reverse complement strand
CTTTTCCAATAAGGTGTCTGCCACGGCATCCGTGTCAAACATTGATACGCCGGTTCGATTCCCTGCGACAGAATTTCCAAAAAAACAAGCCACACCGCAAGACTGCGGACCCTCATACAAACACGCATCGCCTGGGTTTCAATTTTGAGACGAGAACAGGAAGAAAATCTTTCAGATTGCTAATACAAAACCATGGTCCAAAGTGACCTTCCGTTTCCGTGCTGCACAGGGGAAGCGAGAAGTGGAGCATGTTTTTTTGATCATTTAAACGCATTGTATGGTGCAACCATTGCACTATAATAAATCCGTGAACACGATTTATCGCGACGGCAAAATGAAGATATCGGTCTATGCCGACCATGCGCCGATTCATTTTCATGTGCGCACCCCTGACGGTGATTCAGCGGTTGATCTGGCAACGATGGCCGAGCTTGCGGGCTGCGCAAATCGAAAACTGCTTGCCAAGGCGATGGCTTGGGCGCTGGCCAACAAGCCACTGATTCAGGCCGAATGGGACAAACTCAATGGAGCATGACAATGCGTGAAAAACTTCCCCGAATTGCCAAGGCCACGGCGCTTGGCAACATGCGCCTGAACGTGCGTTTTGAGGACGGTTGGAGTGCTGACGTTGACCTGACCGACTTCGTGGCTGGGTTCAAAAGCCTCAAACCCCTGCGCGATGCGAATCTGTTTTCCCAGGTTGCTGTAGAGGAATGGGGTAGCGGCCTGACATGGGACGATGAAGGCCCGCTGTCGATAGCTGCCACCACCATTTACCGACTTGCCGCCGAGCAGTCGAACGACGGCGCGCGCAGCTTCGACGCATGGATGATGCAGCACGGCTTTTCGGCCAGCAAAGCGGCTGACACCCTGGGCATGTCGCGGCGCAATATCATCAATTACCGCACCGCCACACGACCTATTCCGAAAGTAGTTCGACTTGCCTGCAAGGCGGTGGATATGGGTGCTCACGACTGAGGCGGGGTTGATGGGAGCCTCGCTCCGTTGGACTCTTGCACGCGGTGACATCGCTTTCGATCACCGTTTCATTCAGAGGCGCCCAGAAGCAGGATGGCGGCGACAGCAATTGCAGCGGCCAACTGGCTTGCAGCATTCGAGCTGACGGTGTCACCGCCATTTCCCCCGCGCCACTGCCTTGTCCCGGCGTCACTGCGACTGCCGCGTCGCTTTGCTCCTCGCAGTGACGGCCAGCGCGGCGGTCCATGCATGGATCGCCACGGCCTGCGGCCTCGCGATGACGAAAACAACTGCGATGACTAAAACAGGTGCATGACGAAAACAGGTGCAACGACGAAAGCAACTGCGATGACTAAAACAGGTGCGATGACTAAAGTAGCTGTCTTGAATTCTGGAAAGATCAGTAGTGACACCCGCCGAGCGAATGCTCGAAGGCGTGTCGCGCCGGACGCAGGCACGGCTCGCCTGGCTCCGGACGCAGGCACGGCTTGCCTGGCTCCGCGCAGCTACGGCTCGCGCAGCGCCGCGCGGATACCCTCGATCAGGGGCGTCAAGCCGGCCATCAGCGCGTGGCAGTCGGACTCGATCTCGTCTTTTTCCGCACCCTGGCGGATCGCTGAAAGCAGCGCCATGGCGGCGTTGCAGACCTGCATCGCCCCGATGTTGCCAGCCGAGCCTCTCAGCGCATGCGCCAACGACGCGATCGCATCCATGTCGCCAGACCGCAGCGCTGCGGCAAGCTGCGCCGCGTCGTCGGCGTGACTGTCGGCGAAGGCCGCCAGAATTCGCGCGTACTTGCCCGCATTGCCGCGCAACAGCGACAGGCAGCGCTCGACCTCCAGTCCCGGAATAGCCGAAAGCCGCCGCCGCAGCTCGACCGGATCGGGGGCGGCGCCAATCTCTTTCGCCGCCCCCTCCGGCGCCGAGCCGGCATTCGCTGATCGGGCCTGCTCCGTCCTGGGCAGCCACTTGAGCAGCGCGCTGTAGAGCACATCGGGATCCATCGGCTTGGCAATAAAGTCATTCATGCCCGCTTCCCGGCAGGCGCGGCGATCCTGCGCGAAGGCATTGGCGGTCATGGCCAGGATCGGCCTCGTCTCCCAGCCCGGCAGGGCGCGGATGACGCGCGTCGCAGCCAATCCATCCATCAAGGGCATCTGCATATCCATCAGCACCAGGTCGTAGAAGTCAGCCAGCGCCCTGCCGACCGCCTGCCTGCCATCTTCGGCGGTGTCCACTATCATCCCGGCCCCGCGCAACAGTTCCAGGGCGATTTCGCGATTGACCGCATTGTCCTCCGCCAGCAGCAGTCTGGCGCCGGCATGAGAGCGGCGCACTTGGGCTTCAAGATCGTCGCTGCTGAGCGTCGCATCAGGCATCGCGCCCTGACCACGCTGAAGGCGCGCGGTAAACCAGAACGTGCTGCCCTGACCCGGCTGGCTCGCCACCCCGGCCTCGCCCCCCATCAGTTCGGCGAGATGGCGCGTGATGGCAAGACCCAGTCCCGTGCCGCCGTAAATGCGGGTCGTCGAGGCATCGGTCTGCTCGAAGGCGCGAAACAGGGTTTCAATCTTGTCCGGGGCAATGCCGATACCGGTGTCCCGCACCTCAAAGCGCACCAGAATCCCTTCCGGGCTGTCCTGCGCCAGAACCGCGCGCAGGTCGATGGCGCCTCGCTCGGTGAATTTGACGGCATTGACCGCATAGTTGAGCAGCGACTGGCGCAACCTCATGCGGTCGCCTCGCAGCCAGAGCGGCACGGTGCCGGTATCGACGCTCACCGTCAGTCCCTTGGCCCTGGCCTGATCCCCGATCAGTGAACAAGCATGATCGAGAATGCCTGACAAGTGGAAGTCGGCCTGCTCGATGGCGACTTTCCCGGCCTCGATCCTTGCCATGTCCAGGACGTCGTTGATGATGGACATCAGGTGCCTTGCCGCCGTGTCGATCTTGTCCAGCCGCTCGGCCTGTCTGGGATCAGGCTGGTCCCGGCGAAGCAGGTGCGCCAGACCAATGATGGCGTTCATCGGCGTGCGTATCTCATGGCTCATGTTGGCCAGAAATGTGCTCTTGGCCTGATTGGCCGCAACCGCCTCGTCAACCCGCTGCTGCAGTTCGGTATTGAGCACCTGGATATGGGCGGTGCGCTGCCTGACGACGTCTTCGAGATGCAGCCGATGATCTTCCAGTTCCGCCGCTGCCAATTGCTTCTGATTGAAGTAGGTCGCCAGCGCCATGCCCGCCCAGGACAGCGTCAGCATGTAGAAAAAATAGTTGCTCAGCGCGGTCTTCTCGATGTCGTTCGAGAAAAAGCCCGTGCCCTGGCGGGCCCCGATCAGGGCCTGCAGCGCCGTGATGGCAACGATGGCAACCGCCCCATGCGGCCCCAGGCGCACCGCCGCCCAGGTCACGAACAAAAACATCCAGTAGCCGCGCGCAATCTGGCCCGCCGAATCGTGCAGCCAGTCGAGAAAGACGATCTGCCCGACCAGAAACGACAAGCCCAGTATCAGCGCCACCTCGCCCGCCTTGGGCAGGGTCGCCCATGTTCCCGGCCAGGTTCGCCAAGTCAGCAGCAGCGGCATCACCAGCAAGATGCCCAGCGTGTTGCCGGCAAGACGCTGCTGGAACGTGAAGCTGCCGGGGTTCGGGATATGCAGCCATTGCGCTAGCTGGACAACGACCGCGCTCATGAGTCCGATGCCCATGGCCAGCAGCGCCATCTGCCCATACTGGCCGAAGCTGTCAAGCCGCAGGCTGAAACCCTTGTTGCGCCTGAAGGCCCAAGCGCCGGCAAAGAGGACCGCGCTGTGCCGAATGGCGCCACCCAGCGCAACATCGAGCGATTCGCCGATCGACAGAAATCCCAGCAAGGCGCCCAGGAAACTGGCCAGCAGGAAGCGGTTGCCGCGCAACAAGGCCAGCACCAGCGACGGACTGCTGCACAGCCACAGGAAACTGACAATGTCGTTGCTGGCAAAAAGCGCGGTCGTCAGTTGAGCGGCCAGCACATAGATGCCGGTCAGACCGATCAGCGTCGACAGATCCCTTCTGACGTAAGTAAGCACGCGACGATTATCAATGACGAAATGAATCTTCGAGCGCCCCGGGTCAGCGCCCGGCCGCCGGTCTGGCTGCCTTTCTGGCCGGCGCCTTTTTCGCCAGCACGCTGCGGATCACTCCTTCGCAGTCCTGTTGCGACATGTAGGCCGGCACCGGGTAGTTGAACTCGGCCTCGCGGCAGGCGGCGCGGGCCAGCGCCGGGATGTCCTTGGCGCGCAGGGCAGATAAATGGCGTGGAATGCCCAGCCGCGCGTTCAGGGCGTCAATCGAATCGAGAAACTTCTGCGCCAGCTCGTCCTCGCTCTCGTCGTCCCGGCCCAGAGCGGCCCGCAGCGCCAGCGCGGCCAGCTTGCCCGTGATGACCGGGCTCAGAAAGCGCAGCACACGGGGCAGCATGATCGCATTGGCCAGGCCGTGGGGCGTGTGATAGAAGCCGCCCAGCTGGTGCGCGATGGCGTGCACATAGCCCACATTGGCCCGGGTGAAGGCCTGGCCCGCGTAGTTGGCGGCCAGCGCCATCTTCTCGCGCGCCACCAGGTCCTGGCCATTGGCGTGCGCCAGGGGCAGGTTCTGGTAGATCATGCCCACGCTGGCAAGCGCCATGCGGTCCGTGAAGGCGTTGCCCCAGTGGCCGATGAAGGCCTCCACGGCGTGCGTCAGCGCATCCATCCCGGTGGCCGCCGTGATGTCCGCCGGCAGGCCCGTCATCAGGCTCGCGTCCAGCGCCGCCATCCTGGGCACGATGCGGGTGTCGGCAATCACCAGCTTGCGCCTGGCGACAGGGTCGGACACCACGGCCGCCACCGTCACCTCGGAGCCGGTGCCGGCGGTGGTCGGCACCGCGTAGATCGGAGCCGGCGCACGCAGGCCCCTGAAGTAGCCGACCAGCCGGCGCACCGGCTTGTTGTTGGCCGCCGACAAGCCGATCACCTTGGCCGCGTCCATCACCGAGCCGCCGCCGAACGCGATGATGGCATCGCAGCCCTCGGCCTTGAAGACCTCGACGCCCTTCTCGATCTGCGCAATCGGCGCGTCCGGGCTGATGTCATCGAACACCACAAACTGCGTGCCGCCCGCCGTCAGCGCCCGCGTCATCGGCAGCGTCAGGCCCAGCGCCGAAACAGTGGCATCCGTGACCAGCATCACCTTGCGGTGGCCAAAGTCATTGACGGCCTGCGCCAGCCGCGCGCTGGCACCGGGCCCGACCATCATCGCGGGCACCGGGATCGGCAGCCGCCGCGTCACCAGACCCGCCGCCCGCATCAGGGTTGAAAGACCGACGGATCGCGCCGCGTCAGCCAGGGTATTCGCAGCCATGGAAGGGCTCCTTCTTGTTGGTCATCGATCTTTCCAGAATTCAAGACACCTGCATTCGTCATCGCGAGGCCGCAGGCCGCGGCGATCCATGCCTCTCGTCATCGCGAGGCCGCAGGCCGCGGCGATCCATGCCCAATGACTTCCTGGATCGCCGCGTCGCCAGGCTCCTCGCAATGACGATCCGGACTGCCATGATTTGTGAAAATCTCAATAAATGACTTCTGTTTGAGATATTCGAGGTTCTGATGATGCATCCGGCGGCAGAATTCTTTTAGTAGCTTCACTCCAAATCAGCGCCATCATGAAAACGGTCGTCGGGATCAGCCTGGGTGCCAGCGCCCAGGACTTCAGCTTCAACACCACCTTCCTCGGGCGCCGGCTGGGCGTCCACCGCGTCGGCACCAATGGCAGCGTCGCCAGGGCGGCCCGGCTGCTCAAGCACTGGGAGCGGCGCGCCGACGTGATCGGCCTGGGCGTCATCAAGGACCGCTACGAGGCCGGCGCGCACCGCTTTATCGAAAAGGACAGCGCCCGCCTGAAGGCCCTGGCATCGAAGGTGCCGGTGAGCCTGGGCGGACAGCTCGGCGACATTCTGCAGGAATGGGCGGTGCGCCACGCGCAGGCTGAACTGGGCAGCTACTTCAACAACGCGCGCGTGCTGTTCTTCTCGGGCCTGAAGGACTACAAGCTCGCCCTGTCGATGTCCGAATACACCGACAACCTGATGTTTGCCGACCCGCTGCTGCAGCTCGGCGTGCCCAAGCTGCTGACCTCGCTCGACGCGCTGCAGCTGTACGCGAGCGGCGCGCACTACGTGAAGGACTGGTCGCTGCCCGGCGTCATGGCCTCCGACACCGTCAGGCAGTGGACCCGCTTCCTGCTGCGCAAAGCGATGCACAAGGCCAGCGTGATCGTCGCCTCCCTGATCGAGCTCGACGAGTTTGGCCTCGAGGAACTGGCCGGCAAGACCGTCATCACCTCCACCGCCAGCGAGCAGCGCATCGCGCAGTTCAGGGACAAGGGCGTTCACCTCGTGATCGACGGCTCGCCGGTCATGAAAGGCCGCGTGCTCGGCCCCTACCTGCTCGATGCCATGATCGCCGCCGCCACCGGCAAGCACCCCGACGCGATTGCGCCAGACGACTACCTGGAGATCATCACCGGCGAGCAGCTGGCGCCGCGCATCATCTACCCCAACGGCTTCAAGCGCGTCAACCGCTTTGCCTTCGTCATCCACCCGCTGTCGCAGGAGTATTTCAAGAAGGTCAAGCCGATCGAAGTGCTGTCCCAGGTCTCGCCCCCGGTGCTGATGGACACGCTCGAAAAAATCCTGGCCTATGCGCCGCCCTTTGTCTATTCGCGGGTCGGCGGCATCCGCTCGCCCACCGGCGTCGAGGCCGAGGGCTGGCTGATCTCGGTTGGCGGCACGCCCAGGGAGATCATGCAGCACAGCCCCGAGTTCACCTACCGGCGCCTGCTCGACGCCGCCGCCATGGCCAAACGCCTGGGCGCGCAGATCATGGGCCTGGGCGCCTTCACCAAGGTCGTGGGCGACGCCGGCGTCTCGGTGGCCCGGCGCTCGCCGCTGCCCATCACCACCGGCAACAGCTACAGCGCCTCGGGCGCGCTGTGGGCCGCCCACGACGCCCTGCTGCGCATGCGCCTGCTGCCCGCGCCCAGGGGCAAGGAGCGCGTGCGGTTCAAGGCCATGGTGGTCGGCGCCACGGGCGCCATCGGCTCGGTCTGCGCGCGCCTGATGGCCAAGGCCGCCGAAGAGGTCTACCTGGTCTCGCCCGAGACGGCCAAGCTGCTGGCGCTCAAGGAGTCGATCCTTCAGGAAACGCCCGACGCAAAGCTCTTTCTGGCGGCGCGCGCCGACCGCAACATCGCCGCCATGGACATGATCGTCACGGCCACCTCGGGCGCCGGCAAGAAGGTGCTCGACATCATGCAGGTCAAGCCCGGCTGCGTCATCACCGACGTGGCGCGCCCGCTCGACCTGCCGGCCTCCGAAGTCGCCAAGCGCCCCGACGTGCTGGTGATCGAGTCGGGCGAGATCCAGCTGCCCGGTGACGTGCACATGAAGAACATCGGCCTGCCCAGGGGCGTGGTCTATGCCTGCCTGGCAGAGACCATCGTGCTGGCGCTCGAAGGCCGCTTCGAGAACTTCACCGTGGGCCGCGCCATCGAATGGGCCAAGGTGCGCGAGATCTACCAGCTCGGCCTCAAGCACGGCATGAAACTGGCCGCCATCTCGGGCGTCAACGGCCCGTTCAGCGACCAGGACATCGAGCGTGTGCGCCAGCGCGCGCTGGCCGCGCGCAACGGCGCCGCGCCCTCAAGCGCGACTCGCAGGGGCGCCAACCGGGACTCTCAGCGCGCCTGAGAGCGGCGAATGTGCAGCAACAGGTCGTCGACGTCAACCGGCTTGTCCATCAATTCCCCCATCACACCACTGTCGCGCAAGGCCGCCTTGTGATCAAACAGCCCGCTTGAAATCAAGACCACCGAGGGCAGCCGGGCCCAGGCAATATTCAGGCGGTTATTGCCCAGATGGGCCACCGCCTGCTCAAGCGACAGCGACTCGGGGACATCACCGATGATGAAGGCAATATCCTCGTCCTTGCGCAAGCAGGCCTGGGCCTGTTCCGCGCTTGCCGCCTGCATCAAGCGCAGCCCCACCGCCGCGAGGGACGGCCCCAGGGTGGCTGCCAGCGCGGCATCGGTGCTCATCAGCAACACGCCTTGCCCCGTCATCACGTGCGAGAGCGTCGGCAATTCCATCTCGCCAGTGAAGATCGAGCCATAGTGCTGAGCCAGCTCGGACCAAAAACCGGGCCCCACAGTGGCCAGCACCTCCTGCACCGTGGTGTCGCCCGATATGATCCGCTGCGCCCCCGAGGCAGCCAGCGAGCGCAGCCCGCCTTCGCGCAGACTCTCCAGGTTCGCCAGGCGACTCTCGCCGCAGGACACCGCATCGCGCAGGCGCTTGTTCATCTCGACAATATCGACCACCGGCAAGCGTCCACGGTAGCCGCTGAAATCACACGCCTTGCAGCCCACCGGGCGGTGGCCCGGGCGGTTGTGGGTGATATCGACAAACAGCTTTTCTTCCGGCGTCAAGGGATCGGTCACAGCCACCTTGCAGTGGGGGCACAGCACGCGGCAAAGGCGCTGCGCCACGATCACCGCCAGCGAGTCTGCCAGGATCGAAGGGTCAACGCCCAGGTTGAGCAGCCTGGGTATGGCCGTCAAGGCGTCGCTGGTGTGCAGCGTGGTCAGCACCAGGTGGCCGGTGAGCGCGGCAGCGGCAGCAATCTCGGCCGTTTCGCGGTCGCGGATCTCGCCAATCAGGATCACGTCCGGGTCCTGGCGCAGGATCGAGCGCAACGAAGCCGCAAACGTGCGCCCGGCCTTTTCGTTCACCTCCACCTGTGAAATGCCGGCCACGCGGTACTCCACCGGGTTCTCCACCGTGATGATATTGACCGTGCTGCGGTTGATCTCGGCCAGCATCGCATACAAGGTGGACGTCTTTCCGCTGCCGGTCGGCCCGGTCATGATGACCATGCCCGCCGGGCGTGCCACGGCCCGGCGCAGGGTCTGCAGGGCCGCGTGCGAAAACCCGGCACCGCTCAGATGGTGCACGCTGCCCTGATCCAGAAAGCGGATCACCAGCCGTTCCCCCCGGCTGGCCGGGAGCGTGGAGACGCGCAGATCAAATTCGCGCCCGTCGGCCACCATCGACATGCGGCCATCCTGGGGAATCTGCATGTTGGTCGATTCCATGCCACTGCGCGCCTTGATATGCCGGATCAGCATCACCGCCACCATCTCGGGCAGCATGGTCAGGCGACGCATCAGCCCGTCGACTCGAATGCGCACCACAGACGCGCCCATGAAAGGCTGGATGTGCAGGTCCGAGGCCCGCTGCGCAATCGCATCGAGCAGCAGCGCGCGCCCCAGCTTGGTGACGGCGTGCTCGTCGATGGCAACCGCCTGGGCGCCCTTGGCCGCGTCGGCGCTGGCCGCGCGCGAGGCCTCGCGGCTGAACGCCACCACGATCATGTCCTCAATCTGGTCCGGTGCCGCAAGCACCAGGCGAACCTGCCGGTTCGACAAAAAGCCGACCCGCTCGAGCACATTGCGGTCCATCGGGTCGGCCGTGGCCAGCAGCAGCACACCGGACTCGATGCGCAGCGGCAACACGCTGTGCGTCTGGCAAAAATTGAAAGGGATCAGGTTCAGCGCCTCGGCCTCTACCCGCTGCAGCTCAGCGGCCAGAGGCACGCCCATCACCGGCGCCAGCGCCTGCGCCAGTTCGCCGGTGGCGACGCCCAGCACCCGCGCCACCGTCTGCCAGGCCTGCGCCAGTGTGCCGTCGAGCTTGAGCGTGGTCAGGTCGGTGCGGCCGGCAAAGGCCTGACCGACGGCCCGCTGAAAAATCTCCAGGGCATTGAGGGGCAGAGCGCTGTTCATGGGCTCGATGCGTGTCCTGGCAGATATCGCGTGATCTATTGCTTGCCCGCAGGCTCGACGCTGACCTTCCCGCTCTGGCTGTCGTACGCGGCGCGCCAGGGCGGCAGCGTCCACTCCAGCGTATACGACCCCTCGCTCGGGCGGTATAGCGGCACCGTGCTGGCAACAATGGCGGCCAATCCCTCTGGCAGTGCAAGCTGGCTCAATGCTGCCGGGTACTGGCCTTGCGAAATGCGGTAGGCCTCAATCAATCCCACCACTTCAATCAGGTCGGCCTCGGCAAGGGCAGGATTGTTGGCCGGGTCAGGCCAGGTATAGGGCTCGGAGAAACGCGGAAACTGGTACAGCAGAACCGCCGCAAATACAGCCACCAGCAGCAGCGTGAAGATCTGCTTGCCGCGCGCTTGCGGCGGCGTCCGGTTGGCCAGCGCCTGCGTCCTGGCCAACTGCGCCTGCGCGTCCTGCCGGGTCGACTCGATCAACTGACTCAGCTTGTTATTGGACTCGCTCATGGCCGGGTCCCGTTCATGTACATGTACAGGTAGGCGCTGGACATGCTTTTGTCGATGCGCAATACATCCTTGTACGTGTGTGGCTTCATGATGTGGTGCACGGCAAGAATGGTTTGCTGGGCTGCCACGCGCAATGCCGGGTTGCTCCTTGTCTGGGTGTAGTCTTCATTGAGCGACACCTTGTACTGGCCGGCCACCTGGCTGAAAGGGTCCACCCCCGAGCTCACGGACAGGTGAACCCCCAAGTGCGCAAAAGTCAATTCATCCCTCGTCAATCCCGTAAGCGGCTTCAGATCACCACAACGGGTATTCCCAGCTGGACGGACGCAATAGGCCATCGGGTACGTGACCCGGTTCCTGGAGCTATCGAGGTTGGGCACGACCTGGAGTGGCTTTCCCAAGGCGGCCCCGGTCTCCGCCTGCAGTCCCGCGAGCACGGTGTGAATCTTGTCCATGACCAAAATGACCTCAGCCGCCTTGGCCCGGTAAACAAATGCCTGGTAAGACGGCACCGCCACCGAGGCCAGAATGCCCACAATGGCGGTCACAATCATCAGCTCCAGCAACGTCAAGCCGCGCTGAATTCTTCGCAGGCCCCTGGTGTCGAGTTCCATGTGCGCCTCCCCCCGGTTCTAATAAATAATTCCTGGTCGGCAGATTGAATCGGACCACACCGCCATCGGGGCGGCAAATCATTCTACTAACTCTTTTTGATGAATCGGCGCCCGGGGTCTTGAAGAAGCGCGCCCCAGGCCGCATGTCGGTGTGCAGGATCCGTCCCGGGGTCCTGCCTGCCAGACTTTATTTAGGCCCGACCCAAGGAATCACCATGCTTTTCGAATCATTCACAGCCCGCAAGCTGACACTGCGCAACCGTACCGTCATGTCTCCGATGACCCGCAACCGGGCAATCGAAAACAACACCCCCAACGCGCTGATGGCCCAGTACTACGGCCAGCGCGCAACGGCCGGGCTGATCATCACCGAAGGCATCTCGCCCTCGCCCAACGGCCTGGGCTACCCGCGCATCCCCGGCCTGTTCAGTGCAGCGCAGGCCACCGCCTGGAAGCCCGTCACCGACGCAGTGCACGCCAAGGGCGGCAAAATCGTCGCCCAGTTCATGCACACCGGGCGCGTGACGCACGTCGCCAACCTGCCCGCCGGGGCCGAGGTGGTCGGACCCATGGGCCAGGCCCTGGCCGGCGAGATCTACACCGACGCCAAGGGCATGCAGGCGCACAGCACCCCGCGCCAGATGAGCGAGCAGGACATCGCCGCCAGCGTGGCCGAGTTCGCCAACGCCGCCAAACTGGCCGTGCAGGCCGGCTTTGACGGCATCGAACTGCACGCGGCCAACGGCTACCTGATCGAGCAGTTCCTCAACGCCAACGTCAACCAGCGCAGCGACGGCTACGGCGGCAGCGCGCAGGCGCGCAACCGCTTTGCGCTCGAGGTCGTGCGCGCCGTGTGCACCGCCATCGGCGCCGAGCGCGTCGGCATCAGGCTCTCGCCGCACGGCGTCTTCAACGGAACCGGCGCCTTTGCCGGCGTGGAAGACCAATACGTGGCCCTGGTCACCGAGCTCTCCGCCCTGGGGCTGCTCTACGTGCACCAGCTCGACCACTCCGCCATGGGCGCCCCCCCGGTGCCGGCCGAGCTCAAGGCCCGACTGCGCGCCGCCTTCAACGGTCCCTACGTCCTTGCCGGCGGCTTCAATCGCGCCAGCGCCGAGGCCGCGCTGGCCGCCGGGCAGGCCGACCTGATCGCCTTTGGCCGCCCGTTCCTCGCCAACCCCGACCTGGTCGAGCGCATGCGCTCGGACGCGCCGCTGAACGCGCCCGACATGGCCACCTTCTATACGCCGGGCGAAAAGGGCTACACCGACTACCCCACGCTTTCGGCCTGATCCTGCGCGCTGCTCAGCCAAATCTCTTGAGCAGCGGCAGGGGCATCGATTCCGTCACCATGATCGCGGTGATGAAAGCGTAGGCCATGTCCCACGCGTTGCGCTCGGCCAGCGTCAAGCGCTCGCCCATGACTTGCTCGAGGGTCTTGACCAGCGCAACGCCAAATGGCTTGCCGCACCCCGCATCCACGCCGCGCGCGCGCAGCTTTTTGGTGGGCGGTGAATGGCCGGTAATTGGGGTCAGACTCCAGATGCTTGCGGCCCTTGAACCCAGTTTCGTCCTTGCGAACGAAGCGCGGCAATCCACAGCCGTCATTGCGAACGCAGTGAAGCAACCCATGTCTGTCATTGCGAGCGAAGCGCGGCAATCCATGTCGTTGGTCTGCCGGCATGGATCGCCGCGGCCTGCGGCCTCGCGATGAAGAGGGTAAATGTGGCGCGATGACGAGCGTAGCGCGGCAATCCACAGCCGTCATTGCGAACGCAGTGAAGCAATCCATGTCGTTGGTCTGCCGGCATGGATCGCCGCGGCCTGCGGCCTCGCGATGACGAGAGAGAATGTGGCGCGATGACGAGAGAAAATGTGGCCTGATGACGACGGTTTCGCCGCCCTGGGTCTCGCCCGAGATGGTGCATTCTTCGTGCTGGCTGTGAATGCCCATAATGCGTGACAATCCAACTGTTTCAATTGAGAGGCATCGCCATGGAACTTACTGCCGTTCTTGCGCCCGCCGAGGAAGGCGGTTATATCGCGCTGAACCCCGAGACGGGCACCACCACTCAAGGGGAAAGTGTCGAGGAAGCGGTTGCCAATTTGAAAGAGGCGACAGCACTCTATCTGTCCGAGTTTGCTCTCCCCGCCGCAGGGCATCCGGTGGTCACGATGTTCAGCCTTCCAGCGTATGCCTAAACTGCCACGCATGTCGGTCATTGGGGCAGACTCCAATTGCTCAATTTCGTCCTTGCGAGCGTAGCGCGGCAATGCACAACCGTCATTGCGAACGCAGTGAAGCAATCCATGTCTGTCATTGCGAACGAAGCGCGGCAATCCATGTCGTTGGTCTGCCAGCATGGATCGCCGCGGCCTGCGGCCTCGCGATGACGAGGGTAAATGTGGCGCGATGACGAGCGTAGCGCGGCAATCCATGTCTGTCATTGCGAGCGAAGCGCGGCAATCCATGTCGTTGGTCTGCCAGCATGGATCGCCGCGGCCTGCGGCCTCGCGATGACGAGCGGAGCGCGGCAATCCACAGGTAATTGGGGTCAGACTCCAATTAGTTGCCGCAACCGCTACTTGGCCAGGCCGCGCCACACAGTCATTTGCCAAGTGGCTTAGATGGCATACTATGCCATACATGAATTTCGGAGATTGCAATGCCAACGCGTAATGTGGTGCTGACTGAGCATCAAGCTGCTCTCGTAGAGGACCTGGTTGCCGGCGGGCGATACCAAAACGCAAGCGAGGTCTTGCGCGAGGGGTTGCGCCTCATTGAGCAGCGCGAGTCCGAGGATGCCTTGCGCCTTAAGGCGCTTAAAGCTGCGGTCAAGGCAGGCCTGGCTGATAGTGCGGCAGGCAGGTATACCGATTTCAATTCTTCAGAGTCGCTCACTGCGCACCTGAAGTCGCTTGCGACAAAGGCAATTGCGAGCGCATGACCGGCGCATGGACGGTTCGGCTCGTCGCAGTGTCCGAACGGGATTATGAGGAAGTCATCCGACGCAGCGCTCAGGACTTCGGCCCCCTTCAAGCCGGGGTGTATGCGCAAACCTTGGATTTGGCCATTGATGCCCTGCGTGAAAAAGGCCCGAAGACGATCGGGGTGAGGGAGCGCGAAGAGATTGGCCTCGGCATTTTTACGCTTCATGCGGCAAGGTCCAAACGCAAGGCCAGCCACTTTTTGGTATTCCGGGTCCTGGAGATTAGAACCATTGAAATCCTGCGAATCCTTCATGACCGAATGGATTTGGCCAGGCATATTTCGCAGGCCCAGGAGCCACCCCGCCACTAGCCGGGCCGGGCCGCGCCACTCGCCGGGCAGGGTAAGCGGCTTGCGGCCCTTGAACCCAGTTTCGTCCTTGCGAACGTAGTGAAGCAATCCACAGCCGTCATTGCGAGCCAAGCGCGGCAATCCATAGCCGTCATTGCGAGCGAAGCGCGGCAATCCATGTCGTTGGTCTGCCGGCATGGATCGCCACGGCCTGCGGCCTCGCGATGACGAGGGTAAATGTGGCGCGATGACGAGCGGAGCGCGGCAATCCATAGCCGTCATTGCGAACGCAG
>CAIMBE010000062.1 GCA_903839085.1 uncultured beta proteobacterium | reverse complement strand
CCATCACCGGTTACAAGACCGCGGCCAACGTGGCCGTGGCCAATGCGCGCTATTACGAGGGGCGATACCTGGCGGGCATTGCGGCCGGGCGCATGACGAAGACCAATGTGGCTGGCTATGTGGCGGGTTTTCCCATTCCAGAGGTGCTGCAGGGTATCAATGCGTTTGCGCTGGGCATGCGCTCGGTCAACCCGAGGGCCGAAGTCAAGCTGGTGTGGATCAATGCCTGGTTTGATCCGACGCGCGAGCGCGACGCAGCCATGACGCTGTTTAATCAAAACGTCGACGTGATTGCCTTTCATACGGCTTCAACGGCCGTGATGGCGGCGGCGCAAGAGCGCGGCAAGCTGGCGGTGGCCTATCACTCGGACATGCGAAAGGTCGCGCCGGACGCGCAAATTGTGGCCGTTATCCATCAATGGGGCACGTACTACACGCAGCGCGCACGGGCGGCGCTCGATGGCAACTGGAAAAGCGCCAGCGTCTGGGGCGGTGTGAAAGAGGGCATGATCAAGGTAGATGCGTTTGGACCCCGGGTGCCCAAGGGCGTGCGGCAGGAAGTTCTGGCGCGTCAAAAGGATATTGCTGCGGGCAAATTGCATCCGTTTCACGCGGGACGTGCGATCTTCGACAACGAAGGCAACGAGGTGATCGCCAAGGGTCAGACCTTGAGCGACGAGCAGATCCTGAAGATGAACTGGCTGGTGCAGGGGGTGCCGGGCAAGTTGCCTTGATCGGCGGAACGGTTAAGCTTGTCGGCCATGAAAGCCTATCGCGCTGCAGTGCTTCGTTTTACCGATCAGGGTGAGCCTGTTCACGCTGCCGCATTTGAGGAAGATGGCCTGCTCGTGGTCGGGCCCGATGACAGCGGCAGGCACAAGGTGCAGGCCGTGGGAGCCTATAACGCGTTGAAAAACCGGTTCGCTGGGGTGGCGATCGAGCATCTGCCAGGGCGCATCATCGCCCCCGGTTTCGTCGACATGCACAATCACTTCGCGCAGACCAACATCATCGGCTCGCCCGCCGAGGGGCTGCTGCCCTGGCTGGAAAACTATACGTTTCCCGAGGAGCAGCGTTTCGCGTCAAGCGACTACTGTGCCGACGCAGCCCGTTTCTTCCTGGCAGAGCTGTTGCGCAATGGGGTCACCACGGCACTGACCTTTGCCTCCTGTCGAACGGAATCGGTGGACGCCTTGTTCAGCGAGGCGCAGCGCAGGGGCATGCGCCTGATGACGGGCTTGTGCCTGATGGATCGGCATGCACCCCAGGGCGTGCTCAATCGCGCGGCGCCAGATGGCTCAAGAAATGCCACCGAGCAAAGTCTGCTTGACTCCGAGGCCCTGCTGCAGAAGTGGCACGCAAAGGACCGCCTGGGCTACGCCATCACACCGCGCTTTGCCCCCAGTTGCAGCGCTGACCAGTTGCGTGGCGCGGCCGAACTGGCGGCCCGCTACCCGGACGCCTGGATTCAATCGCATGTGGCTGAGAACAAGGCGGAGATCGCCTGGGCGCGCGCCCTGTTTCCGGCCTCGCGCAGCTATCTCGCGACCTATGCCGACGTCGGGCTGCTGCGCAGCCGGGCAGTTTACGCGCACTGCCTTCACCTTGATGCTGCCGATCGTGACCTGATGCATGACAGTGGTGCGGCGGCGGCGGTCTGCCCGACAAGCAATCTTTTCCTGGGCAGTGGTTTTTTCGATTACGCGGCAGCGGATCGAGCCGGTTTTCAGTACGGATTGGCCAGCGACATCGGCGGCGGCACCAGCTTCAGTCCGTTTCATACCATGCTGGGCGCCTACTACGCGGGTCGCGAGGGCCAGACCAAGCAGGGCCTGTCGCTGTCACCGCAACAGCTCTGGTGGCAGCACACGGCAGGCGCGGCGCGCGCCTTGGGGCTGGCGGGAACGGTCGGGAACCTGGTGCCCGGCTGCGAGGCCGACTTTGTTGTTCTGAACCCGCAGGCAACCCCCCTGCTGGCGCGGCGCACGGCCTGCGCCGACAGTCTGGACGAACTGCTGTTTGCCATGGTTGTTCTGGGCGATGACCGGCTGATCGAAAGAACGGTAATCTCCCAGGCGAGTTGAGGCTGCGGGGGCGCTGCTTACAATCTGGCAACCCTAGGAGTTGTGTCCCCATGAGCATCAAAAGCGACAAATGGATTCGCCGCATGGCCGAGAGCACCGGCATGATCGAGCCTTTCGAGCCGGGCCAGATTCGCGAGCGCGATGGCAACAAGATCGTCAGTTATGGCACCAGCAGCTATGGCTATGACATCCGCTGCGCGCCTGAATTCAAGGTCTTCACCAACATTCACAGCACGGTGGTCGATCCCAAGAATTTCGATGAAAAAAGCTTCGTCGACTTCAACGAGGACGTCTGCATCATCCCGCCCAACAGCTTCGCGCTGGCACGCACCATGGAGTACTTTCGGATTCCGCGCAATGTGCTGACCATCTGCCTTGGAAAGAGCACTTATGCGCGCTGCGGCATCATTGTCAATGTGACTCCGTTCGAACCGGAATGGGAAGGCTACGTGACGCTCGAGTTCAGCAACACCACGCCGCTGCCGGCCAAGATCTATGCCGGCGAGGGTTGCGCGCAGGTCCTGTTTTTTGAGAGTGACGAGGTCTGCGAGACCAGCTACAAGGACCGCGGCGGCAAATACCAGGGGCAGCGCGGAGTCACGCTGCCCAAGGCCTGAGGCTGTGGTGCCAGGTGTTTTTTCGCCATTTTTCACCAGTATGGAGGATAATGCGGGTTTGCCCCTAGTCCATGGGGCGCATTGAGCTATCGGATTGATAGCGCTGAAACTGGATGTGAATGACCGATTTGACTTCTGATTTGATCCCTGAGCCGCTGCCGATGGCTTTTGCCCAATTGCAACTGGCCGCACCCCTGGCCCGCGCCGTTGCCGAGATGGGCTACGAGTCCATGACGCCGATCCAGGCGCAAGCCATTCCGGTGGTTTTGCAGGGTCGTGACGTGATGGGCGCAGCCCAGACCGGCACCGGCAAGACCGCCGCCTTTTCATTGCCGCTGCTGCAGCGCATGCTCAAGCATGAAAGCAGTTCGACCTCGCCGGCGCGCCACCCCGTGCGTGCCCTGGTATTGCTGCCGACGCGCGAGTTGGCGGACCAGGTGGCGCAGGCGATCAAGGACTACGCGAAATACACCCTGTTGCGCAGCGCCGTGGTATTTGGCGGCATCGACATGAAGCCCCAGACCATCGAATTGAAGAAGGGCGTCGAGATTCTGGTGGCGACGCCGGGGCGCTTGCTGGATCACATTGAAGCCAAGAACGCCGTTCTGAACCAGGTGGAGTACGTGGTCCTAGACGAGGCCGACCGCATGCTCGACATCGGCTTTCTGCCTGATTTGCAGCGCATCCTGAGCTTCCTGCCAAAACAGCGCACCACGCTGCTGTTTTCGGCAACGTTTTCGCCCGAGATCAAGCGCCTGGCGAACAGCTATCTGCAGAACCCGGCCACCATCGAGGTTGCCGGCTCGAATGGCACGGCGTCAACCGTAGAGCAGCATTTCTACAGCGTGGGAGATGATGACAAGCGGCACGCTCTGCACCAGATATTGAAGGCGCGCGAAATCAAGCAGGCCTTTGTTTTTGTCAACAGCAAGCTCGGGTGTGCCAGGCTGGCCCGCTCGCTCGAGCGCGAAGGCCTCAAGACCACGGCCCTGCACGGCGACAAGAGCCAGGACGAACGTTTGAAGGCGCTTGAATCGTTCAAGAAAGGCGAGGTTGATCTGCTGGTCTGCACCGACGTCGCGGCGCGCGGCCTGGATATCAAGGATGTGCCGGCGGTGTTCAATTTTGACATCCCGTTCAACGCCGAGGACTATGTGCACCGCATTGGTCGCACCGGGCGGGCCGGGGCTTTGGGGCTTGCGCTCAGCTTTGCCTCCCGCAGTGATGCGCGCCTGGTTGCCGACATCGAGAAGCTTCTGAAAACGAAATTTGAGCTCGAGGCGATCGAGTTCGACGAAGATGCGCCCGACATCCGGCGCCAGGGACGCATCAACGACGGTCGGCGCATGTATTCACAAAGCGTGCAGGAAGGCGCCCACCATGGCGAGCACCGGCCTGGCTCGTTGCGCGATGTGGCCCGCGAAGGGCAGTTCGCCCGGCCCGAGCGGGCGCTGCGGCGCGACTTCACGCGCCCGGCGCAGTCGTCGCAGGATCCGTTTTTTGACAAACCTTACGAAACCGCACCGGCCGCCGAACAGGCGCCGGCATGGGAAGCCACGGCCAGCCGGCATGGCGCGCGCAGCATCTCGGCCAATATCAAGCCCAAGCGCAGGGTGGCAGCGCTGTTCAAGGCCGAATAAGCTCGCGCCGCAGGGTCAGCCCGGTTCCTGCGCCTGCTCGCATCTGACTTGAATCAGTTGCTGCGTCAGTTCCTGCTCGTGGCCCGGCGTCGGCGCGCCGCCCAGGCGCAACGCGCTCAGACAGCCACCCCAGACGCAGCCGGTGTCCAGGGCCAGGACGTCGCTGCGACCGAGCCAGCCCAGGGTTGACCAGTGGCCAAAGGCCACGGTGACATCGGCGGTCTGGCGAGCAGGCGCATCAAACCACGGCCAGCAGCCTGCTGGCGTGGCGGCGGCGCCTTCCTTGCTGGCGTATTGCGGCCGGCCTTGCGCGTCACAAAACCGCAGGCGCGTCAGGCTGTTCACGATCAGCCGCAGCCGGGGAATCCCGGTCAGATCGTCGCTCCAGACGCTCGGCTCATCGCCGTACATGTGCTGCAGAAAATCCCCCAGCGCCGGACCGCGCAGAACCGCCTCCACTTCGCGCGCCAGTGCCAGGGTCTTGTCGGCCGTCCAGCAGGGAAGCACCCCGGCATGAACCATCAGCACTCGGTGCCCGTCGATGCTCTCAAGCATCGCCATGCGTTGCCAGCGCAGCCACTCCAGCATCGGCTCGCGATCCGGCGCATGCAGAATGTCACTCAGCGTATCGCTGTGATGCGGCTGGCGCGCACCGTGGGCAAGCGCCAGCAAATGCAGGTCGTGATTGCCCAACAGGCATTGCACGGCGGTGCCAAAAGACATCAGGCGGCGCAGCACGCCAGCCGAGTCCGGTCCGCGGTTGACCAGATCACCGAGCAGGTACAGCGTGTCGCGGCTGGCAGAGAAGGAAATCTCGTCCAGCAACCTTTGCAGCGCGCCGTTGCAGCCCTGCACGTCGCCAATGAGGTAGAGTGCCATGGTGTTTATTCTCGCTCCTGATTCATGGACTTCCTGCTGATTGTCTTTCTGACCCTGCTCAATGGCGTGTTCGCGATGTCGGAACTGGCGCTGGCGGCAAGCCGCAAGACACGGCTTGGCATCATGTCTGAAGCGGGTGACAAGGGGGCGCAGGCGGCGCTGACCCTGCTCGGCAATCCGAACCAGTTCCTGTCCACGGTGCAGGTAGGCATCACGTCGATCGGGGTGCTCAACGGCATCGTCGGCGAGGCGGCATTCAGCGAAGGCGTTTCCGGCTGGCTGCAGGGTTTCGGTGTGGCCGAAAAAGTGGCTGCGGTTTCGGCCACAGCGCTGGTGGTGACGCTGATCACCTTCACCACCATTCTTTTTGGCGAACTGGTCCCCAAGCGCATTGGCCAGCTCTACCCCGAGCCGGTGGCGCGCTGGGTGGCGCGACCCATGCTGTGGCTGGCAACCATCGCCAAGCCATTTGTAAAGTTGCTCTCGGGCATGACCGCGCTGGTGCTGAAGTTGTTGCGCATCGACGCCAATGCGGCGCGGCTCGTGACCGAGGAAGAAATCAGCGCGAGTCTGGAGGAAGGTGTGGATGCTGGCGTGATCGAACAGCATGAGCACCAGATGGTGCAAAACGTGTTCCAGCTCGACGATCGACCGCTGACGTCGCTGATGGTGCCGCGCACCGACGTGCAATGGCTTGAGGCGACAAACACAGTGGCCCAGTGCCTGAGCCTGGTGGGTGGGAGCGACCAACTGGGCGGGCATTCCTGGTACCCGGTATGCCGGGGCTCGCTCGATGAGGTGGTGGGTGTGATCAGCATTGCACGGCTGCTGCAGTTGAGCGTGCAGGCAGCCGACACCATCGATGCCCACGCCCTGCCAGCCACCTTTGTGCCCGAGACACTGAGTGGCATGGAGTTGCTGGAACAGTTTCGGACCAGGGCCGGCCGCTTTGTGTTTGTGGTGGATGAGTATGGCGTGGTGCAGGGGGCGGTGACGCCGCGCGACCTGCTGGAGGCCATTACGGGCGAATTGCAGCCGGGAGCCCAAAGTGACGCCTGGGCGACCCGGCGCGCTGACGGCAGTTGGCTGCTGGACGGGCTGATGCCACTGGGTGAACTCAAGGCGCGGCTCGGCGTCGATGACCTGCCGGAGGAGGATCGCGGTCGTTACAACACGGTGGCCGGTTTGCTGATGTCGGTTTCTGGGCATCTGCCCGCGGTAGGCGAAACAATCGCCTGCGCTGGCTGGCTGTTTGAAGTGGTTGACCTGGACGGCAAGCGCATCGACAAGGTGCTGGCAAGCCAGCTTTCGCGCTAGCTTGCCGATGCTTGACGGCCATCAATGTGCTGCACCGGCATTGGCGGGATACTGGGCACAACCATAGGAGGTTGCGTCATGTTCAAACACATACTTGTTCCGGTGGATGGCTCATCGACATCCCAACTGGCGGTTGAAAAGGCGATCACACTGGCCAAAGCCTTCGACAGTCGCGTGAGCGCGATCTTTGTCATCGATCCTTATCCGTTCACCGGAGTCGGAACCGACTTTGCCTATGGTCAGGCCGAATACCTGAGCGCCGCCACGGCCGAGGCCAATGCCGCCATCAAGGCCACCAAGATTGCGTTTGAGCAGGCTGGCGTGAAGGTCGACACCTCGGTCATTGAGTCGCACGCCGCCTGGCGCGGCGTGATCGACGCTGCCGAGTCACTTCAGGCCGATTTGATCGTGATGGGATCGCACGGCCGCAGCGGTCTGGAAAAACTGGTGCTTGGCAGTGTCACCCAGGCTGTTCTGTCGCACACCCGGCTGCCGGTTCTGGTGGTGCGCGACTAGCTCTGTCGCGCCGCCTTGTCGCCTCGCTTCAGCCGCACTGCCCGACATAGCCGCAGGCGGTGCAGAAATCACAACCGTCCTTGTGGATGACGGTCGGGTTGCCGCACTCGGGACAGACCTTGCCGGCCATCGTGCTCGAAGCCTCCTGGTTCTTGGGGGCATCAAGCACGCCCATTTCGCGCAAGGGAAAGCCCTCTTCATCGAGCACCCCCAGCATCGCGTAGCGGTGGATGATCAGCCGGGCGATATAGGCCACGGTGGAGGGCCAGGTCTGCTGGCGGCGTTCGCCATGGGGCAAACCGGGCACAAACGCCATGAAATGTCCTAGCGGCTCCGCGTAGTTGAGCAGTTTGCGCAATTTCATGCCGACCCAGGCCGGATCGATCACACGCATATCGAGCGACAGCAGCCTGGCCAGACCGTCGAGGGCGCGCGGGTAGTTGCCGGAAAAGCCGACGGCGCACGGGCGCGTCACGATCAGGCCGTCCTGACCCGGCAGATTGACTTCCTTGAGGGTTACCGTGAACGCCTCGCCAGTGGCAGGGTTGTCCACATCGACCGACCAGGCCAGCGTGCCGGACGGACCGGTCTGCGGCTCGCCGCGGCTGAACATGGCGTCCAGCACCGGGGTCGGCACCTTGGTGTCGGCACTGGCCAGGGCCTTGAGCTGGTCGCAACGCCAGCGGATGACGGCCGCCGTGGCGGCCACCACACCCGGGAACAGACGCTGCTCGCCATGCGGGGGAAATGGCATCTCGAAAGAATGCTCTTCCGCCACCGTGGCCAGGGCGTCGAGCTTGAGTTGCAGCCAGGCCGGGTCGTTGGCGCGCAAGTCCATCGACAGCGTCTTTGCCAGGGCGCCCAGGCCGCGCGGTTGATCGGTGCCGTTGACCCAGACTTCGAAGGGTTTGGGGGCACCTCCTTCTTCGGGCGCGAGTTCGCCGACAAACAGTGCAAAGTCGCCGAAGGGGTGATGCACCATGAAGGTCCACGCCGGGTTTCCGCCCGGCAGTTCGGGGCGACTCGGCCAGCGCAAGGACGACAGCACGGGAACCGGCAGGCGCTCGAGCGACAGGCGGTGATTGGTGCCGTCGATCTGCAGCGGCGTTGTGGCCAGGGGCAGGGCGCTGGGTGTCACGCTCAGCACCGAACCCAGAATCGAATTGGGGCGATAGGTGGCCAGACCCTTCAGGCCGGACTGCCAGGCCTCCATGTACAGGTGCTGGAACTCGGCATACGGGTAGTCGGCCGGCACGTTGACGGTCTTCGAGATGGCCGTGTCGATGAAGGGCGCCACCGCGGCCACCATCGCCTCGTGCGCCTGGGCGCTCATTTCGAGCGCGGTAACGAAAGCCGGCGTGAGCGCGGCGTTTTCTCCGTACAGATGGCGATACAGGCGCCAGGCGTGATCTTCGACCGCATACTCCTTGAAGCTGCCGTCCACCATGCGCTTCTTGCGCGTATAGGTCCAGCTGAAGGCTGGTTCGATGCCGTTGCTGGCGTTGTCCGCAAACGCCAGGCTGATGGTACCGGTTGGCGCAATCGAGAGCAGGTGCGAATTTCGAAGGCCGTGGCTGCGCACGCGCTCCTTCAGTCCGGCCGACAGGCGCGACGCAAAATTCTGGCCGCTGAGGTAGAGGTCGGCATTGAACAGCGGGAAGGCGCCGCGCTCGCGCGCCAGCTCGACCGACGCATCGTAGGCGGTGTCGCGCATCAGCTCGGAAATCTGCCGCGCCATGTCGCGCGCCTGCACTGTGTCGTAGCGCAGGTTGAGCATTATCAGGGCGTCGCCGAGCCCGGTAAAACCGAGCCCGATGCGACGCTTGCTGCGGGCCTCCTGCTGCTGCTGCGGCAGCGGCCAGACGGTCGCGTCCAGCACGTTGTCGAGCATCCGCGTTGCGACGCGGGCCACCTCGGCAAAGGCGGCCTGATCAAAGTGGGCGCCCTCCTCGAACGGGTCATTGATGAAGCGCGTCAGGTCGATCGA
This sequence comes from uncultured beta proteobacterium, assembly GCA_903839085.1. GTDB lineage: Bacteria > Pseudomonadota > Gammaproteobacteria > Burkholderiales > Burkholderiaceae_C > Rhodoferax. The sequence continues at coordinate 30,376 of CAIMBE010000062.1, read as the reverse complement.
ACCCAGGCAGCAGCATCCGTAGGGCGGCAAGGGCTGCTCGGCGCACGGATTGGTGCTGGCGATGGTTTCGCAATAAGACAGGTTGTTGTCGCGGTTGATATGGTCCAGAAACAGCACGCCGGGCTCGGCATGGTCGTAGGTGGAGCGCATGATCTGATCCCACAATTCGCGGGCCGCGAGCTTGCGGTAGATCCACAAGCCGGTGCCCGTCTCCTGGTAGGCGCCGGCCGCCTTCTGCGCCATTCCCGGTTCGGCGCGATGCACCAGCGCGAACTCCCCGTCCTGCTGCACAGCCGCCATAAACGCATCGCTGACGCCGACCGAGATGTTGAAGTTCTTCAGGTCGCCGGCGTCCTTGGCATGAATGAACTCTTCGATGTCCGGGTGATCGCATCGCAAGACGCCCATCTGTGCGCCGCGCCGTGCCCCGGCCGATTCAACGGTCTCGCAGGAACGGTCAAACACCCGCATGTAACTCACCGGCCCGGAAGCGCTGCTTTGGGTGCTGCCGACCCAGGCGCCGCGCGGGCGGATGCGCGAGAAGTCGTAACCCACGCCGCCGCCTCGCCGCATGGTCTCGGCTGCCTCGGTCAGGGCGGTATAGATGCCGGGATGACCGTCCTCGACGTGGGCGATCGAATCGCCCACCGGTTGCACAAAGCAGTTGATCAGGGTCGCGGACAAGGTGGTGCCGGCCGCCGATTGAATCCGTCCAGCCGGCAGGAATCCGTTTTGCAGGGCTTGCAGGAATTTCGCTTCCCACTGTTTTTGCTGCTCCGGCGCCTCAACCCCGGCCAGCGCGCGGGCGACACGCTGGTTCACATCAAGAATCGTCTTTTCGCTTCCCTTGCCGTATTTTTCAATCAGCACCTCCTCGCTGATCTGCTGGGGTGCCAGTGCAAGGGCTGGCTTTGTGCGCTCGGGCGTCTTTTGGGTCATTTATTTTCCTCCTTCAATGCTGTCGAATGTTGGCGCCGCGAATCAAGTGATGGCTTGATTCTCGGCAGCTTGGGTCGGTCACGGTCCGGTCAATCGCGATCACTGGGCGGGCACTATAGGTAGTGGTCGTCTGCCCGGATAACGCTATATCTAGTGCATTATGCCAAAGAATAGGAATGTTGGCGGCAGTGCTTTCTGGTTCGGCGCAGGGTAGTGTGGATGATAGTCAAAAGGCTTGCCCGCTGGTGCAGGCCATGGCGCTGGACAGAGGCACCCAGACGTTGCGCTCATTGGCCGAACTGCAGGTGGCGTCGCGCCAGTTTGGCCGCGACCGGCGGCTGGCTTTCGCCGCTGCGCGGTCAGGCAGCGGCGGGGTCGCGCGAGCCCCGCAGGCTGTCGAAAAACAGTTGCAGCGCATGCTGCAGGCCATCAGGGCCGGGCGTCTATATCCCCTTTGACCGTCAGGGCTATGCCGTGCAACCGGCTCACTGAAGCAGTGGCGTTTGGGCGGCTTCCAGATCGACCCCCTGGATGCTGGCCTGGCCTGCGAGCAGGCGCAAGTACTGCCGCAGGGCGCTGACATAGGTGTTTTGCCGCAAGGCCACGGCCACCGTGCCCTGCACGGCCTCAAACGGCTGTGCGACGCCGGGCTCGCGCGCCAGAACTTCAACGACGTGAAAGCCGAAGCGGCTGTGCACCAGTCGCGGCAGGACACCGACGTCGGTCAGCCCGAATATCTCCCTGGCGAACTCCGGCGCGCAGTCGGTCGCGCTGAGCCAGCCCAGCTTGCCGCCTTCGGCGCCGCTGGGGCAATTCGACAGGGTGGCGGCGGCCTTCGCAAAGCCAGGGTCCGCATCGCTGCCGTCATGGCAGCGGACGTCGAGCAGCGTGGTCTCGGCGCGTTGTCGCAATGCGGCCACATCGACACCGGGCGTGACGGCGAAGAGGATATGGCGCACTTTGACTTTCTCGCCGCTGCTGTAGCTGGCCAGGTGCGCTGCATGATGGCGTCGGCACGCCGTCTCGGACGGTTCGGCAACGACGATTTGCCGCTCGATCAGCAAATCGATGGCCCGGCTGGCCTGTTCGCTGAGGATGCCGTCGGCCGCAACCGCATCGCTGGCGTCGAGCAAACCCTCAGCGATTGCGGCCTGTCGCAACAGTTCGGAGCAGGCGCGCTGGCGCAGTTCATCGAGTGACAGCGCCTCGCCCTCGATGCTGAGCGCAACCCCATTGATGCGGGCGGGCTCCAGGGTGGCCCGGGTTGTGATTTCCATGGCTAAACGCTCAGACACCGGCGCCGGGACGGCGCGGCTGGTTGTGGCTGGCCGGCACATTGAGCCGACGTGAACGAACCACCTGATAGGGACGCACCAGATAGCCGAGGGTGGCAAAGCCGCTCCAGACATGGACCAGACGGGTGAACGGAAAGACGAAGAAGATGCTCATGCCCAGGAACATGTGAAGCTTGAAGATCCATCCGGCATCGGTCAGAAGTTCCACCGCACCGCCGCGGAAGGTGGCAATGTGCTGGGCCCAGTCAGCCAGCTTCATCATCAGGCTGCCGTCCATGTGCTGCGCGGAGACCGGCACGGTCGCCAGGCCGAGCGCGAACTGCAGCCACAACAGCACCAGCAGCATGATGTCGCTGGGTCTGGAGTTGATGCGAATGCGCGGCTCCGACAGGCGGCGGTGCAGCAGCAGGCTGACGCCGATAAAGCCCGCCAGTCCCGCAGCGCCGCCCGTGACCATGGCCATCAGCTGCTTGTCGTGCGCACTGGTGAAGTGCTCGTAGACAAAGTGCGGCGTCAGCAGGCCTGCGAAATGGCCAAAGAACAGAAACAGGATGCCGATGTGAAACAGGTTGCTGCCCCAGCGCAGCTGTCCGGCTTTGAGCAGCTGCGACGAGTCACTTTTCCAGGTGTACTGGTCGCGGTCGAAGCGGATCAGGCTGCCGAGAAAAAAGAGGGTCAGGCAGATATAGGGATAGATGCCGAACAAGAAGGTGTCGAGTGGGTTCATGGTGATACTCCAGCGTGCGCGGCAGCCTTTGCGTTGGCATGCGCCGCATCGTTCCTGACAAAGTGAATCGGTTGCGCCTGGCCTGGCCTGGCCTGGCCCTTGGAGGAGCAGCCATCGAACACGACCGGCTCCTCCCAACTGGCGTCCATCGCCTCATCGGGCGCAATCCTGACGGCGTGCGCCTTCTCGCCGCTGAGCTCGAGCAGGGCGCCCAGCACGCTGGCGTAGGCGCTCTCGCGCTGCTGCAGCGCATTGAAGATGGCGTTGAAAATGTGCGCCATCTCGCCCAGGAAGGCGCGCGCCTCGCGCGGCGGCTGGGTCGAGACGAACTCAAGCATGACCGGCAGATAGTCGGGCAGTTCGCCCTCGGCCAGGAAGAGCCCGGCTCTCTCATAGGTCTGTGCCAGATCGATCATGGCAGGACCCCGATCGCGCGAGTCCCCATGCACATGCTCGAACAGGTGCAGCGAGGTGGCGCGGCCGCGGTCGAACAGTTCAACGTACTGGGCTTCGCTGTCGAGCCGGTTGGCGCCGGACAGCTTGTTCATCAGGGCATCGAGTTCGGCCAGGCGTGCCGGCGCCAGCACCGGGTTCGAATGCAGCGCCTCTCGCATATCGGTCAGGTCAGCTTGCAGTTGGGCATCGGGGTAGGCCAGCAGCCGGGCCAGCACGCGAAGGCTGATCGAAACATCGGGAACGGGGGAGAGCAGAGACATGGTCAGACTCCCGCCTTGATGGGTATCGTGCGCCGCTTGGGGCCGCCAAAGAGGCTGGTTTCGCTGGCGCCGTCCGAGCAGCCGTTTCCGAACGAAAAGCCGCAGCCGCCGCGCATATCGAAGGTGTTTTCGGCGTATTCGCGGTGCGTCGTCGGGATCACGAAGCGGTCTTCGTAATTGGCAATCGCCATCACGTGGTACATCTCCTCGACCTCGGCCTGCGTCATCTGCACCTGGTTTAGCGCAGCGGTGTTGATGCGTCCGTCCACATGCTTCTCGCGCTGGTAGGCGCGCATGGCGAGCATGCGCTCGAGCGCACGCTCGACCGGCTGCGTGTCGCCGGCGGTCAGCAGGTTGGCCAGGTACTTGATGGGGATGCGCAACTGCTTGACGTCGGGGATCTCGCCGTTGATGCCGATCTGGCCGGCGTTGGCGGCGGCGCTGATCGGGGAGAGCGGCGGCACATACCAGACCATCGGCAGCGTGCGGTACTCGGGGTGCAGCGGCAGCGCCACCTTCCAGTCCACTGCCATCTTGTAGACCGGGCTCTTGCGCGCGGCCTGCATCCAGGCGTCCGGGATGCCGTCGATTCGGGCCTGCTCGATGACCTTCGGGTCATTGGGGTTGAGGAAGATGTCGAGCTGCGCCTGGTACAGGTCGCGATCGTGCTCCACGCTGGCAGCGTCGGCGATGCGGTCTGCGTCGTAGAGCAGCACGCCGAGGTAGCGAATGCGGCCGACGCAGGTCTCGCTGCAGACGGTTGGTTGACCGGCCTCAATGCGCGGGTAGCAGAAGATGCACTTCTCGGCCTTGCCGGACTTCCAGTTGTAGTAGATCTTCTTGTAGGGGCAGGCGCTGACGCACATGCGCCAGCCGCGGCACTTGTCCTGGTCGATCAGCACGATGCCGTCTTCCTCGCGCTTGTAGATCGAGCCGGACGGGCAACTTGCCACGCAGGCCGGGTTCAGGCAGTGCTCGCACAGACGCGGCAGGTACATCATGAAGGTGTTTTCGAACTGGCCGTAGATGTCCTTCTGGATATCGTCGAAGTTCTTGTCCTTGCTGCGCTTGGAGAACTCGCCGCCCAGGATTTCCTCCCAGTTGGGACCCCATTCGATCTTCTCCATGCGCTCTCCGGTAATCAGGCTGCGCGGCCGTGCGGTGGGCAGTGCTTTTGATTCGGGCGCCGACTGCAGATGGTCGTAGTCGAAGGTGAAGGGCTCGTAGTAGTCGTCGATCTGCGGCAGGTTCGGATTGGCGAAGATGCGCATCAGAAGCTTCCACTTCGCGCCCTGGCGCGGCTCGATCTTGCCGTTGGCCTTGCGCTGCCAGCCGCCATTCCATTTGTCCTGGTTCTCCCACTCCTTGGGGTAGCCGATGCCGGGCTTGGTCTCGACGTTGTTGAACCAGGCGTACTCCATTCCGGGTCGGCTGGTCCAGACGTTCTTGCAGGTGACGGAGCAGGTGTGGCAGCCTATGCACTTGTCCAGGTTCAGCACCATGCCGATTTGTGCGCGAATTTTCATGTGTTTCTCCTGATGTTTTGCGGGACAGACCGCAGCTACGCAAAGCGAGCCAGCTCTGTCCTCAAACTGATTGGTTGTGGGCGGTCGATGCGGTGGTGGCAGCGCCGGTCTCGTCATCGAGCCAATCCACTTTGTTCATCTTGCGCACCACCACGAACTCGTCGCGGTTGGTGCCAATCGTTCCGTAGTAATTGAAGCCGTAGCTGAACTGCGCGTAGCCGCCGATCATGTGCGTGGGTTTGAGCACGATGCGCGTCACCGAGTTGTGGATGCCGCCTCGGGCGCCGGTGATTTCCGAACCCGGCGTGTTGACGATTTTTTCCTGCGCGTGGTACATCATCACCATACCCGGATTGACGCGCTGGCTGACGATGGCGCGCGCGGCGATGGCGCCGTTCAGGTTGAACAGCTCGATCCAGTCGTTGTCGACGATGCCCGCGCGCCCAGCGTCGTCTTCGCTGAGCCAGACGACCGGCCCCCCGCGGCTGAGCGTGAGCATCATCAGGTTGTCGCTGTAGGTCGAGTGGATGCCCCACTTCTGGTGCGGCGTGATGAAATTGAGCGCGATCTCCGTGTTGCCGTTGGGCTTGATGCCCTGGATGCCGGCCGTGGTTTTCAGGTCGACCGGCGGGCGGTAGCTGCAAAAGCCTTCGCCAAAGGCTGTCATCCACGGATGGTCCATGTAGAACTGCTGGCGACCCGTGAGCGTGCGCCAGGGGATCATCTCGTGCACATTGGTATAGCCGGCGTTGTAGGAGACCGTCTCCGACTCGATGCCGCTCCAGGTCGGCGAACTGATGATCTTGCGTGGTTGCGCCTGGACATCGCGGAAGCGGATCTTCTCGTCCTCGCGGTGGATCGCCAGGTGGGTGTGATCAAGGCCGGTCTGTTTGCCCAGGGCATCCCAGGCCTTGACGGCGACATGACCGTTGGTTTCCGGCGCCAACTGCAGGATGACCTCGCAGGCGTCGATGTCGGTATCGATCCTGGGCATGCCGCAGGTCACGCCCTCGGCGCTCTCCAGCCCATTGAGTTCGCCGAGTTGTTTGACTTCGGTCTGCGTGTTCCAGCTGATCCCCTTGCCGCCGTTGCCGACCTTGTTCATCAGCGGGCCCAGCGCCGTGAAGCGCTTGTAGACGTTGGGGTAGTCGCGCTCCACCACCGTCATGTTGGGTGCGGTCTTGCCGGGGATCAGCTCGATCTCGCCGCGCTTCCAGTCCTGCACGCCAAAGGGCTGCGCCAGTTCGGCCGGCGAGTCGTGCATCAGGGGCGAGAGCACCATCTCGCGTTCGACACCGAGGTGGCCGACGCAGACTTCGCTGAATTTCTTCGCAAAGCCCTTGTAGATCTCCCAGTCGCTGCGCGACTGCCAGGCGGGATCGACCGCCGTCGACAGCGGATGGATGAAGGGGTGCATGTCGCTGGTGTTGAGGTCGTTCTTCTCGTACCAGGTGGCGGTCGGCAGCACGATGTCCGAGTACATGCAGGTGGTGCTCATGCGGAAGTCGAGCGTCACGATCAGGTCGAGCTTGCCTTCGGGCGCCTTGTCGTGCCAGACCACTTCGCTCGGCTTGGCTTCGTCATGCCCGAGGTCCTTGCCCTGCACGCCATGGCCTGTTCCCAGCAGGTGCTTGAGAAAGTACTCGTGCCCCTTGCCACTGGAGCCCAGGATATTGGAGCGCCAGACGAACATGTTGCGCGGCCAGTTGTCCGGATGGTCCGGGTCCTCGCAGCTCATCGCCAGCGAGCCTTCCTTCAGGCTCTTGACGGCATAGTCCTTGGGCTCCATGCCGAGGGCCGTGGCGTCGCGCACGACCTGCAGCGGATTGGTCTTGAGCTGGGGCGCCGAGGGAAGCCAGCCCATGCGTTCGGCGCGCACGTTGTAGTCGATCATGCTGCCTGCGTACAGCTTCCTGTCGGCCAGTGGCGACAGCACTTCTTCCATGCCGAGCTTCTCGTAGCGCCACTGGTCGGTGTGGGCGTAGAAGAAGCTGGTCGAATTCATCTGGCGCGGCGGCCGTATCCAGTCCAGCGCAAAGGCCAGCGCCGTCCAGCCGGTCTGTGGCCGCAGTTTTTCCTGGCCCACGTAATGCGCCCAGCCGCCGCCGCTTTGGCCAATGCAGCCGCACATCATCAGCATGTTGATGACGCCGCGGTAGTTCATGTCGGCGTGGTACCAGTGGTTCATGGCGGCGCCGATGATGACCATCGACTTGCCATGCGTCTTGTCGGCGTTGTCGGCAAACTGGCGCGCCACTGTGATCAGCTGCTCGCGCGGCGTGCCGGTGATGCGTTCCTGCCAGGCCGGCGTGTACGGCGTGTCGTCGTTGAAGTCTTTGGCCGCCATTTCGCCCGGCAGCCCGCGCGCCACGCCGTAGTTGGCAACCTGCAGGTCGAAGACCGTGGCCACCAGCGCCTCGCGCTTGTCGCCTTCCTTGCCGAGTGAAATGCGCTGCACCGGGACCGTGCGCACCAACACATTGGTGCTTGCGTCGCCCGAGGCATTGTTCGGGAAATGCTCGCTGACGATGCCGCCGAAGTACGGGAAGCCGACCTTGGCCGTCTGCGTGCTCGGGTTCGTGCCTTCCATCACCGAGAGCTTGAGCCTGACTTCGCTGCCATGGCGTGCTTCTTTTGCTTCGAGGTTCCACTGACCCTGGTCGGCGCGGCCGTCAGATCCCCAGCGAAAGCCGATGGCGCCATGGGGCAGCACGACCTTGCCGCTGTCGTCGAGCGCGACGGTCTTCCATTCCGGGTTGTTGGCGGCGCCGAGCTTGCCATTGAAGTCGGAGGCGCGCACGTAGCGGTCGGGCACCATCACGGTCTCACCACCAGGTAGCTGATGTTCCTTGAGCATCACCAGCATCGGCATGTCGGTGTAGCGGCGCACGTAGTCGTCAAAGTAGGCGCTGCGCTTGTCGAAATAGAACTCCTTGAGGATCACATGGCCCATGGCCATCGCCACCGCGGCGTCGGTGCCCTGCTTCGGCTTCATCCAGATATCGGAGAGCTTGGCAACTTCCGAGTAGTCGGGCGTCACGGCCACTGTTTTCGTTCCCTTGTAGCGTACCTCGGTGAAGAAGTGCGCGTCGGGCGTGCGCGTCTGCGGCACGTTGGAGCCCCAGGCGATGATGTAGCTCGAGTTGTACCAGTCGGCCGATTCTGGCACGTCGGTCTGCTCGCCCCAGATCTGCGGGCTCGCTGGCGGCAGGTCGCAGTACCAGTCGTAAAAGCTCATGCTGACGCCGCCGATCAGGCTCAGGTAGCGGCTGCCGGCCGCGTACGAGACCATCGACATGGCGGGAATTGGCGAGAAGCCGATGATGCGGTCCGGGCCGTGCTTCTTGATCGTGTAGACGTTGGCCGCGGCGACCATCTCGTTGACTTCATCCCAGCTCGAGCGCACAAAGCCGCCCAGGCCGCGCACGCTCTGGTAGTCCTTGCGCTTGGCATCGGACTGGGCAATCGAGGCCCAGGCGTCGACCGGGTCATTCGACAGGCGCGCCTCGCGCCAGAGTTTGAGCAAGCGCCCGCGCACCATCGGGTACTTGACGCGGTTCGCGCTGTACAGGTACCAGCTGTAGCTGGCGCCGCGCGAGCAGCCGCGAGGCTCATGGTTGGGCATGTCCCAGCGCGTGCGCGGGTAGTCGGTCTGCTGGGTTTCCCAGGTCACGATGCCGCCCTTGACGTAGATCTTCCATGAGCAGGAGCCGGTGCAATTGACACCGTGCGTCGAGCGCACGATCTTGTCGTGCGCCCAGCGGTTGCGGTAGGCGTCTTCCCAGGTGCGGTCTTCACCGGTGGTCACGCCATGCTCGCCGGAAAAAGCTTCCCTGGGCTGGGAAAAGTAGCTGAGTCGATCCAAAAAGTGGCTCATGAGAGGCCTCCGCGGTAAGAATTGAATTCGAAATTTCAAAGGTGGGAATCGCAAACCTTCTGTTCGTCATCGCGAGGCCGTAGGCCGTGGCGATCCATCGCGGCGCACCCTTGCATGGATTGCCGCGCTGCGCTCGCAATGACGAAAGCGGGTGGTTGCATATTTCTTGCTCGGTCAGGGGTTCTTGATTTCCGAGCCGGCGCGCAGGTAGAACCACCAGTTCAGCACCAGGCACAGGGCGTAGAAGATCGCGAAGCCGTACATCGCCAGCTGCGGCGTGCCGGCCTTGATCTGGTTGCCGATCACGACCGGCGCGATGAAGGCGCCGTAGGCCGCGATGGCCGAGGTCCATCCCAGCACCGGGCCGGCCTGCTGGCGGTCGAAGATCACGCCGATGGTGCGGAAGGTCGAGCCGTTGCCGATGCCGCTGGCGAAGAACAGCACGATGAACAGGCTGAGGAAGGCCGGGAAATACTCCTCGGGCGTGGCCGAGCCATAGGCCTGCATCATCACGTAGCCGACGGCGGCCGAAGCAATCACCATCACCACGGAGATGACCTGTGTGACGATCGAGCCGCCGAGCTTGTCGGAGATCCAGCCGCCGATCGGGCGCACGGCGGCGCCAACGAAGGGGCCGATCCAGGCGTAGGTGAAGGCCGATGGCGCGTTCGGGTTCTTCAGCACGTGCTGCAGCACGCCGTTGGCATCGGTCACATGGCTGATGCCGAATATCACGGTGATCGACAGCGGCAGCGCCATGGAGAATCCGATGAAGGAGCCGAAGGTGACGATGTACAGCGCGGTCATCGACCAGGTGTGCTTGTTGCCGAAGATCAGGAACTGCTTGGCGACGTTCTCCTTCATCGCGCCGAAGGCGGCAAGCTTCATCACCAGCAGCGCGCTGACGATGTCCAGCGGGATCGCGACCCACATGCTGATCAGACCCAGGCCGGTGGGCGCCGGCAGGTAGAGGTAGAGGCCGAGGATGGAGGGAACGAAGGCCAGCGTGTAGAGGTAGGTGATCTTGGCGAACGCGGTGACCGGATGGCCGGTGTCCGGGGAAATCGTCTTCAGATTGTTCATGCCGAACCAGCACAGCAGGGCCAGCGGCACCAGCGTCAGCATCCAGGTGAAACCGGCGTTCTGGATGTAGGTGGGCGTGCCGGCCTTGATCTTGCCGAAGATCCAGCCGCTGTCCTTGAGCAGCGTCATCGGCTCTCCGCCGAGACCGCCCAGGATCCCGACCGTCATCATCAGCGGGATCACGATCTGCATGGTGGTGACACCGAAATTGCCCAGCCCGGCGTTCAGTCCCAGGGCGGTTCCCTGCAGACGCTTCGGGAAGAAGGTGCTGATGTTCGACATGGAACTGGCAAAGTTGCCCCCGCCCACGCCCGACCACAGCGCCATCAGCTGGAACGCCCACAGCGGCCATTCCTTGTGCTGCAGGACGATGCCGGTGCCGATGGCCGGTGCCAGCAGCATGGCCGTGGTCAGGAAGATCGTGTTGCGCCCTCCCGCCAGGCGGATCAGGAACGAGGCCGGAATGCGCATCGTCGCGCCGGAGATGCCGGCGATCGCGGTCAGCGTGAACAGTTCGGCCTGCGTGAACGGGAACCCGAGGTTGAGCATCTGCACCGTGATGATGCCCCACATGCCCCATACCGCGAAGCCGCAGAGCAGCGCGGGCACAGAAATCCACAGGTTTCGGTATGCGACCTTCTTGCCGCTACCCTCCCAAAATTGCTCGTCTTCCGGGCGCCAATCGTTGATGTCGGCACTGGAGGATGGTGTGTTGGCCATGGTGGTCCTTCAAAAAAGTGAGAATCAGTTCTTGCGTGCTACAGGCTGAACGGCTTGGCGTTGTGGCCCATCATCTCGCGGCCACGCACCTCGGTCCAGAACATCCAGATCAGCGACACCCAGACCACGCCGTACATCAGCATGAAGGCGCTCGAGCGGATGCCGGTCAGGTCCATCAGGGCACCGAACATGACCGGCAGCACAAAGCCGCCCAGTCCGCCTGCCAGCCCGACGATGCCGCTGATGGTGCCGATGTTGGTCGGGTAGTCATCGCTGATGTACTTGAAGACGCTGGCCTTGCCAAAGGCGAATGCGATGCCCAGAACGAACATCAGCGCCGTGAACAAATAGACGTTGAGCCCGATGTGGAAGGTCTTGGGGCCGTTGACCGTGGCGACAGTGAAGTCGAACTGCGGATAGCTCAGCAGGAACAGGCAGACCCAACTCACCCACAGCACCCACCAGGTTACGCTGTGGGCGCCCCATTTGTCGGACATCCAGCCGCCGACCGCACGCAGCACGCCGCCGGGCAAAGAGAAACAGGCCGCGAGCAAGGCGGCGGCGCGAATGTCCAGGCCGAATTCGCCGACGTAGTACTGCACCATCCACAAGGACAGGGCCACATAGCCGCCGAACACGATGCTGTAGTACTGGCAGTATTTCAGGACGGTGGGATCTTTCAGCGACTTGAGTTGATCGCTGAACTTGATGTGGCTTGGCACCAGGTGGGCCGGGTCGCTGTGACTGAAAAACCAGAACAGGACGACGGTGCCCAGCATGATCGCGGCATAGACCTGCGGCACCATGGTCCAGCCAAAAGCCACCACCAGCGCCGGCGCGACAAACTTGTTGACCGCCGCACCCGAGTTGCCGGCGCCATAGATGCCCATCGCAAAGCCTTGCTGGTTCTTCGGGAACCAGCGCGCCACGTAGGGCGTGCCGACAGAAAATGAGCCGCCGGCGAGGCCGACGAACAGGCCGATGAACAGAAAGTGCCAATAGAGGGTGGCGTAACTCATGAACCAGATCGCCGGCACGGTCAATGCCATCAGCAGGGTCATCACGATGCGGCCGCCGTACTTGTCGGTCCAGATGCCCAAGGGCACGCGAATCAGGGAGCCGGTCAGCACCGGGGTCGCCGTCAACAGGCCAAATTCAGTGGCATTGAGGCCCAGTGTCTTCTTGATCGGAATGCCAATGACGCCGAACATCATCCAGACCATGAAGCAGACCGTGAATGCCAGTGTGCTGACCATCAGCACCGACAGCGCTTGCCCTCTTTTTGTCATGTCCTGACTCCTTGTTGCTATGACATGACTTTAGGTCGTCTGAACCTCGGGCGATATCCCTCTGAAGGAGCGGCCGGCAAGGCCATTGGAACTAGGGCACAGCCTCATGCATAGTTCGGAAGAACTATGGCCGCTCGATTGGCGATGGCTTGCGGAAAATCAAATCAGGCCGTGTTCGGAGGCGATCACCGCAGCGTGAACTCTGGAGCTGACCTCGAGTTTGCGCAGAATATGCTGGACATGGATCTTGACCGTGGTTTCCGCAATGCCGTGGTCGCGCGCAATTTCCTTGTTGCTGGCGCCGCGCACGATACCGCGCAGGATGTCGAGCTCGCGCGGCGACAGGCTGGCAATCGCCGATGGCAGGGCAGCCTGGGCAGGCGGCGCTGCGGCAGGGGAGCCTGCTGCGGCACCGCGGTAGGCGGCGACCAGTTTACTGGTCATCTCGGGTGCGACCACGCTGTCGCCCCGCATGGCGCGCTGGATGGCCTCGGTCAAGTCATCGCCCTCGATGGTCTTGAGAAGGTAACCGGCGGCGCCGCCGCGCAAGGCCGCAGCGAGGTCGGCCTCGTCTTCGCTGACCGTCAGCATCAGGATCCTGGCGCCGGGCGCGGCTTCCCGCAATGCCGGCAGCGCGTCCACGCCGTTGACGCCGGGCAAGTGGTTGTCCAGAAGGATCAGATCGGGCTGCAGTTCCGCTGCCTTGCGCTGGGCCTGGCCGGCGTCGGCGGCATCGCCAATCACGCACAGGCCTGGGTCGCGCGCCAGCAGGGCGGTCAAGCCGCGTCGGAACAGGGTGTGGTCGTCGACCACCAGGATGCGGATGGAAGGGGGACGGGAGGGCTGCATGGCGGTGTTCAGATCGCAGACGGGCTGGCCTGGCGTGTGCCGGCCGCGGAGGCGGGCGTTGGGTAGGCGGGCGCCGGCAAGCTCAGGATGACCGAGCTGCCGCGACCGGGCGTCGAGATCACCTCGACCTCGGCGCCAATGCGCTGGGCACGCTCTGCCATGATGCGAAGGCCGACATGCGTCTCATCGGACGGGTCGCCGCCGGGAACAAAACCGACGCCATCGTCGCGCACCTCGAAGCGCCAGGCCGGCTGCTGCTGCACGTCAAGCCAGACCTGCGACGCGCGCGCGTGCTTGCGCACGTTGGACAGGGCCTCCTGAACGATGTGCAGGACCTGTATCTGCAGGTCGGGCGACAGGGGCATGCCCTGGCCCTGCATGGTCAGAGACGCCTTCATGCCGCTTTGATGCTCGAATTTTCGCAATGTGGTCGCCAGGGCGGGCTCTATGTCTTCGGTGTTGGTGCGGGTGCGAAAGTGCAGCAGCAACTCGCGCACATCGCCGTAGCTCTCTCGCACGCCCATGTCGATTTCCTCCAGCACCGTTTTAATCTCACGCGTGTTGCCCGACTGCACGGCATCGCGCATCAGTTGCACCTGGATTTTCAGAAACGCGAGCGACTGCGCAATGGAGTCGTGCAGTTCCCGCGCCAGCAGGTGCCTTTCCTGCGAGACCGCGGCCTCCTTTTCCAGAGAATTGAGGCGCAGATTTTCCATCGCTGCGGCCAGGTGGCTGCTGAGCGCTTCGAGCAGCGAGCGCTCCGCGGCGGACAGGCTGACCCGGGCATGGTAGAAAAGATCGACCTCGCCCATCAGGCGTTCATGCTGCCGGACGGGAATGTTGACCACGGTTTCAAAACCGGCCTTGGCACAGTGCTTCAGCGAGGTCTTGTCCATGTCCCTGATCGGAATCACGCGCAAGCCGCTCCCCAGAGTCTCGGCGCCGCAATGGCAGTCGCCCTTGTCGATGCACAACTCGCTATTGACCATGCTGCTGGGCAGGCCGTGCGCCGCCAGCATCAGGTATCGCTGGTTCTCCTGATCCGACCAGCGCACCGCGACACCGTCAGCATGGGCAATGCGGACAATGCTGCTGGCGAAGCCCTGCGCCAGTTCGTCGAGCGATGCGGCCCGGGATACCAGGGCCGTCACTTCGTACAGGCTCTCCAGGCGTTCATGCTTTTCTTCCAGCTGTGCCGTCTTCTCGGCCACCTTGCGTTCCAGATGACGGTACATTGACTGCAGGTGTTCCGCCATGCCGTTGAAGCCGTCGGCCAGGGTGCCGAATTCGTCACTGGTGCCGCTCTCAACCCGCGCCTCGAAGTCTCCCGCCTGAATTTTTTCGATCGCCTGCTTGAGCTGGCCGACCGGCTCCAGCACAAACAGGTAGCCGGTGTAAAGCAGTACCGCCGCCCCCAGGATCGCCATCGCCATCATGCTCATCTGCAGCAGGTGCAGCATCGCGGTCCAGTGCGCCATGTGCGCCTCGATGCTGGTCACCAGGGCGTCAATGTGCGCGGCAAAAGTGACGGTCTGGGCGCGCAGGTCCTGCGCGCCACCGGGCCGGCCATCAATCCAGCGCGCCCGAAAACCGGCCCAGTCCTGTTCGACGGTGGCAAAGCGCGCGTGCACCGTGTCGTCCCATGGCACGAACAGCGGCCGCTCCGGGTCGCCGCTGCGCAGCGTCGCCAGGCTCTGGTCAAACTCCGCGACCTGCTGGCTCAGTGCGCTGTTGTCATCGGTGCCGATCGACAACGCCATCCGGTACGACTGCATGCGCATCCGCCCGGCCTCATTGACCGCCGCAGCGCCGCCGTCAAGTTGCCACGATACCCATAGCGTGGCAGCCGTCGAAAGCAGCGCCAGCAGCAGGAAGGGGGCGCCCACCAGGGTCAGTTTGGCACCCAGACTCCAGTGCTTTTGCAGCGTCATGGTCTGGTGCCGCGACCGGCCGCTAGGCGCGCTCGAAGATGGCAGCGATACCCTGGCCGCCGCCAATGCACATCGTCACCAGCGCGTAGCGGCCGCCGATGCGCTCGAGTTCGTACAGGGCCTTGACCGTGATCAGGGCGCCGGTGGCGCCAATCGGGTGGCCCAGCGAAATGCCCGAGCCGTTCGGATTCACCTTGGCCGGATCCAGGCCCAGGTCGCGGCTGACCGCGCAGGCCTGTGCCGCGAAGGCCTCATTGGCCTCGATCACGTCGAGGTCCTTGACCGTCAGGCCGGCCTTCTTCAGTGCCAGTTGGGTGGCCGGCACCGGGCCGATGCCCATGTACTTGGGGTCGACGCCGGCATGCGCATAGGCGACCAGGCGCGCCATCGGCTTGAGCCCGCGTGCTTTGGCGGTGGCGGCCTCCATCAGCACGACGGCGGCTGCCGCGTCGTTGATGCCCGACGCATTGCCGGCCGTGACGGTGCCGTTTTCCTTGAGAAAAGCCGGTTTCAGCTTCGCCATGTCGGCCATCGAGCAGTTGGAGCGGAAGTGCTCATCGGTCGCGTACGCCACGTCGCCCTTTTTGCTCTTGAGCATGACGGGCATGATTTGCGCCTTGAAGTAGCCGGCTTCCGTGGCGCGCTGGGCGCGCTGATGGCTTTGCACCGCAATCGCGTCCTGCTCTTCCCGGCTGATCCCCCATTTAGCGGCAATGTTCTCTGCCGTCACCCCCATGTGGATGGTGTTGAACGGGTCGTGCAGGGCGCCTACCATCATGTCCACCATCTTGGTGTCTCCCATGCGGGCGCCCCAGCGCATGTTCAGACTGGCATAGGGCGCGCGGCTCATGTTCTCTGCGCCGCCGCCGATCGCGATGTCGGCGTCGCCGAGCAGGATCGATTGGCTGGCCGAGATGATCGCCTGCAGGCCGGAGCCGCACAGGCGATTGACGTTGAAGGCCGGCGTGCCCTCGGCGCAGCCGCCGTGCACCGCCGCTACGCGCGAGAGGTACATGTCCTTCGGCTCGGTGTTGACGACATGGCCAAACACCACATGGCCGACTTCGCCACCGGCCACGCTGGCGCGCGCCAGCGACTCGCGCACCACCTGCGCGGCCAGCTCGGTCGGGGCAATGTCCTTCAGGCTGCCGCCGTAGGTACCAATGGCGGTGCGCACAGCGCTGACGACAACAACTTCACGGTTCATAGATAACTCCTGGATGGAAAATAAATGGGGAAAACGGGTTGCACGCAATCATGTCACGCCGCATCTTAACGATCTTGCATCGGCAAGCGGCGCTGTGCCGGTCTTCAGGTCTTCTTTCTAATCTCGTGCAGTGACAGGAGATTGATGAGCGCCGACAGAACGTCCCTCTTGAAGCCGATCCGGGTTCGTCCGACGCTGTCGCCGCCGTCGAATACCAGCTGCTGGATGTAATCATTGCATTTCTGGTCGCCCCAGAACACTTCGATCGCCCTTGCAATTCGTTCGTGCTGCGCCCTGACGATCGCCATTTCATGCTCGATCCGGATCTGCCGGGGCTGCTCGTGCAATGGCACGGGATGGGTACGCGGCGCCTCTTCCGAGTAGTTGATCTCAGGAAAATCCCAGGGGTCGCGGGTTGGCGGCTTGGCAGGTTTTGTCATGGGCGAAAAATGAGTTCAGCCTGCATTTTCCTCCAACGGCAGCTGCACCGTGCTGTCGAGGCCGCTGACGGCGCCCATGGCGCTGCGGTTCTCTAGCCGGATGCTGCCACCCAGGGCCAGCACGATCGCATGGCTGATGGCCAGCCCCAGGCCAGAGCCCGATGGCGTCTGTCCGGACGAGAAGGGCGCAAACAGGTGTTCGCGCAATTCGGCCGCAATGCCAGGGCCGCTATCGCTGACCAGCAGCGTCGCACAGCGCGAATCGCAGCTCAAGCGCACATTCAGCGTGCCATGGGCGGGGGTGTAGGCAATGGCATTGTGCAGAATGTTGCGCGAGAGCTCGCGCAACATCCAGTCGTGCGTGCGCAGCCGGGCCGGGCTGGTTGAAATTTCAAAATCAAGGTCTTTCTCCGCGATCAGGGGCGACACGTCAAGCGCAACTTCGCGCAGCACCTGCGCCCAGTCGACGCTGCCGACGGCCGGCTGCTGGACCAGTTGCGCCACTTTGGCCAGTGACAGCATCTGGTTGGCCAGGCGCGTCGCCCGCTGCACCGTGGTGTTGATCTCGCGCAGCGCCTGCAGCGGCTCGATGTCGCCGCGCAAGGCGGACTGCACCTGCACCTTCAATACCGCCAGCGGGGTGCGCAGCTGGTGCGAGGCATCGCGCACAAAGCGCCTCTGGTGGTCCAGCAGGTGCTGCAGGCGGCTCATTAGGCTGTTGGTCGCAATGATCAGCGGCACCAGCTCGCGCGGTGCGCCGAGCGCCTGCAAGGGCGTCAAATCGCCATCAGGTCGCGCCTGGAGCTGGCGGCTCAGGCTGCGCACGGGCCGCGTTGCCCGCTGGACCACCAGGATCACCACCAGCGCAATGATGGAGACCAGGGCGAGCTGGCGCAACAGCGTGTCCAGCAGAATCTGTCGCGCCAGCGTGCGGCGCAACTCGAGCGTCTCAGCGACCTGCACCACCGCCATGGCACGTGCCTGGCCCATCGCAACCGGCTGCAGCAGAACGGCCACGCGCACCGGATCACCCTGGTAGTTGTCATCGTAGAAGTCGACCAGTGCCGCGTAGGGGCCGTGGTCTGGCAGCCGGCCATGCCAGGCCGGCAGCGCGCTGAAACCGTCAATCAGGCGGCCCTCAAGACTCGAGATGCGGTAGACCATGCGGCTGCGGTTATCGGCCTCGAAGGCCTCCAGAGCCGAGTACGGCACCGTGGCCCGCAACTGCGCCTGGTCGCCCACGCCATCGGCTGCAATGTGCTCTCCGATCGACTTGGCCGACGCCAGCAGCGTGCGGTCATAAGCGGTGTTGACGGCCGCCAGGGCCTGACGGTACAGGCTGAAGGTGTCCACCAGAATGAAGAGCCCGATTGGCAGCAGGATTCCGATCAGCAGGTAGCGGCGAAGGGATGTGGCCCCCACGCTTGTCGCTGCGCGCACTGCGCTGCCCCCCGAGGGGGCTGGCCTTGCTTGGGGCGGCCCGGCGCGGCGGCCTGTTTGGGTCCCCTCACTTGGTCCGCTCACGCGCCCACCTTCAGCAGGTAGCCCAGGCCGCGCAAGGTCATCAGCCTGGCGTTGGTGGCGCTCAGTTTCTTGCGCAGCCGGTAGACCACGACCTCGACCGCCTCGAACTGCACGTCGACTTCGCCTGGGAACACCAGTTCGAATAGCCTTTCTTTCGCCACGGCGTGACCCGGTCGCGCCAGCAGGGCCTTGAGCAGGGTCAGTTCGCGCGGCGTCAGGTCCAGAATCCGGTCCTGGTAATGGATGGCTCCGCTGTCCTTGTCGTAGCGCAAGGCGCCGGCTTCATGGCTATTGGAGGCCTCGGCACCGCTTTCGGAACGCCGTCGGTGCAGGGCGCGCACGCGGGCCTCGAGCTCATCGAGATCGAAAGGCTTGGGGAGGTAGTCGTCGGCACCCGCGTTCAGTCCCAGAATCCGGTCTCCCACCGTGCCGCGTGCAGTCAGAATCAGCACTGGCGTTGCCAGGCCGCGCCGGCGCGCCTGCGCCAGAATATCAAGTCCGTCGACGCCGGGCAGCGTCAGATCCAGCAGGACCACGTCGGGCTGGCTGGAGCGCCACTGTTCGAGCGCCTGACTCCCGTCGGCGCAGACCTCGACCGTCCAACCCACGCGGGTCAGCGTGCGGCGCAATGATTCGCGCAAGGCGCCGTCATCTTCCACCAGAAGCAACTTCATGGCCGCGACCATAGCATGTTGCAAAGTGTCCGGGTCCCGCCTGTCAGTGTTTTCCCTAGTGCCACAAGGCCTTATGGACAGCCATTTGACAGCCAGCGGGTGCACCATCGCAGGGTTGACAGCAACACAAGGAGATTTTTGATGCGTCGCGATGCCTTTTTGAAATCCATGGCGGCTTTGGCCGTCACCGGTGGCCTGCCCCTGTCGGCAATGGCAGCCAGCAATATCAAGATGATGATTCCCGCCAATCCGGGGGGCGGGTGGGACACCACGGGCCGTGCCTTGGGCAAGGCCATGCTCGATGGCAAAGTGGCCGAGACGGTGACCTTTGACAACAAGGGCGGTGCCGCAGGCGCCCTCGGACTGGCGCAGTTCGTCAATGCCAGCAAGGGCGACCCGAACGCCATCATGGTGATGGGCGCCGTCATGCTGGGCGGCATCATCACCGGCAAGCCGCCGGTATCCCTGAGCGCGGCAACCCCGCTGGCGCGGCTGACCAGTGAGTACAACGCCTTCGTGCTGCCAGCCAATTCCCCCTTCAAGACCATGAAGGACGTGATCGAGCAGTTCAAGAAAGACCCGGGCAGCGTCAAGTGGGGCGGTGGCTCGCGCGGCTCCACGGAACACATTTGTGCCGCCATGATCGCGCGCGAAGTCGGCATCGATGCCACCAAAGTCAATTACGTCGCGTTTCGGGGCGGCGGTGAGGCCACGGCGGCCATCCTGGGTGGCAATGTCACGATCGGCGGTGGCGGTTACAGCGAGTTGTCCGAGTACATCAACGCCGGCAAAATGCGCGGCATCGCCGTGACCTCGGGCGCGCGCCTGAAGGGCGTCAACATTCCGACCCTCAAGGAGCAGGGCATCAATATCGAAATCGGCAACTGGCGCGGCGTCTATGGCGCGCCCGGCATCAGCGCCGAACAGCGCAAGGTTCTGGTGGAACTGCTGCTCAAGGCGGTCAAGACCAAATCCTGGGCCGAGTCCCTCGAAAAGAACAACTGGACGCCGGCGGTGCTGACCGGGCCCGAGTTCGAGAAGTTTGTCGACGATGACTTCGCTGCCCTGCGCGCCATCATGGTGAAATCGGGCATGATCTAAGGCTGCTGCAGCGCATGAAGCAGCCCGCTCACCCCCTGTCGGCCACGGTTCTGCAGACGCTTGTCGGCGCCGGCGTGATCGTGCTGGCGCTTGGTCTGGCAGCCGGTGCTGCCTTCATTCCCTCGAGCGCCGGATATGCCGGTGTCGGCCCCAATTTCCTGCCCTGGCTGGTGGCCGTCGCTCTGCTGCTGTGCGGCGGTTTCATGGTCCGCGAGGCGCGCACCGGCGGTTTTCGCGACATGGAGGAGAGCGCCGGCGACGGCCGGCCGTACTGGCCTGGTTTTGTCTGGATGTCGGCGGGCTTGCTGGCCAATGCGGCGCTGATCACGACCATCGGCTTCATCTTGAGCTGCGCCCTTTGTTTCGTGCTGGCGGCGCGCGGTTTGCGCAGTGCCGAAGGTCAGTCGGCCCCCGGCTTGAAGCCTTGGTTGAACGACGCAGTAACCGGTCTGTTGATTGCAGCGCCGGTGTACTGGATGTTCACGCAATTCCTGGCCATCAATCTGCCGGGACTGACACAAAGCGGTTGGCTTTGATGGAGATCTGGAACCAGTTGCTGCAGGGCTTCATGACAGCCGGCACGCCGGTCAACCTGCTCTGGGCCTTCGTCGGCTGTGCTCTGGGAACCGCCGTGGGCGTGCTGCCGGGCATCGGACCGGCCACCGCGGTGGCGATGCTGCTGCCGATCACGGCCAAGGTCGATGCCACGGCATCGATGATCTTTTTTGCCGGCATTTACTACGGCGCCATGTACGGCGGTTCGACCACCTCCATCCTGCTCAATACGCCAGGCGAAACTGCCAGCATGGTGACCGCGATGGAGGGCAACAAAATGGCCAAGGACGGCCGCGCCGGCGCCGCGCTCGCGACCTCGGCCATCGGCTCCTTCGTGGCGGGCACCATCGCCACCGTGCTGGTGACCCTGTTCGCCCCGGTCGTGGCCGACTTTGCCGTCAAGCTCGGACCACCCGAGTACTTCATGCTGATGCTGCTGGCTTTCACGACGGTCAGCGCGGTGCTGGGTCAAAGCGCGGTGCGCGGTCTGACCGCGCTGTTTGTCGGCCTGGCCGCCGGACTGGTCGGCATGGACCAGATCACCGGCCAGGCGCGCTATACCGGTGGCGTGCCCGAACTGCTGGACGGGATTGAAATTGTGCTGGTGGCGGTTGGTCTGTTTGCTGTGGCAGAGGCGCTGCACGCGGTCCTGTTCGAAGGCAGGGTGAAAGAGTCGGAAAACAGGATGAGCCGGGTCAGCATGACGCGTGAGGACTGGCGCCGATCGATTCCGGCCTGGTTGCGCGGCACCGCCATCGGCGCTCCGTTTGGCTGCATTCCGGCCGGCGGCACCGAGATACCGACCTTTCTGAGTTATGCAGCCGAGAAGAAACTTGCCAAAGGGGCCAACCTCGCCGAGTTCGGCACCCGGGGTGCGATCGAGGGCGTCGCCGGGCCCGAGGCGGCCAACAACGCCACGGTGACGGCCGCCCTGATTCCCTTGCTGACCCTTGGCATCCCGGTCTCCAACACCACCGCGATCCTGCTCGGTGCGTTCCAGAATTACGGCATCCAGCCTGGTCCGCAGCTCTTCACGAGTGCCGCCAACCTGGTCTGGGCACTGATCGCTTCTCTCTACATCGGCAACGTGATGCTGCTTGTGCTGAACCTGCCCCTGGTCGGCCTGTGGGTCAAGCTATTGAAGGTGCCCAAGCCCCAACTCTACGCCGGCATCCTGATATTTGCGACAGTCGGCGCCTATGGCATGCGCCAGAGCGCCTTTGACCTGTTTCTGCTCTATGGCATCGGTGTCCTGGGACTGATCATGCGACGCTTCAATTTTCCGACGGCGCCGGTGGTGGTCGGCATGATTCTGGGGCCGCTGGCCGAGGCACAGTTGCGCAATGCCATCTCGATCGGCGAGGGCTCTGCCATGGTGTTCGTGCAGCGACCGATGTCGCTTGCGCTGATCGTCGTGGTGCTGGCCGTGCTCGTGGTGCCGCGTGTATTGAAGCGGCGCGACGTGGTGGACCTGTCCTGATCGCTCGTCAGAACGGCACTCAGGGCGTGGCCACGTTGCCGCAGGCGACGCAATTGCGGCCATTGCGCTTGGCGATGTAGAGGCCTTCGTCGGCGGCCTTGAGCAAGGTCTCAAAGTCCCGCATGGCGGGGGTTCTGGCGGCAACGCCAACGCTGACGCGGCCCAGCCACTCGCCGCCCTCGACCGGTACGCGCAACCTGGCCACATCCTGGCGCATATTCTCGGCCGCCTGCAGGATGCCCTCCTGTGTCGTACCGGGGCAGATGATCAGGAATTCGTCACCTCCAAGCCGGCAGACGACGTCATTCAGACGCATGCTTTCGCGAAGACGGGCGGACAACTGGCGCAGCACCTCGTCGCCAGCGGCGTGCCCATGCCGGTCGTTGACCTGCTTGAAGCCATCGGCATCGAGCATCATGCAGGCCAGCGGTGACGCATCGCGCTCTGACTGGGCCCAGGCCTGCGCAAGCCAGGCCATGGCCTGGCGACGATTGGGCAGCCCGGTCAGCACATCGGTCAGTGCGAGTTGCTCCAGCAGCGCGTTGGTGTCGGACAGGGAGCGCGTGCGCTGGGCGACCTTGAGTTCCAGGTCGCGGTTGAGATCCTGCAACTCGCGGTTGCGTTCCGACACCTGCTGGAACAGGCCATTGAGCGCATGCAGCAGCGGTCCGGTGGCGCCTTCCTGCAGGTTCGCTTCCGCCGCGAACGCGTCTTGAGGTTTCTTACCGGAGCGGATGGCGGCAATCTGCTTGGCCATCGACTGGTCAATGCCCAGAATATGGTAGGTCAGCCAGTAGGTCAGAAATTTCAGCAGCGACTCGGCAGTCGCCTGCCGCTCGCTGGCGCGCTGGTGCAACAGCGTCACGTCCTGCACAAAATCCGCGTGCAGTTTCGTGTGCTGCTCGACATAGCGCGGGTCCAGACCCGCTTCCTGCATCAGGTCTTCTTCTTCCCGGAAGTGGTACTGCGCGTACGCGGCCAATTGATTGAAAAGGACATCGATGTCGTCGCCGGAAGCGCCATCGGCTTGAACCAGCACTTCACCGAAGCGGTTGATCAGATCGATCAGGCCGCGATGCTGCTCGTCGACGGTCTGAAGTCCGGTTTCAAAATACTTATTCCATGGGAACGACTCCATGACCGCCTCCAACTTTTGTGATTTGTTCTGGTTTTATTATGATTTTATTATGCCACTGGGCGCTGGCCTGCGCAGGCGAACGCGGCGGCCGGCGCGTTAACATTGCCTGATGGACCCGACCGATTCGCTTCCGCGTGACGCCCAGAGCATTCTGGAACTGGCCGCTCGCTCCATGTTCGACCTTTTTGCCAATGCCAGCGAGGGCATGATGCTGGTTGACCGGCAGGCGCGGGTGGTCTGGATCAACGAGCAGTACAAGCGTTTCCTGCCGGCGCTGGGCTTCGAGCGGGTTGAAGACTTTGTCGGACATCCGGTCGCCAGCGTGGTGCAAAACACACAGATGCACCATGTGCTGGAGAGCGGCAAGCCAATCCTGATCGATTTGTTGACGAACCGCGCGGGCACTTTTGTCGTCAGCCGAATTCCCCTGCGTGACAGCGGTGGCGAGGTGATCGGCGCTCTGGGCATCGTGCTGTTTGACCATGCCGAGACCAGCTTGCAGCCGCTGGTCGGGAAATTCGCCCTGCTGCAGCGCGATCTGGACGACGCCCGCCGCGAACTGGCAAGCCAGCGCATCAGTCGGCGCAACAGCGAGCGCCATGGCCAGCGCCAGTCCCGTTACACCTTTGCCAGCTTTGTCGGCACCAGTGCCGCGGCAGTGGAAGTCAAGCGCCAGGCGCGCCGGGCGGCGCAGACCTCCAGCACAGTCCTGTTGCTCGGTGAGACCGGTACCGGAAAGGAACTGCTGGCGCACGCGATTCATGCCTCGTCGGCACGTGCCGGCGGCCCCTTCATCAGTCTCAACATTGCCGCCGTACCCGATACCCTGCTCGAGGCCGAGTTTTTTGGCGTCGCGCCCGGCGCTTACACCGGAGCCGATCCAAAGGGACGCGAAGGCAAGTTTCGCCTGGCGCATGGCGGCACCCTTTTTCTTGATGAAATTGGTGACATGCCGCTCGGACTGCAGGCCAAACTGCTGCGCGCCCTGCAGGAGGGCGAGATCGAGCCCCTGGGATCGAATCAGCTGATTCCGTTTGACGCGCGCGTGATCGCGGCAACCTCGCGCGACCTGCGGGGCCTGGTGCATGAGGGGAGCTTTCGGGAAGATCTTTTTTATCGCCTCAATGTGCTGCCGATCCGGGTGCCGCCACTGCGTGAACGGCGCGAGGACATTGCCGCCCTGGTTGAGGTGCTGGGCGAGGACATCGCCTTGCGCAGCGACCAGGCGCCGCCGGAACTCAGCGCGGATTCGCTCGCGCTGCTGTCGGCGCAAGTCTGGCGCGGCAACATCAGGGAATTGCGCAATGTGCTCGAGCAGGCGATGATGCGCGGCGACTCCAACGGTGTTCTGCCACTCGACCTGCAGGCGGTCTTGCGCGAATCAGGCACTGTGCAGTTGCCGAGTGCCCGCGTTGCAACCCTGTCCGAACCGGTGCCACCGGCCGGGGCGGAAACCATCCGACCGATGGCTCAGCAGGTTGCGGAACTCGAAAGCAGGGCGATCGTCGCGGCCCTGGACGCGACACGGGGCAACAAGGTCATGGCCGCCAAGCTGCTGGGCATTTCCCGCGCGACGCTGTATGGCCGACTTCGTCAAAGTGAATGAATGATAGGCATATGTATGTATTTCAGACAATTAATATGTATGTTTATTAGACACATATTTTCTGACTGATATTTATACGAATGAAATCAACCACTTGCTCGGTGGCACGTTTGCTGCATGATCAAGGCCTATGATTGTTAACCACAACTGGAGATAACTATGCTTCGTCGTACTTGGGTCGCGCGCACTGCATTGGGTGCGGTCACCATGGCTTGCACCTTGGCTGCCCCGCTGGCGTTCGG
The DNA here is from genome assembly GCA_903839085.1 of uncultured beta proteobacterium. Classification (GTDB taxonomy): domain Bacteria; phylum Pseudomonadota; class Gammaproteobacteria; order Burkholderiales; family Burkholderiaceae_C; genus Rhodoferax. Next base: position 5,457 of record CAIMBE010000062.1, on the reverse strand, counting down.
CCAGGCCAAAGAAATCAAGATTGCCCATATCTACAGCAAGACCGGCCCGCTGGAAGCCTACGGCAAGCAGACTGCCACCGGCTTCATGATGGGCCTGGACTACGCCACCGGCGGCACCATGATGATTGGCAACAAGAAACTGGTGGTAATCGAAAAGGACGACCAGGGTAAGCCCGACCTGGGCAAGTCACTGCTTGCGGCGGCCTATTCCGACGACAAGGCCGATCTGGCGGTCGGCCCCACCTCTTCCGGCGTTGCGCTGGCGATGCTGCCGATCGCTGAAGAGTACAAGAAGATCCTGCTGGTCGAACCTGCGGTGGCCGATTCCATCACTGGAGACAAATGGAACAAGTACATCTTCCGCACCGGCCGCAACAGTTCGCAGGATGCCATCTCCAACGCCGCAGCGCTGGACAAACCGGGCACAGTGATCGCCACGCTGGCGCAGGATTACGCTTTTGGTCGTGACGGCGTCAAGGCGTTCAGGGAGGCGATCAAGAAAGCCAAACTGGTGCATGAAGAGTACCTGCCCACGGCGACCACAGACTTCACCGCCGGCGCGCAGCACCTCATCGACAAGCTCAAGGATCAGCCTGGCCGCAAGATCATCTGGATCGTCTGGGCCGGCGCCGGCAATCCGTTCAAGATTGCCGACATGGACCTCAAGCGCTACGGCATAGAGATCGCCACCGGCGGCAACATCCTGCCGGCGATGGCCTCCTACAAGAACTTCCCTGGCATGGAAGGCGCTGCCTATTATTACTTTGGCATCCCGAAGAACCCGGTCAACGAAGCCATGGTGGCGCGTCATTACAGCCAGTTCAAGGCGCCGCCGGATTTCTTCACAGCGGGTGGTTTTTCTGCCGCCATGGCAGTGGTCACCGCGCTCAACAAGACCAAGGGCGACACCAACACCAACAAGCTCATCGAGACCATGGAAGGCATGAGCTTTGACACGCCCAAGGGCAAGATGACCTTCCGCAAGGAAGATCATCAGGCGCTGCAGAGCATGTACCACTTCAAGATCAAGGTCGATCCGGCCTTCGCCTGGGGCGTGCCCGAACTGGTGCACGAGATCAAGGCGGAGGAAATGGACATTCCGATCCGCAACAAGCGCTAGCGCAGAAGTCCGTCATTGCGAGGCCGACGGCGGTGGCAATCCCTGCGGGAATGCCAAGGTCATGGATGGCCGCGCTGACCTCGCAATGACAGCAAAGAAGGAAGCGGTCGCCCTTTTTGGGTCAGTCTCACATGCTTGAAACCAAAGAACTCACGGTCCGCTTCGGCGGCCACGTGGCGGTGAATGCTGTCAGTTGCATCTTTCGGCCCGGCACACTGACCGCCATCGTCGGACCCAATGGTGCTGGCAAAACGACCTATTTCAACCTGATTTCGGGCCAGCTCAAGGCGAGTTCGGGGGAGGTGTTCCTGAATGGCAACAGCATGGCCGGCCTGAGCCCCTCTGCGCGCACGCGCGCCGGGCTGGGGCGGGCCTTTCAACTGACCAACCTGTTTCCTCATCTCTCGGTGCTGGAGAACGTGCGCCTGGCGGTGCAGGCGGCACGTTCGGGCGCGCACTTGCGCGGCCTCAATCTGTGGAGCATCTGGAGTGATCACAAGGCGCTGACGCAATTGGCCGGCGAGGTGCTGGAGGCGGTGGCGATGAATGACAAGCGCGATACGCCGGTCGCCAGCCTGCCGCACGGTGACCAGCGCAAGCTCGAGGTGGCGCTGCTGATGGCGCTCGAGCCCGATGTGTTCATGTTCGACGAGCCGACCGCCGGCATGAGCGCGGACGAGGCGCCCGTGATCCTGAACCTGATCCGCAAACTCAAGGACGATCCGCGCAAGACGATTCTGCTGGTGGAGCACAAGATGGACGTCGTGCGTGAACTGGCGGACCGCATCATCGTGCTGCACAACGGCGCACTGGTGGCCGACGGCGAGCCGGCCGCCGTGATCGCTTCGCCTGTGGTCCAGGAAGCTTATTTGGGGGTAGCCCCCCAAAACGCTGACGCGCAAGATGGGACGCCCCCCTATCCCGGCCTTTCCCCTCGAGGGGGAAGGAGCCCTACGCCATGAACGACGTTCTGCTCCAACTGGCGGGGGTTCACACCCACATCGGCGCCTATCACATCCTGCACGGTGTGGACCTGGTGCTGCCGCGCGGTGAACTCACCATGCTGCTCGGGCGCAATGGCGCTGGCAAGACCACCACGCTGCGCACCATCATGGGCCTGTGGCACGCCAGCCAGGGCAGCATCAGCTTCGGTGAGCGCGATATCACACGTCTTGCCACACCGGACATCGCGGGACTTGGCATAGCCTACGTGCCTGAAAACATGGGCATTTTTTCGGACCTGAGCGTGAAAGAAAACATGTTGCTGGCAGCACGCTTGGCTCGGCGCGCCAGTCAGATGGACGAGCAGCGACTGAAGTGGATATTTTCGCTCTTTCCCGCGGTGGAAAAATTCTGGAATCACCCAGCTGGCAAGCTCTCGGGTGGCCAGAAGCAGATGCTGGCCGTGGCGCGCTCCATCGTCGAGCCGCGTGAACTGCTGATCGTGGATGAGCCCAGCAAGGGCCTGGCACCGGCCATCATCAACAACATGATCGATGCCTTTGGTGAACTCAAGGCGACCGGCACCACGCTCTTGCTGGTGGAGCAGAACATCAATTTTGCCAAGCGCCTGGGCGACCGCGTGGCGGTCATGGACAACGGCCGCGTCGTGCACGCCGGCGCCATGCAGGCTTTCGCCGAAGATGAAGAACTGCAGCACAAACTGCTGGGGTTGGCGATATGAGCCGATGTTGGGATCGCTGTTCTTTTGTCATTGCGAGCGAAGCGCGGCAATCCGGGGGCATCGTTTGCCGCATCGCTGCGCTCCGGTCCATGCACCGTAGTCATCGCGAAGTCCAAAGCCTGCGGCGATCCATGCATGGACTACTGCGCTTCGCTCGCAGTGACGCGAGGAAAAGAACAGTGACGGTGCCGGGTTCGTGGCCAGTATGCAGTTTGAGCGCCCGAAACAGGGAACTCCAATGGCGGACATCAAATGAATGAACTTGATTTCGATTGGAAGCCTTTGGCTTTGGTGCCGCTGCTGGCGCTGGGCGTGCTGCCGTTTATTGGCTCCGGCTCAACCTGGCTGACGCTCACGGTGGCCGGGCTGGCGATGGGCATGATCATCTTCATCATCGCCTCCGGCCTGACGCTGATTTTCGGCCTGATGGATGTGCTCAATTTTGGACATGGCGTCTTCATCGCGCTCGGGGCCTTCGTAGCCACCTCGATACTGGGCCTGATGGCCGACTGGACCGCCGCCAGCGACCTGTGGCGCAACCTGCTGGCCGTTTTTGCCGCCATGCTGGTGGCGATGGCGGTGTCGGGCTCTGTCGGACTTGCGTTCGAGCGCTTCATCGTGCGCCCGGTCTATGGTCAGCATCTCAAGCAGATCCTGATCACCATGGGCGGCATGATCATCGGCGAGGAACTGATCAAGGTCATCTGGGGGCCACAGCAGATCGCGCTGCCGCTACCCGAGGGCCTGCGCGGCGCCATCCTGGTGGGTGACTCCGCGATTGAAAAATACCGTCTGCTGGCGGTGTTGGTGGGGGCGGCGGTTTTTGCGCTGCTGGCCTGGACCCTGAGCCGTACCAAGATCGGCCTGCTGATCCGCGCCGGCGTGCAGGACCGCGAGATGGTGGAGGCGATGGGCTACCGCATCCGCCGTCTGTTTGTCGGCGTCTTCGTGGTTGGCAGCGCGCTGGCGGGGCTGGGCGGGGTGATGTGGGGTCTGTACCAGCAAAACGTGGTGCCGCAAATGGGCGCACAGGTCAACGTGCTAATCTTCATCGTGATCATCATCGGCGGGCTTGGCTCCACTGGTGGCGCGCTGTTGGGCGCTGTCCTGGTCGGCCTGATGGCCAATTACACCGGCTTTCTGCTGCCCAAAGTGGCCCTGTTCTCCAACATTGCGCTGATGGTGGCGATCCTCCTGTGGCGCCCGCAGGGTGTCTACCCGGTTGCGAACAGATGAACACCCCCGGCTCGCCCACTAATTTGAGGTGAATGGATGTTGCAACGACTTCTTTCCAACGATTTCCCGCGCAGCCGGGTGCTCGCCGTGCTGCTGCTGCTGGTGTTGATTGCGCTGGCTGGAACGCCCTTCATTTTTCCGGGGGTCAAGGCGCTCAATGTCGCGGCCAAGGTGCTTGTGTTCATTGTGCTGGTTGCCAGCTTTGACCTGCTGCTTGGCTTCACCGGCATCGTCAGTTTCGCGCACACCATGTTCTTTGGCATCGGCGCTTATGGCATTGCGGTGGCGACCACCCGCCTTGGCCCGACCTGGGAGGCACTGGCGATTGGGCTGCTGAGCGGGCTCGCCTTGTCCGCGTTGTTGGCCCTGCTGGTGGGGCTCTTTTCGTTGCGCGTGCGGGCCATCTTCTTTGCCATGATCACGCTCGCCGTGGCATCGGCCTTTCTGACGCTGGCCTCCCAGCTGTCCGACATCACGGGCGGCGAGGATGGTCTGACCTTCAAGGTGCCCGAGTTGCTGTCACCGGGTTTTGAATTCATGGAACAGCCCGTTCTGGGCGTCACGCTCGATGGCCGGCTGCTCTGCTACTACCTGCTGTTCGCCATGGCGGTCGTGCTGTTTCTGGCGATGTTGCGCATTGTCAATTCACCTTTCGGACGCGTCCTGCAGGCGATCCGCGAGAATGAGTTCCGCGCCGAAGCCATTGGTTACCGGGTGGTTGTCTACCGCACCTTGTCGAGCGTTCTGTCAGCACTCTTTGCCTGTCTGGCTGGCGCCATGCTGGCGCTCTGGTTGCGCTACAACGGCCCCGACACCTCGCTCTCGTTCGAGATCATGATGGACGTGCTGCTGATTGTGGTGATCGGCGGCATGGGCACCATTTACGGCGCCGCCATCGGCTCGGTGCTGTTCCTGGTGGCGCAGAGCTACCTGCAGGATTTGCTGCGGCTGGGCAGCGAGGCGGCGCTCTCCCTGCCCTGGTTGGCGGCTCTGCTGTCGCCCGATCGCTGGCTGCTCTGGCTCGGCGTGCTGTTCGTGCTGTCGGTCTATTACTTTCCGACCGGCGTCGTGGGCCGATTGCGCGCCAGTGCGACAGGAGCGCGCTCATGAGCCTGCATGCGGGATGTGCGTCGCGCTACGTGAGCTGCGCCGGGCGCGAGATTCATTACACCGAGTGGGGTGCGCCCGGGCAGCCGGTGGTGATTGCCTGGCATGGCCTGGCCCGAACCGGTCGCGATATGGACGAGTTGGCCAAGCACCTGAGCGCGCAGGGCTTCCGGGTGCTGTGTCCGGACACCATCGGGCGCGGCCTGAGCCAATGGAGTCCGGCGCCCGCGCAGGAATACTGCCTGGCCTTTTATGCGCGAATTGCGCGCGAGTTCTTTGAGCAGCTCGGCATCCAGAGGGCGCACTGGGT
>CAIMBE010000061.1 GCA_903839085.1 uncultured beta proteobacterium | reverse complement strand
CTCAAGGTGGCGAGATACGAAACGAAGCTTTTCATCCATCTTGCGACACTCCTTCCACGGCATAGCAGGTTCCCTCCTATGCCAAAAACTGTAAAGGATGTGTCCGGTATGAACTGTTAACTATGTCTTGGTATGTTCAAGTACAAAGCCGTTCGAGTCCAAGACTTGGACGGCTTTTGTCTTGTGCGACTTGGTCTATGTTCCGCGGCTGATTTGGACCTTCAGGCGAATTGAGGTAACCTCCCATCCCTTGCTGCGCAAATGGGACTCGAGCGCGGGCAGGAGTTGACGGATTTTTGCCGCAGCGGCGTTGTTGTCCAGTAACAGGCACCAGACCAGCCCGTCGATGGGTCCGGCCTTGACAGCAGGACGCAGCGGCGCCGGGATCAGGGAGTGAATGGCCTTGAGCCGCGCCACCGAGTCGTCACTGAGGGCGGTCAGTCTTGCCAGCGTAGGCGAGTCCTGCGAGGCCTGCAGCAGTGTGACGGCGTGGTTTCGGCGGTTCATCAGAAAGTGGTCCGGAGGGTGTCCGAATGCAATTGATTATCACGGATGCATGGCTTGCCAGGAGCCGCGCCATTCATTTGACCGGGACAAAACTGGCAGCGGCGGCGCTGCTGGCCTCGTTTGTCCTGACGCTGCTGGCCGGAGGCATCTACCACTGGGTTTTCCTGAAGGGTGCGCGGGAGGGCTGGCCGGTGATCGGCACGCTGGTGCGGATGGTCGTGAAGGATGAATTCGAGCAGCGCGACCGCTTCATGCGCGCAAACCTCGATTTGCTGGCGCTCAAGCTGGGCGAGATGCAGGCCAAGGTGACGCAACTCGAGTCCCTGGGCGAGCGGGTGTCCGGTCTGGCCGGGGTCAGTGCCAACGAAATCAGGAGCAAGCCGGGCCAGGGCGGGGCTCTGGTCAGCAGCCGACCGCTGTCGATCGAGGAACTGAGCGCCACGCTGGCCGATCTGGACCAGTTGACGAGCCAGCGCACGGACTTGATGACGGTGCTGGAGTCGCGCCTGTTCGAGCAGAAGATTGGCAGCATGATGGTGCCCACGCAGCAACCGATCACCGGCGGCAGTCTCGGGTCGCTGTTTGGCTGGCGCATTGATCCGATCGTCGGGCGCTCGGCGCTGCACACCGGGCTGGACTTTCAGGCCGAGCGCGGTACGCCGATCTTGGCGGCCGCAGGCGGTGTCGTGGTGGCGCAGGAATTTCATGCGGAATACGGCAACATGATCGAGATTGATCACGGCAACGACCTGGTCACCCGCTATGCCCATGCCTCCAGGACGATAGTCAGGAAAGGTGATCTGGTCAAGCAGGGGCAAAAGATTGCCGAGGTCGGCAGCACCGGACGCTCGACCGGGACCCATTTGCACTTTGAGGTGCTGGTCCACGGAATCTTCCAGGATCCGCAGAAGTTTTTGGCTGCTGGCAGCAAGTTGCCGAGGCAGACCACGGCCAGGCTTGGCGCAGCGGGCGGCGCCCGCGCCGGGCAAAGGTAAAATCAGCGGTTTGGTTGCCTCAGCGCAGCGCATTCTGTTCCGACGGTTGCGTTTCGCGATGGCAACCCCATTTCATACTGATTAGAAAAAAGGATCGCGCTGCCCGGGCAGCCCAGGTGGGCTGGCCGGTCGGTCCTGCATTCATGGCCACAAATTTCCTTACCAAGATTTTCGGCAGTCGAAATGACCGCCTGCTCAAGCAGTACCGCTCCATTGTTGTGCGCATCAACGCCATGGAAGCCGAGCTCGAGAAACTGTCGGACGAGGCACTGCGCGGCAAGACGCAGGAGTTCAAGGACCGCGTCGGCAAGGGCGAAACCCTCGACGACCTGCTGCCCGAGGCGTTTGCCGTGGTGCGCGAGGGCTCCAAACGCGTCATGAAGATGCGCCATTTCGACGTTCAACTGCTGGGGGGCATGTCGCTGCACAACGGCAAGATTTCCGAGATGGGAACCGGCGAGGGCAAGACCCTGACCGCCACCATGCCGGTCTATCTCAACGCCCTCACCGGCAAAGGCGTGCACGTCGTCACGGTCAACGACTACCTGGCCAATCGCGACGCGCAGTGGATGGGCAAGCTCTACAATTTTCTGGGGCTCAGCGTTGGCGTCAACCTGCCGAACATGGCGCGCGAGGAAAAGCAGGCTGCCTATCGCTCCGACATCACCTACGGCACCAACAACGAGTTTGGCTTTGACTACCTGCGCGACAACATGGTCTACGAGGCGGGCGATCGGGTGCAGCGCGGCCTCAACTACGCGATCGTCGACGAGGTCGATTCGATCCTGATCGACGAGGCGCGCACACCGCTGATCATCAGCGGACAGGCCGAGGATCACACCGAGCTGTACATCGCCATCAACAAGATCGTTCCCCTGTTGCACAAGCAGGAAGGCGAGGAGGATCCGCACACCGGCGAGGGCGTCACCAAGCCGGGCGACTTCACTCTCGACGAAAAAAGCCATCAGGTCTTTCTGACCGAACAGGGCCACGAGAGCGCCGAGCGGATTCTGGCCGGCCTGGGCCTGATCCCTGAGGGCGCCACGCTGTACGACCCGGCCAACATCACGCTGATGCATCACCTTTATGCGGCGCTGCGCGCCAACCACCTGTATCACCGCGATCAGCATTACGTGGTGCAGAACGGCGAGATCGTGATCGTCGACGAGTTCACCGGGCGCCTGATGTCGGGCCGGCGCTGGAGCGATGGTTTGCATCAGGCAGTGGAGGCCAAGGAGGGCGTGGCGATTCAGGCCGAGAACCAGACCATGGCCTCGATCACGTTCCAGAATTACTTTCGCCTCTACGGCAAGCTCGCCGGCATGACCGGCACCGCCGATACCGAAGCCTACGAATTTCAGGAAATCTACGGCCTCGAGACCGTGGTCATGCCGTACAACCGTCCGAGCCGGCGCGAGGACCAGCTCGACCGGGTTTACAAGACGACGCGCGAGAAATACGAAGCCGCGATAAAAGACATCCGCGAGTGTCATGAACGCGGGCAACCGGTGCTGGTGGGCACCACCTCGATCGAGAATTCAGAGGTCCTTTCCGAACTGCTGGAAAAAGAGAAACTGCCGCACCAGGTGCTCAACGCCAAGCAGCACGCGCGCGAGGCCGAGATCGTGGCGCAGGCCGGAAGCCCGAGGATGGTTACCATCGCCACCAACATGGCCGGCCGCGGCACGGACATTGTGCTGGGCGGCAATATCAGCAAGGCGATCGAGCTGGTGGAGAGCGACGAGGCGCTCGATGCGGCGCAAAAGCAGCAGCAGATCGAGGCCATGCGCGCGCAGTGGGCCAAAGACCACGAGCAGGTCAAGGCGCTCGGCGGCCTGCGCATCATCGCCACCGAAAGGCATGAGTCGCGCCGCATCGACAATCAGCTGCGCGGGCGTTCCGGCCGGCAGGGCGATCCTGGTTCGTCGCGTTTCTACCTGAGCCTGGACGACTCGCTGATGCGCATTTTTGCCGGGGACCGGGTCAAGGCGATCATGGACCGGTTGAAGATGCCCGATGGCGAGGCGATCGAAGCCGGCATCGTGACGCGCAGCATCGAAAGCGCGCAGCGCAAGGTCGAGGCGCGCAATTTCGACATCCGAAAGCAGCTGCTCGAGTACGACGATGTCTCCAACGACCAGCGCAAGGTGATCTACCAGCAGCGCAACGAGATCCTGGACGCGACCGATCTGACAGCCCAGATCAGTTCGCTGCGCGAAGGCTGCTTCAATGACCTGGTGCGCCAGTATGTGCCAGTGGAGTCGGTCGAGGAGCAGTGGGACATCAAGGCGCTGGAAAAGATCCTGGCCGATGACTGGAAGGTGATCGTGCCCCTGCACAGCCTGGTCAGCGAAGCCAGCGCCATCACCGATGAAGACCTGCTGTCGGCCGTGCGCGCGCAGGCCGGCAAGGTATTTTCCGAAAAGGTGGAGCAGGTCGGCAGCGAGAACTTCACCCCGTTCGAGCGCATGGTGCTGCTGCAAAGCATAGACACGCATTGGCGCGAGCACCTGAGCGCGCTCGACTACCTGCGCCAGGGCATCCATCTGCGCGGTTACGCGCAGAAGCAGCCCAAGCAGGAGTACAAGCGCGAGGCCTTCGAGCTGTTCGGGCAACTGCTCGATGCCGTCAAGAACGACGTGACCAAGGTCCTGATGACGGTGCAGATCCAGTCGGGCGAGCAGCTGGAGCAGGCTGCCGGCGACATTGAGAGCCGCGCCGAGAACATCAGCAACGTCACCTACAGCGCGCCCACTGAAACCGGCGAGGTGCAGACCACGATCGACGAAGACACCGTGCGGGCGGCGGTGCCGCGCGTCGGCCGCAATGAGCCCTGCCCCTGCGGCAGCGGCAAGAAATACAAGCACTGCCACGGAAAGTTGGCGTGAAAATTTGAGGCCATGAAGTTTCTGGAAGACATGACAGTTGTGGTCGCCACTGCGAGCGAAGCGTGGCAATCCATTGGCTGCATGGATCGCCGCGGCCTGCGGCCTCGCGATGACGAATGACTTGAATTTTGGAAAGATCAATAAGCCATGGCTGTCAATTTATCGGCCCCCAATCCTGCGCAACTCTACCCCGTTGCCGGCGTGCGCCTGGGCGTCACTGAAGCCGGTATCCGCAAGGCCGGTCGCAAAGACCTGACCGTGATGCTGCTCGAGCCCGGGGCCTCGGTGGCCGGGGTTTTCACGCAAAACCGGTTTTGTGCCGCGCCGGTGCAGATCTGCCGTGAGCATCTGGCGCGCGGCGCCGGCGTGCGCGCGCTGCTGATCAATACCGGCAACGCCAATGCCGGTACCGGCGAGGAGGGGCGCCAGCGCGCCGTTCGCAGCTGCGTCGCGCTGGCCGACAAGCTCAAGCTCGCGCCGGAGGAGATGCTGCCGTTTTCGACCGGCGTCATCATGGAGGCGCTGCCGCTGGAGCGCATCGAAGCCGGCCTCGATGGCGCCATCGCCGATGCGCGCGAGGACAACTGGCTGCGCGCGGCCGAGGCCATCATGACCACCGACACGGTGGCCAAGGCGTTTGGCAGGCAGCTCATGATCGATGGCGCCCTGGTCAGCATTACCGGCATCAGCAAAGGCGCCGGCATGATCCGGCCGAACATGGCCACCATGCTCGGTTTTGTCGCCACCGACGCGCGTGTCAGCCAGTCCCTGATGCAGCGTCTGGCGACGGAACTCGCCGAGGCTTCGTTCAACCGGGTCACGGTCGACGGCGACACCTCGACCAATGATTCCTTCATGCTGATCGCCAGCAACCGGGCGCGCCACGCCGAGATTGAATCGCTCGACAGTGCAAATGGCCAGGCGCTCAAGACCGCGTTGCTGGAGGTGGCGCGCCAGCTGGCGCAGGCGATCGTGCGCGATGGCGAGGGCGCGACCAAGTTCATCACGATCGAGGTCGAGGGTGGCCGGACGCAGGCGGAGTGCCGGCAGGTGGCGTATGCCATCGCCCATTCGCCGCTGGTCAAGACCGCGTTCTTTGCCAGCGATCCGAACCTGGGACGCATCCTGGCGGCGGTCGGCTACGCCGGCATCGCCGATCTGGACCAGGGCTGCATCGACCTGTACCTGGACCAGGTGCACGTGGCGCAGCGCGGCGGCCGCCATCCCGACTACCGCGAGGAAGAGGGCCAGCGCGTCATGCGGCAAAGCGAGATCACGGTGCGCGTGGCGCTGGGGCGCGGGGCGGCGGCGGACACGGTCTGGACCTGCGACCTGAGCCACGACTACGTCTCGATCAACGCCGACTACCGCTCATGAATCAGCAGCTCGAGCATTTGCTGCTGCGCGCCGGGCAGCTGATCGATCGCATCGAGGCGGTGCTGCCGCAGGCGCCCGGCGAGCCGGACTGGAGCGCCTCGGTCGCCTTTCGTTATCGCAAGCGCAGCACCGGCCATGGCGTGCTGGAGCCGGTGCGCCATGTCGGCGCCATGCGCTTGTCCGACCTCAAGGAAATCGATGCGCAAAAGGCCAGGATCCAGCGCAACACCCTGCATTTTGTGAACGGGCAGCCGGCCAACAATGTGCTGCTGACCGGCGCCCGCGGCACCGGCAAGTCGTCTTTGATCAAGGCCTGCCTCAACGAATACGCGCAGCAGGGCCTGCGCCTGATCGAAGTCGACAAGGCCGACCTGATCGACCTGCCCGACCTGGTGGACGTGGTCTCGGAACGGGCCGAGAAATTCATCGTTTATTGCGACGACCTGAGCTTCGAGGACGGCGAGCCCGGCTACAAGGCGCTCAAGTCGATCCTGGACGGCTCGGTGGCCGCGACCACGCCCAACGTGCTGATCTACGCCACCAGCAACCGGCGCCATCTGCTGCCCGAGTACATGAAGGAAAACCTCAGCTACACCCACACCGAGGAGGGCGAGGTGCATCCGGGCGAGGTGGTGGAAGAAAAGATTTCGCTCTCCGAGCGCTTTGGCCTGTGGGTCAGCTTCTACCCGTTCACGCAGGACGAGTACCTGAGCATCGTGGCGCAGTGGCTGTCGTCTTTTGGCGTCTTGCCGCCGGCGATCGATGCGGCCCGGGCGCAGGCCCTGATCTGGGCGCTGGAGCGCGGCTCGCGCAGCGGTCGCGTCGCCTACCAGTTTGCGCGCGACTACGCCGGCCAACACGCCGGCGATGCATGAGCGCCGCGCCGATTCTGGTTGCCAATGCCGAACGGCCGCGCGCCGGTGGCGCAGACAGGCCCCTGCTCGATGTGGCGGTGGGCGTGCTGATTCGGCCCGACGGTGATTTTCTGCTGACCAGCCGGCCGCCGGGCAAGGTCTATGCCGGCTACTGGGAGTTTCCGGGAGGCAAGCAGGAAGCAGGCGAGACGGTGACGCAGGCCCTGACGCGCGAACTGCACGAAGAGCTCGGCATCGTGATCGGCGCCGCGCTGCCCTGGCGCGTTGCCACGGTGGACTATCCGCACGCGCTGGTTCGCCTGCATTTTTGCAAGGTGTACCAGTGGAGCGGCGAGTTGCAGATGCGCGAGGCGCAGTCCTGCGCATGGCAGCGCCTGCCGGTGCAGGTGACGCCGGTGCTGCCGGGCACGCTACCGGTGCTTCAATGGCTGACCGAGGAACGCAGCGCCACGTCGTCGTCCGTCACCTGATCCTCTGGCGAGGCGTTGACCGGCATGCGAAAGCTTTCGCTGGCCCAGGCGCCGAGGTCGACATTCTTGCAGCGCTCGCTGCAGAACGGACGGAACGCATTGGAGGGCGCATAGACGCTGGCGCCGCCGCAGGTCGGGCAGCTCACCTGTTTGGCAGCGGCTGGCGGGGCTGGCTTGTCGCTTGTCATTTCAGCACAGCGTCAGGTCAAAAGAAGTGTCTTCCAGGCTGGGCTGCAGTTTGTCGTCGCCGCCGTGGCGCATCAGGCGGATCGACACCATCAACCGGTTGCCGCTGATCTCGGGAATCAGTTCGAGCGCCGGGTCGAGTTGCATGCGCAGCAGCTGAAAGGTCTTGCCCTGGGGCAGATTCTGCTGAAACTGGCCGCCGACCGCCATGACTTTCTGCGGCGCGCTGGAGCCGCGCAGCAGTTTGAGCAAGAGGTAAATCGCTTCGGCCAGCGGCGTCAGCGTGCCGGCCCAGCGCTCCAGATCGGCCCGTCGCACGTTGCCGCTCTTTTGCTGCCAGGCGTAGTAGGCCGGCAGATCGAACTCGCAGGTGCCGCCGGGAATGCCGATGCGACTGCGGATGCTCATCAGCCAGTCGTTCTCGGTCAGCGAACTGCCGGCTTTGCCCGGCAACTCATTCAATGCCAGGAAGGAGCGCTCGACCTGGTTGAACACCTTGTCAAGAACCTCGTGCGCGATCGCCGGATTGTCGCGATAGGCATCGAGAACATGCTTTTGCTTGTCGAGGTCCTTCAGCACATCCGATTTGAGGTCGGCGCGCGCCGCCACATCCATGACCTCGAAGATGGTGGCCAGGGCAAAGTGGTGATCGAGCGCGGACTCGCGCGCGACAAATTCGGTCAGGCGAAGAAACAGGTGCTCGAGGCGCAAGTAAGTGCGAATGCGCTCGTTAAAGGGGTATTCGTAAAGGATCACTCTGATTTCTCTGCTGCGCCAAGCCGGCGCGTAGACGGATCATAGCCCGAAGCGGCCGGCGATGAGCCGCAGTTCGGACGCCAGTTCTTCAAGCGACAGGCCGACGTTGAAGATGACGCTGTCGGCCGCGCGCAAACGACGCTCCCGGCTGGCCTGGGAGGCGATAATTTTTTCGATTTCGGATCGCGCCAAGTGGCTGCGCGCCATGACCCGGCTGATCTGGACCTCCGGCGTGCAATCGACCACCAGCACGTGATCAACGCTTTGCCGCCAGTGGGCGGACTCGACCAGCAGCGGCACATCGAACACGATGCAGGCCTTGCCCTGCTGCGCAAGGAGCGCGGCCTGACGCTGCGTTTCCTGCCCGACCAGAGGATGGATGATGGCCTCCAGGCGCCCTCGCGCCCCGGCATCGCTGTGGATGAGGCGGCGCATTCGGTCGCGGTCCAGCGCACCCTCGCCGGTGATGAAGTCGGCGCCAAAAGCGTCGGCGATGGCGGGGATCGCGAGGCCGCCGGCCGCGCTGACCGCGCGCGAGATGGCGTCGGCATCGACGACCCCGGCGCCCAAGCCGGCCAGCAGGCCAGCGACGGTGCTCTTGCCGCTGCCGATGCCGCCGGTCAGACCGAGCCTCAGGGGAGCCGGCACGGTTCAGAGCCCGACAAAGCGCAGCATCGCGCTCGGACCGAAGATCATGGCGGTCAGCCCGGCACCGGCGAGGAAGGGGCCAAACGGCAGGTAACCGCCCTCGCGCAGACCGGAGGAAAACTTCATGGCAATGCCGATCACGGCGCCGATCACGGAGGACATCAGGATGATGGGCACCAGCGCCTGCCAGCCGAACCAGGCGCCCAGAGCGGCAAACAGCTTGAAATCGCCGAAGCCCATGCCTTCCTTGCCGGTGATCAGCTTGAAGGCCCAGTAGACCAGCCAGAGCGACATATAGCCGCCGACCGCGCCCCAGAAGGCGGCCGCCAGGGGGATGCCGGTCCACTGCAGCGCGGCCGCGATCAGGCCGGCCCACAGCAGCGGCAGGGTCATGACGTCGGGCAGCAGCGTGGTGTCCCAGTCGATCAGCGCCAGCGCCAGCAGGGTCGCCGCAAAACCGCACCAGAGCAGGGCCGTGGCGCTGGCGCCCCATTTCCAGGCGCAAATCGAAAACAGGGCGCAACTGGCCAGTTCCACGACCGGATAGCGCCAGCTGATCGGGGTCTTGCAGTCCGAGCACTTGCCACCGAGCAACAGATAGCTCAACACGGGAATGTTCTCATGCCAGCCGATTGGATGTCCGCATTGGGGGCAGCGCGAGCGCGGCACCAGCAGATTGAAGCTTGGCGTCTCCGGCGCCTGGGCGCCATCGAGTTCGGCACACTCGGCGCGCCACTGCGACTCCAGCATGATCGGCAGGCGGTGAATGACGACGTTGAGAAAACTGCCGATCAGCAGTCCCAGCACGCCGAGCAAAGTAGCGTCGAACAGGGTGGAGACCAGCATCAGACCACCTGGCCGAGCTTGAAGATCGGCAGGTACATGGCGACCACGATGCCCCCGATCACGGTTCCCAGCACCACGATGATGATGGGCTCCATCAGGCTCGAGATGCCGGCCACCATGTCGTCGACTTCAGCCTCGTAAAAATCAGCCGCCTTGCCCAGCATGTGATCGATCGAACCCGATTCCTCGCCAATCGCGCACATCTGCAGAACCATCGAAGGAAACAGTTTGGCGTTGTCCATGGCCACCGTCAACGCGGTGCCAGTCGACACCTCCTGCTGAATCTTCTTGGTGGCGTTCAGGTAGACCGAATTGCCGGATGCGCCACCGACCGAGTCCAGCGCCTCGACCAGCGGCACGCCGGCGGCAAACATGGTGGCCAGGGTCCGCGTCCAGCGCGCGATGCACGATTTGTCGACCAGCGCGCCAAAGATCGGCATCTTCAGCATGACGCGGTCCATGATGTTCTGCATTTTCTCGTTGCGTTTCCAGGCCTGCATGAAAAAATAAAAACCGCCGCCGATGCCGCCAAAGATGAGCCACCAGTACTGGACAAAGATCTCGCTCATGGCGATCACGGCCAGCGTCGGGCCCGGCAGGTCGGCGCCAAAATTGGAGAACACTTCCTTGAACGCCGGCACGACGAAAATCAGGATCACGGCGGTGACCACAAAAGCCACCACCAGCACCGAGATCGGGTACATCAGGGCCGACTTGATCTTGGACTTGATGGCCTCGGTTTTTTCCATGTAGACGGCCAGGCGGTCGAGCAACTGGTCCAGAATGCCGGCCGCTTCGCCGGCCTCGATCAGATTGCAGTAGAGGTTGTCGAAATAGAGCGGGTATTTGCGAAAGGCGACGCTGAGCGAGGTGCCGGTCTCGACGTCGGTGCGGATGTCGTTGAGCAGTTTGGAGACGCTTGGGTTGGGGTTTCCGCGCCCGACGATGTCGAAGGCCTGCAGCAGCGGCACGCCGGCTTTCATCATGGTCGCCAGTTGCCGCGTGAAGATGGCCAGGTCTTTGGGCTTGATCGGCTTTCCGGAGCGCATTCTGCGCCGCTTGATCTTGGTCGGCATGATGCCCTGGCGCCGCAGGCCAGCCTGCACCTGGTGCTCGCCGCCGGCCCGGCTTTCGCCGCGCACCTGCTTGCCGTTGCGGTCTTTACCCTCCCACTCGAAGACAAAATCCTTGGTGCCCTTTGCGCTCGAAGTTGCCATCGTCGGTCCTGTCAGAATGATTTATGCGTTGGTCACTGCGAGCACTTCTTCGAGCGAAGTCAGGCCCAGCTTGACCTTTTGCAGGCCGGATTGCCGCAGCGTGCGCACGCCCTCGAGCGCGGCCTGGTGGGCAATCTCCATGGCGTTGCCGTCGCGCAGGATGATGCGCTGCATTTCCTCGCTGATCGGCATCACCTGGTAGATGCCGACGCGCCCCTTGTAGCCATTGTTGCAGTTGGAGCAGCCGACCGGTCGATAGGAAATCCAGGATTGATTCAATTCATTTTCTTCATAGCCGGCCTCCAGCAGGGCGCCTCTGGGAATATCGATCCGGGTCTTGCAGGTCGGGCACAGGCGGCGCGCCAGGCGCTGCGCGGTGATCATGATGACGCTCGATGCGATGTTGAAGGGCGCGATGCCCATGTTGCGCAGGCGTGCCAGGGTGGCCGGCGCGTCGTTGGTGTGCAGCGTGGAAAGCAGCAGGTGGCCGGTCTGCGCCGCCTTGATCGAAATGTCGGCGGTTTCGAGATCACGGATCTCGCCGATCATGATGATGTCCGGGTCCTGCCGCAGAAAAGACTTGAGCGCCGCCGAAAAAGTCAGCCCTGCCTTGTCGTTGATATTGACCTGATTGACGCCTGGCAGGTTGATTTCGCTGGGGTCCTCGGCGGTCGCAATGTTGACGCCGGGCTGGTTGAGCAGATTCAGGCAGGTATACAGGGACACGGTCTTGCCGGAGCCGGTGGGTCCGGTCACCAGAATCATGCCGTACGGTCGGCTGATGGCGCTGAGCAGTCTTTCTTTTTCTTCTGGCGCGTAGCCCAGGGCGTCGATCCCCAGCCGGGCGATGCTGGGGTCGAGTATGCGGATCACGATCTTCTCGCCAAACAGTGTGGGCAGGCTGCTGACACGGAAGTCGATGACCCGGTCCGGCCCGATCTTGAGCTTCATCTTGCCGTCTTGCGGCACCCGCTTTTCGGAGATGTCCATCCGGGAAATCACCTTGATGCGCGACGCCAGTTTGTCCTTGATGCTGATGGGCGGCGAGGCGATTTCGCGCAGTTCGCCGTCGATCCGGAAGCGCACCCGGTAATTGTGCTCATAGGGCTCGAAGTGCAGGTCCGACGCGCCCATGCTGTAGGCCTCGAGCAGCATCTTCTGCAGGAAGCGCACGACCGGAGCGTCGTCGATGTCGGACCTCAGGTCGTCGATATCCTGCTTCAGCTCATCGGCATCAGGCTCTTCGAACTCGATTTCTTCGTGGATGATGTTGTCGATCGCATCGGTGCCAGACGCCGCGTTGCTCAAGACCAGCTTGAGCAGCTTGTCGTATTCGGCGACCACCCAGTCAACCCGCAACTGGGTCGCAAACTTGATCTTTTCCAGGGCATGGCTGTCCGACGGGTCAGCGGTTGCGACGATCAAGCGATTGTTGCGCCTTCCCAGCACCACCAGGCGGTAGTCCTGGCAGATCTTGCTGTCGAGCAGGTCCTTGGGAAGCTGTTTATTGTCAAGCGCGTTCAGATCGAGCAGCGGAGCCGCGAAGGCGGCCGAGATGGTGTGCGCCAGGTCATACGCCGACACCACCCCGGAGCCTGTGAGTTCGGCGATGAAACTGGTCCGGTTGGCCTGCGCCCTGAGATAAAGGTCTTCCGCTGCCTGGCGCTCGAGTTTGCCCGCCATTACCAGAGCCCGGCCCAGGCCCGGCAGGGCTGCCATGGCAGGTTCGGTAAGAGTGAGATCGGCGGAAGTCATAGGACGAAATGTACTACGTCAGGGCGCATCGCGCGTACCATAGCGCGCTATGTTCACCTGAT
The DNA here is from genome assembly GCA_903839085.1 of uncultured beta proteobacterium. Taxonomy (GTDB): domain Bacteria; phylum Pseudomonadota; class Gammaproteobacteria; order Burkholderiales; family Burkholderiaceae_C; genus Rhodoferax. The sequence continues at coordinate 5,988 of CAIMBE010000061.1, read as the reverse complement.
TGGAGATGCCATGGCCTGGCCGCACACACTGATTCCAACAGCAAGCCTTTCACGGCGCAAGTGGCTTGCGTCGGCGGCAGCGGGCCTGGCTGTGCCGCATGCGTGGTCACAGCCGGCCTTTCCCGGTCGGGCGCTGACCATCATCGTACCGTTCACCGCGGGCGGCTCGTCCGACATCGGTGCCCGAACGCTGGCGCCCGAGCTCTCCAGACTGCTGGGACAGCCCGTGGTGGTGGACAACGTGGCGGGCGCCGGTGGCGCCATCGGCGTGCAAAAGCTGATCCGCTCCGCAGCCGACGGCCACACCCTGCTCTATGGCGGGCTGAGCGAGTCGCTGCTGATTCCCATGATCAATCCGGCGGTCAACTACAAGGTTGAAGACTTGCTTCCGATCGCCATGGTCGGCTCGACCCCGGTGGTGCTGGTGACGCGGCCTGATTTCGCCGCCAACAGCGTTGACGAGTTGATCGAGATGGCGCGCAGGAGCCCCGGCAGGCTCAGCTTTGGCTCGGCCGGCATAGGTTCTTTTGCCCACGTGATGACCGAGGTCATCAAGGACAAGGCGGGTGTCTTCATGGTGCACATTCCGTACCGCGGCGGCACCCAGATCCTGACCGACGTGATCAGCGGCCAGATCGATCTGGGCGTGACCACGGTCGCCAACGCGGCCTCGATGATTGCCGCCAAACGGGTCAAGGTGCTGGGGGTGTCTTCCAGGCAGCGGGTCTCCATCATCAAGGAGGTTCCAACCTTCTTCGAGTCGCGCGCCCTCAAAGGCCTGGAGATGCAGGTCTGGGGTGTGATGTTTGCGCCGGCCGGCACGCCGGCGGCGGTGGTCAGCAAACTGGGCGCGGCCATCAACACGGTGATGGAACTGCCGAGCACCCGGGCGACCCTGGCCAAGCTCGGGGCTGAACTGCCCAGCCTGCTGACGCCGGCGCAGGCGCTGGCCTTTGTCCAGGCCGAGCAGAAACTCTATCGTCCGGTGGTCGGCCGCATCAAACCGGAGTGACGCATGGCGACCAAAAAACTGCGGGTCGGTGTCTGCGGCTTTTTCATCGAATGCAACCGCTGGGCGCCGGTGAGCACGCGCGAAATGTTCGGCGCGGCGCTGGACCTGGCGGGCGACCGGCTGCAGGCTGAGCTTGAGCGCACGCAGCCGCGCACCCTGCCTGATTGCGCCGGCTTCGTCGCGCAGATGAACCGGCTGGGGCCGTGGGAGCCGGTGGCGTTGCGCATGGCGGCGGCGCAACCGGGTGGACCCGTCGAGCACGCGTTTTTTGTCGAACTGCGTGAGGACATCGAGGCCCGGCTGCTGGCCGCCGGGCCGCTCGACGCGGTTTTCATCTCGTCGCACGGCGCCGCACTGACGACCGAAAGCGACGACCCGGACGGCGAATTGTTTGAGCGCATCCGCGCCCTCGTCGGGCCGGCGCTGCCGGTGCTTGCGGTGTTCGACCTGCATTGCAATGTCTCGGAGCGCATGACGCGCGCGCTGTCGGCCTTCGTGGCCTACCGCTGCAATCCGCACACCGACCTGCGTGAGCGCGGCGAGGAGGCGGCGCGCCATCTGCATGCGTTGCTGGCCCGGGGGCCGGGCGTGGTGGAAATGGTCAGGCTGCCTTTTGTTCCACCGGCCACGGCGCAGCTGGTGGCACCCGGCACACCCTATGCCGATTTGATCGCGCTCGGCCAGACCCGCGTGGCTGGCCCGATCCTGAACGTGTCCCTGTGCGGCGGCTTTGCGCTGGCCGATTGCGACAAGTGCGGTTTTTCCGTTGTCGTCACGGCCCGTGATGGGGCACGTGACGCCGCCGCCACACTGGCACTTGAGATGGCCGGCATCGTCTGGCGCTCGCGTCAGAAGTTCGTCTCGAAGCTGACGCCGCTGGCCAGCGCGGTGCAGGCCGCGCTGGAGGCCGGGCAGCCCGGCGCGGCGCCGCTGATCCTGGCCGATGTCGCCGACAACCCGGGCGCCGGCGGCGGTGGCAATACCGTGACCCTGCTGCAGGCGCTGCTGGCAGCCGGGGTGCGTGGCGCGCTGCTGGGCGTCTTCACCGATCCGGCGCTGGCAAGCGAGGCGCACGAGCGCGGTGTCGATGCCGATTTCACCGCGCGCTTGAACCGCGACAGCGGCGCGGCGCCATTTGCCGCGGCGCTGCAGCACGATGCCCGCGTGCTGGCGCTCTCGGACGGCAACTTTGTCGGCGTGCGCGGCATGGTCAAGGGCTCGCAGCTGTCGATGGGTCCCTCGGCGCTGCTCGATCTTGGTGGTGTGCGGGTGGCCGTGATTTCAGAGCGGCAGCAACTGCTCGATCCGGCGCAGCTGACCGTGCTCGGCGTCGATCTGACCAGCGTGCGCACGCTGGTGGTCAAGAGCCGTGGCCACTTTCGCGCCGCCTTCGACGAGTTTGCCCCGCCCGAGCGCATCCTGGAAGTCGACTGCCCGGGGTTGACCACGCCGAATTTGAAGACGCTGGCGTGGACGCGCATGCCGCGCCCGGTCTACCCGATTGACGAACACGCAAGTTGGAATCCCTGAGCCTGGACCGGTCCCCTTGTCGGCATCGCCGCTGGCGCGTTGACCGGTCGGGAACGACTGGCGGGCCTGATCGGCCTGCATTGGCAAGGGTATTTCAAGGACTGCGAGAATGTATGCTTCCTGCACGCCGGGGGCCTGCCCGCGCTGCGCGCTTGCGAGCGCGAGGTGCCGGGGCCGGTTCTGCAACACGAGACGCCCATGAACGCACCTGAAAAGATAGCCCTGCCTGCCGTATCGCTCGATGACAAATACCGCGTCAGGGAGGGCTGGGTCTTTCTGGCGGGCACGCAGGCCCTGGTGCGCCTGCCGATCCAGCAGCGCCTGCGCGACGAGGCCGAGGGCAAGAAGACCGGCGGCTACGTCTCGGGATACCGAGGCTCGCCGCTGGGCCGCTACGACATGGACCTGTGGCAGGCCGAAGCGGTTCTCAAGCAAAACAATGTCGTTTTTCGAGCGGCCGTCAATGAAGACCTGGCAGCCACCGCGATCTGGGGCGCGCAGCATGTCGGCAGTTTCCCGGGCGCGCGCGTCGACGGCGTGTTCGGCATCTGGTACGGCAAGGGTCCGGGCGTGGACCGCAGTGGCGACGTGCTGCGCCATGCGAACAGCGCAGGTACCAGTGCGCTGGGTGGTGTGCTGGCGCTGGCCGGCGACGACCATGGCGCCAAGTCGTCCACCATCACCAACTTCTCGGACCAGATCTTCATTGCCGCCGGCCTGCCGGTGCTGTACCCGTCGAACACGCAGGAATTGCTCGACTTCGGGCTGCACGGCATCGCGATGTCGCGCTTCTCGGGTTGCTGGGTCGGCATGAAGGTCGTCACCGACGTGGTCGAGGGCGGCGGCACCATCTATGTGGCCTCCGATTCGCCGAAGATCGTGCTGCCCGAGGTGCCCTCGCTGCCGGCCGGCACCCCGATGGGAGGGCCCAGCCTGAGTATCCGGCCCTTCGACACCGCGCTGATGGCCGAGGAACGCCTTTACAACCACAAGCTCTACGCGGCGCTGGCCTATGCGCGAGCCAACCACTTGAACGTCATCAGCAGCGAGACGAGCAAGCCGCGGCTGGCGATCGTCTCGGCCGGCAAGGCCTACCAGGACGTTCGCCAGGCGGCGGTCGAACTTGGCTGGTCGGCTGCACAACTCGACGAGATGGGCATCCGCATCGCCAAGGTCGGCATGACCTGGCCGCTGGACCCGGAGTTCGTGCGCGCGCTGGCGCGGGACGTGGACGCGATTCTGGTGGTCGAAGAAAAGCGCCCCTTGCTGGAAGAACAGATCAAGTCGATCCTGTACGACCTCGATCTGCCGAAGAAGCCCAGGGTCATCGGCAAGACGGCCGGGGCGCCGACCTACGGGCTCGAGGGCGCCCGGCGCGTCTTCCCGAACAATGCCGAGATCTCGCCGCTGATTGTCTCCAAAGTGCTGCTCGACGTGCTGCTGATGCTCGACCCCGCTTGCGGCCTGCAGCCCATCGCGCTGCCGGGACCGAAGGCCGGGGCAGCGCTGCAGCCGCAGCGCAACGCCAGCTTCTGTTCCGGCTGTCCGCACAACCGCTCCACCAAGGTCATCGCGGGCTCGCGCGCGTTGGCCGGCATTGGCTGCCACACGATCGCGATGCTGAACAACCCGCGCACCACCGGCACCGTCTCGCACATGGGCGGCGAGGGTGTCATGTGGCTCGGTCAGCAGCCCTTCACCGACGAGCCGCATGTGTTCGCCAACATGGGTGACGGCACCTTCTTCCATTCCGGTTTTCTGGCGATCCGCCAGGCGGTGGCGGCCAAGGTGCCCATGACCTACAAGCTGCTGGCCAACGGCTTTGTCTCGATGACCGGTGGTCAGCCGGTCGATGGCGACCTGAGCGTGCCACAGACCATCCGCGAACTGCTGGCCGAAGGCGTCAGCGAGATCGCGCTGGTCAGCGACGAGCCGGAGAAATACGCCAGCGCGAATCTGCCCGCCGAGGTCAAGGTGCACCACCGCGATCAGATGGAGCTGGTGCAGAGGCAATTGCGCGAAAAGAAGGGCGTGACCGTGCTGATCTACGAGCAGCCCTGCGCGACCGAGCGCCGGCGTCTGCGCAAGCGCGGCAAATGGGCCGACCCGGCCAAGCGCAGCTTCATCAACGCCGCCGTCTGCGAGGGCTGCGGCGACTGCGGCACGGTCTCCAACTGCCTGTCGATCGAGCCGCTCGAAACGCCGTTCGGGCGCAAGCGCCAGATTAACCAGAACAGCTGCAACAAGGACTTCACCTGCATCGAGGGCTTTTGCCCGAGCTTTGTCACGGTGCACGGCGGCGCGCTGCGCAAGCCGGCCCCAGTCAGCAAGCCGCAGACCGAGAGCCTGCCGCTGCCGCCATTGCCGGTCTATGAGCGGCCGACGCGCAGCATGAGCGTGCTGGTCGGCGGCATTGGCGGCACCGGCGTCGTCACGATCGGCCAGTTGCTGGGCATGGCGGCGCACATCGACGGCCTGGCCTGCTCGATCCTGGACGTGACCGGGCTGTCGCAAAAGTACGGCGCCGTGCTGTCGCACGTTCACATCGCGCCCAGCGCAGACCTGCTGCACGCCACGCGCATCGCGCCGGGCGAGGCCGACACCGTGATCGGCTGCGACCTGATCGTCACCGCCGGCGACGAGGCGATGTCGCGCATGCGCGCCGGGCGAACGCGCGCGGTGGTCTGCACCGACGTGATTCCGACCTCCGAATTTGCCCGCAACGCCGACTGGAGCGTGGACGCCGATGCCATGCTGAAGACCATCAGAAGTGTCTGCGGCGAGCAGTTCTTTGCCGCCAACGGCATCGAGATCGCGCGCGCCCTGATGGGCGACAGCGTCGCCTCCAACATGTTCATGCTTGGCGCCGCCTGGCAGCGTGGCTGGGTGCCGGTGTCGCTGGCCGCGCTGAACCAGGCGATCGAGCTCAACGCGGTGCAGGTGGAATTCAACAAGGCCGCCTTCCTCTGGGGCCGGCGCGCCGCGACCGACCTGGCCGCCGTGCAGAAAGTGGCAGCGCCTGCCAACGTCGTCAAGTTTGTGCCGCGCAACAACGAGTCCCTCGCCGAGCTGATGCAGCGCCACGAAAGCTTCCTGACCGACTACGACAGCGCGGCCTACGCCGGGCGCTACCGGGCGCTGGTGGGCCGCGTTGCCAAGCTTGACCTGCAGCTGGGTGCCAATGAGCGTCTGGCCAAAGCCGTGGCGCTGAGCTACTTCAAGCTGCTGGCCAGCAAGAACGAATGGGAAGTGGCGCGCCTGTACAGCTCGGAGGCGTTTCGCCAGCAGCTGGCGGCCACCTTCGACGGTGACTACACGCTGCACTTTCACCTCGGCGCCTGGCCCTTCGGCAGGCTCGATCAGGTGAGCGGCAAGCTAAGAAAGACCGAGCTCGGTCCCTGGGTGCTGACGGTCTTCAAGCTGATGAACGCGCTGCGCGGCCTGCG
>CAIMBE010000060.1 GCA_903839085.1 uncultured beta proteobacterium | reverse complement strand
TGGCTGCGTCGCGCAGGCGCCCAGCGCGAGCACCACTGCGACAGCGCCCGCGCAAACAATTTTCTGGCTTTGGTACATGCGAAAGGGACTCCCTGGTTTACGGTTGATTTCAGACTTATGATCGCAGCAGGACTGTTTGAAGGGTTCCCCATGAAGCGATTCACCCTGATTGTTGTAGGGCTTTTTGGACTGTTGACGGGACATGCGCTGGCCTGGAGCAACCACAGCTACGCCGCCTACCGCGCGTTTGAAAAAATGCCGGAGGTCAGCGACGCGGCGCCGGTCACGGTGGAGCCGCTGGACGCCTTCCTCAAGGCGCAGGAGAGCAGCATCGAAACCCTGCTCGGGATCCAGGAATCATGGGCGCGCAGTCAACTCGAGTTCTACCCGCGCCGGCCGGCCCAACTGGCATTCAAGGCGAGCCCGGCGCAAAGCAGTGCAGAGCGGCGGCTGGCCTTTCTGATGGCCCTGAGGGTCGCGCCCGACAGCAGGTTTGCGCTCTACCTTCAGCCCGACCCCTGGAGCGGCGCAGTCGACCCGAGCCGGCTCCTGCCGCACGCGGCGGTCGATACGCTGCCCGAGCCGGCCAACTCGACGCGCCGTTTTGTCGCCCTGCGCCCAGGCGACGCAGTGGCGCCGCTGGCCGTGGTCGCCTCGGCGACCGACGAGCCGGACTATGGACTGGACATCAACCTGTGGTCTGACAGCCCGTCCGAGTGGGGCAAGGTTTACGGCTTCGAGGCCCTGCCGTTCGGCAACCCGGCGCTGTCCTTCGCGACCCAGGCGCCGTTTCACATGGGCTTCTACTACGAGGACCGCATCATGTACATGGTGGGCCCGTTCCTGAAGAAGACCTTCCCGCTGCTTCGCATCCACCAGTACAGCAGCCTCGCGGCGCTGGCGTTTCGCACCGGCCACCGCTATTGGGGCTGGCGCTTTACCGGGTTGGCACTGCACTATGTGCAGGACCTGACCCAACCCTACCACGCCAGCGTGTCGCCGGGCAACGCCTCCCTCAAATTGATCGGTATCGAATTGATGGCAATGGCCGGATTTCCGACACAGAAGAAAGACCTGATCGTGCTTCTGTCCAATCGCCATCTGGCGCTGGAGAAATACCAGAACCAGATGCTCTTCAACGCGGCCCGGGCCAGACAGGAGACGACTCTCGAGAAAACGCTGCGCAGCAGCGACCGGGACAGCACCTACCCGGCCTGGTCCGATCTGTACGCGCGTGACGTCGTCAGCCGCCAGTCCCATGACCTGGGAGCGCGCATGACCGGCATTCTGGTCGACACCCTGCCCGCCGGCTATGTGTCAGACCCCGCCTTTGATTTCGGCGTGAAGGAAGACGGCATCGATCTGGTGGCCGAACTTGCCAGGCAGGACGCCGGCAAGCGCGCGGAACTGGACGCTGCGCTGGCCGAACTGCTCGGCAATTTTGGCGCTCACAGCCGCAACCTCGTGCGTGGTGTCCTGAAGGCCGCGGCCTTGCAGTGAACAGCGACCAGAGCACGGCGCGCATCGGGAGCGATGCCACCTGAACGCTGTCGTTGAAACTGCGGCACCCGGTCGGCGTCCGACGCATCGGGTTAACACTGTTCGTCTCTGATCCGCTGTTTGATTTGGATCAAAACGCACCCGCACTATCGGGAAGATACTGGCCCGGTTCCGTCGCCGGCACCAAAGTCGGCTCAGCATGAAGGCTAATTCAATGTCCAATTTTGAGATCGTGACGCGAGAAGACTTCTCCGATGTCACCTACCTGCTCGAAGTGCGCCATCCCCTGATGGCCAAGGCCGCCAGGCCCGGGCAATTCGTGATTGTCATGCTCAATGAGCATGGCGAGCGCATCCCGCTCACCATCGCCGACTTCGACGTCAAGAAGGGCACCATCACGCTGGTCATCCAGGCTGTCGGCAAGACCACACGGCAGATGCAGCAGGAGTGCCGCGTTGGCACCTCGCTCTACGGCATGGTGGGTCCGATGGGCATTCCAAGCCCGATCAGCCACGCCAAGAAAGTGATCTGCGTCGGTGGCGGTCTCGGTGTCGCGCCGATATTTCCGCAGGCGCGCGGCTTCAAGGACGCCGGTGCCTACGTCATCGCGGTGCTTGGCTTTCGCAACAAGGACCTGGTGTTCTGGGAGAAGAAGTTCCGCGACTGCTGCGACGAACTGATCCTGTGCACCAACGACGGCTCGGCCGGCATGAAGGGCATGATCACCGACGGCATCAAAGTCGCGATGACCAAGCACGACGACATCGACGAGGTGGTTGCGATCGGTCCGCCGGTCATGATGAAAGCGTGCGCCGACGCCACTCGCGCCGCCAAGATAAAAACCATGGTCAGCGTCAACCCGATCATGGTTGATGGCACCGGCATGTGCGGCGGTTGCCGCGTCAAGGTCGGCGATCAGGTCAAGTTCGCCTGCGTCGACGGGCCCGACTTTGATGGTCATCTGGTTGACTTCGACGACCTGATGCTGCGCCTGCAGCGATACACCACGGTCGAAAAAGAAGCACACGAGCGCTGGTCCGAGACCTGCCGCATGGCCAAGCCGGTCGACAACACAGTACAAAGCTAGATTGATTTGGTAGTTCATGGTGCGGGGTTTCAGCGCCAGATGGCTTACTCGTGCAGGTTTGAATAGTTGCTAGAGGATTTACAGATGGCAAAGAAAAAGACGATACGAACGATTCCACAGGAACGCACGCCCATGCGCGAGCAGGATGCGAAAGTTCGGGCGAAGAATTTCGAGGAGGTGGCCTGCGGCTATAGCCTGGACGATGCCCTGCGCGAGTCCGAGCGCTGCCTGATGTGCCCGGACGAGCCCTGCATCGCGGGTTGCCCGGTCGGCATCAACATCCCCGGCTTCATCCAGAAGATCGGCGAGAAGAATCTGCGCGGCGCCTACGATATTCTGACCGACACCAACCTGCTGCCCTCGATCTGCGGTCGCGTCTGCCCGCAGGAAAACCAGTGCGAAGGCGTCTGCACGGTCGGTGATTCGCTCGAAGCGGTCGCCATCGGCCGGCTCGAGCGCTTTGTCGGCGACACCGCGATCAAGGAGGGCTGGGTCAACATTCCGCACATCGAACCGACCCGCTTTCGCGTCGGCGTCGTCGGTTCCGGGCCGGCCGGCATGGCCTGCGCGGCCGACATGGCCAAGGCCGGCTGCGATGTCACGGTCTACGAGGCCTTCCATCAGCCCGGCGGCGTCCTCAAGTACGGCATTCCGGATTTCCGCCTGCCCAACGAGGTGATCGACGCCGAGATCGACAAGCTGAGGCAGTTGGGCGTCAAGTTCGAATGCAACACGCTGGTCGGGCGCCTGTTCACGATCGAGCAGATGATTGGCGAGATGGGCTATCACGCGGTCTTCGTCGGCGTTGGCGCCGGCTACCCGACGATGCTCAACATCCCCGGTGATTCGCTCAACGGCGTGCTCTCGGCCAACGAGTTGCTGACGCGCTGCAACCTGATGCGGGCGCGCGACTTTCCGAACTTCGACACGCCGCTGCCGATCGGCAAGCGGGTCGCGGTGGTCGGCGCCGGCAACACCGCGATGGACGCGGTGCGGGTCTCGATCCGGCTTGGCGCCGAGAAGGTGTACTGCGTTTACCGGCGCTCGCGCAAGGAAGCACCGGCACGCGCCGAGGAGGTCCACCACGCCGAGCAGGAAGGTGCCGAATTCCACTGGCTCACAGCCCCGGTGGCGGTGCTTGACGACGGCAAGGGCAGCGTGCGCGGCATGCGCTGTGTGCGCATGGAACTCGGCGAGCCCGACGACTCGGGCCGACGCCGGCCGGTTCCGGTGAAGGGCAGCGAGTTCGATTTCGAGGCCGATCTGATCGTCTACGCGATCGGCACCAACGCCAATCCGATCATGGGCCAGACCTCCAAGCTCAAATTGAACAAATGGGGTTACATCGGCACCGATGACAGCCTGGCCACCTCGATCGCGGGCGTCTTTGCCGGCGGCGACATCGTCACCGGCGCGGCCACCGTCATCGAGGCCATGGGCGCGGGTCGCAAGGCGGCGCGCAGCATGAAAGCCTATCTGGGCATCAGGGACTCGGCGCTGCCCTACAGCGGCGCGGCCGGGGCCGGCACCTTGTTCGGGATTGACACCAGGGAGCGCAATTTCGCGCGGGTGCGGGTCGTCTGAGAACCGCCAAACAGCGTCTACGGAAAATAGCATGAACCAAATGACCAAAGAGAAACCGCCGAAAAAGTCCGCTGGCAGGACAGCCTCAGTCGTCGGCGGCAAAACGCCGCTGCGACTGAAAGAGCACATCGTCGAGATCATCAGCGATTCCGGCGAGGGCGCGCAGAAATGCGGCCAGTCGCTGGGTTCGATCGCGGCGCAGATGGGCAACGGCATCTGGACCACCGAAATCATCCCGGCCGAGATCCGCCCGCCCGCGCGCAGTGTCGCCGGCGCCAGCGGCAACCGCATCCGCATCGGCTCGGGCTACATCACCAATGGCGGCGACGAGACCGACCTGGTGGTGGCCTTCAACGAGCAGGTGCTGCTCGGGCGTGTGCGCGCCAAGGAACTCAAGCCCGGTTGCACCATCCTGCTCGAGAGCATGTGGCGCGAGCACAAGGATCCAAAGATCGTGGATTCCTATGTCGAGACCTATGACCGGCTCATGGCGGCGGGTTACAAGGTCATTGAGATTCCGATGGAGAAGGTCTGCCGCACCATGGTCGCCGATGCCAAACGCGGCAAGAACATGTTCGCGCTGGGCATGCTGTGCTACATCTACAGCCTGGACGTGAAACTCGCGATCGACCAGATCGTGCAGACTTTCGGCAAGAAGGACCAGAGCGTGGTCGACGCCAACATCATGCTGCTCGAAGCCGGCCAGAAGTGGGCCGCGGCCAATCTCGATTTCTGCTACACGATCCCGGCCACCCGCGCGACCGAGCCGCAAATTGTGGTCAACGGCAATACCGCGCTGGCGCTCGGGGTGCTCGGATCGGGCATGGAAATCTGTGCCATGTACCCGATCACGCCAGCCACATCGGCCTCGCACTACTTGTCTGAAGTGTTCGAGAAAGTCGGCGGCATGGTGCACCAGGCCGAGGACGAAATCGCGGCCTGCGCCTTCGCCATCGGCGCTTCCTACGCCGGCAAGTGCACCGTCACGATCACCTCGGGCCCCGGCTATTCGCTCAAGCAGGAAGCGATCGGCCTGGCCGTCATGGGCGAGATTCCGCTGGTGGTGGTCAACGTCATGCGCGGCGGCCCGAGCACCGGCCAGCCCACCAAGATGGAGCAGGGCGATCTGCTGACCGCCATTTTCGGCAGCCACGGCGATGCGCCCAAGGTCGTCATGGCGCCGGGTACGATCGAGGAGTGCTTCTACTCGATCCTGACCGCGCGCAAGATTGCCGAGACCTTCAACATGGTGGTCGTGATCCTGACCGACTCGGGCCTGGCGACCTCGCAACAGCCGTTCCCGCGGCCGCAGTTCAACGAATCGTGGCTGGCGCCGCCGATCGACCAGAGCCCGGTTCCCCCCGGCGCCAAGCCCTATGACTGGGACGACACCACCGGTCTGGCGCGGCGCTTCATTCCGGGCCAGCCCGGCGGCATGCACACGCTGACCGGACTGGCGCACGACCGCGACAGCCACGTCGCCTACGACGCCGACATCAACGAGCAGACCCTGCGTTTTCGCAGTCTCAAGCTCGCCGCGCTGCAAAAGACGCTCAAGGCGCCGACCGTGTTCGGCGCGGCCAAGGGCGACCTGCTGGTGATCGGCTGGGGCAGCACCAAGGGCGCGATCGAGGAGGCGGTGGAAGGGGTGCGCGCCGAGGGCTACAAGATTTCGTCGCTGCACCTGCAGTTCCTGCAGCCGCTGCCGCCCGGCATCAAGGAAATCATGAAGGGCTTCAAGAAGGTCATGACGATCGAGAGCAACTGGAGCGACCGCCCCGAGGACAAGATCATCGACGAGGACAATCGCCGCTATTCATCGGTGGCGATCCTGCTGCGCTCGCGCTACCTGGTGGACATCGACTGCTGGAGCGAAGTGCGCGGTCAGCCGATCAAGCCCAGCACGATCCGGCGCGTGATGCTCAAACAACTGCAAAAGTAAAAGTACAGAAAGGTGAAAACACCATGAACATGATGTCCGCCACAGAGTGCCTGCTGGAGATGTGCGACGAGCACTTCGAACTCGAAGACTATCAGAGCGGCGTGCCGCGCTGGTGCACCGGTTGCGGCGACAACGCGATTCTGGCCGCGGTGCAAAGGCTGTGCCGGGACGAAGGACTGCTGCCGGAGAAGACGGTGTTCGTGTCAGGCATCGGCTGCTCGAGCCGCTTCCCGCACTACATGAAGACCTACGGCTTCCACGGCATTCACGGGCGCGCGCTGCCGGTCGCCGAAGGCGTCAAGATGTCGCGTCCCGACCTGACCGTGTTTGTCAACACCGGCGACGGCGACTGCTGCAGCATCGGCGCCGCGCACTGGATTCACGCCATCCGCTACAACATGAACATCACGGTGTTCCTGCATGACAACCAGATCTACGGCCTGACCAAGAAGCAGGCCTCGCCGACCTCGCCGATCGGCACCAAGAGCAACACCACGCCGCGCGGCAGCTACCTCGAGGCCCTCAATCCCCTGACCGTGACGCTGGGCGTGCAGAACGTCTCCTTCGTCGCGCAAGCGGTCGACTGGGTGCCCGAGAGCCTGTTCGACATCGTCAAGGCGGCCTACCACCACAAGGGCCTGTCCTTTGTGCGCATCGTCCAGCGCTGCCCGGAATGGCTGCCAACCTCGCTCGATCCCTGGATGAACGACCCGAACCGGATCCAGCTGCTGCACCACGACGACGGCCTGCAGATCAGCGCGGGCATGTCCCGGATCTACAAGAACCAGTTGCAGCACGACCCTGCCAACATCGACCGGGCGCGTGAAATCGCCTCCGATCACGACAACATTCCGGTCGGCATCCTGTACCGCAACCCGAGCGTTCCCTGCTATGAGGACCTGCGGCTGACAGACAAGCTGCGCACGCCCGAGCTCACGCGCACCGGACTTAACGCGGAACTGGACAAGTACACGGTCTGGCCTCAGGACGCAGCACAGAAGGCAGGTAAGTAAAGCCATGGAAGCAGATACACAAGCACAGGTTGCTTTCTTTCTCACCGGCAAGCGGCCCGGCGAGCAGCTCGATGCCATCGACGGCCTGGGCCTGCGCCCTGCCCTCTTTGCCGGTTACCGCGAACTCGAGCAGCTGCGCTATGACTTTCCGCTGCTGCTGGTCGATGGCGCAAGCGACGGCGAATTCGCGCAATCGCTTTGCGGCCTGATCGACGACGCGCTGACACGGGCCGCCCGCGGCAGCGATGGCGAGCGCGTCAGGAAGCATGCGCTGCGGATGGAGCAGGAAATTCGCTCTGCCGCCGCTGGCGGCGCATCCGGTTCATTCTCCGCGCTGTGGAGCAAGGCCGCAAGCAAGCTGACCCAGGGCGCCGACAAGGCCTTTGAAGACAGCGTCCGGCGCACCCGCGCTGCCATCAAGGTCGATGGCGCCGTGGTCGATTGCAACGCCGCGCTGCCCTCCTGCATGCTGCAGCATGCCTGGGCCGCCGTGCAACGCAGCAAGGCCGCAACGTTTCGCAAGAACATCGATCGGCTGGTGCTCAAACTGTCGGACATCCTTAAAGCCGACTTCGAGCGCTCCGACGCCGGGCGCAGCGCCAAACACCTGCAGGCCGCCGTCGGCACCGGCTTCGACGACACCTTCGACTTCGCGGCGATGTCGCGCCTGCTGTCCAGGGCGCTGCCGAAAAACGAATTTCCGCAGAGCCGCAGGAAGCGCATCGACGATCTGCTCGCGACATTGAACGCCCAGCAATTCATTCCGCCCTCAGGCGCCGCGGGCAAGAGCGCCGGCAGAAAGCCCTACTCTTTCCTGTTCAGCAGCTGTGCCGAGGCGCTGGCGGCGTTTCGCCAGCGCGGGGCAGGGCTGCTGGCGCTGGCCCGGGGGATTGCCATGGCCGAGCTCGAGATCAGCGGTCAGTACAGCGAGGCCAGGCACGACGAGCTGTTCGCGCAGTTCGGCGCCAACGGGCTCGACCCGCAGGACCTGGCGCAGTTTCCCGACTACCTGGTCTGCATCAACGCGGCCACGATGGACGCGCCAGAGCATGCGCAGCTGATGGAGATTCTTTCCTCCGGCCTGCCGATCAAGGTCCTGCTGCAGATCGATGACATCCTTGAACAGTCGCCCCATGGCGAAGGCAGCCTGACCGCCGGTCTGCGCAGCCGCCAGATCGCCAACATGGCGATCGGTCTGAACGAGGTTTACGTCCTGCAGTCGAGCAGTTCCAATCTGCTGCGCTCGCGCGAGCGCATTCTGCGCGGCCTCAACTATCGCGGCCCGGCCCTGTTCAGCGTGTTTTCGGGCGCCAGCGCCAAGGCCTCCGGGCTGCCACCCTACCTGATGGCGGCGGCCGCGATGGAGTCGCGCGCCTTCCCGGCCTTCAGCTACGACCCGTCGGCCGGGCCGGACTGGGCCTCGCGCTTTTGCCTCGACGCCAATTCGCAGCTTGATCTGGACTGGCCGCTGCAGACCTTCACCTACGAGGACGAGCAGCACCAGCGCGTCTCCGAAGAACTGGCCTTCACGCTGGTCGACTTCGTCGCCAGCGATCGCCGCTACGCCCGCCATCTGGCCCGCGTTCCAAAGGAAAAGTGGAACGGCAGCATGATCACGGTGGACGAGAGCCTGCGGCGCGAGCGCCGCGGCCTGCCCGACAAGGTGCCCGGTCTGCTGATGGTCGATGCCGACAACGTGCTGCAGAAAGTGATCGTCGATGAGCGACTGATCCGGGAAGCGCGCCGTTGTCGCGAGATGTGGCACAGCCTGCAGGAACTCGGCGGCATACACAACTCGCACGCCGAGAAACTGCTGGCGCGCGAGAAGACAGCCTGGGAAGAGCGCTTGCAGGCGTCCGCCGCGGCCCAGACGGCCAGCGCGCCCAGCGCGCCGGCGACTGCAGCCGTGGCGCCAGCGCCAGCGGCTGCGGCCAGCGCGCCCGTCGAGCAGGAGCCTGAGCGCTCGCCCGACGAGGCCTACATCGAGACCGCGCGCTGCTCGACCTGCAACGAGTGCACCACGCTCAACAACAAGATGTTCGCCTACGATGCCAACCAGCAGGCGTATATCAAGGACATCAACGCCGGCACCTATGCACAACTGGTGGAAGCGGCCGAGAGTTGCCAGGTGTCCGTGATTCATCCGGGCAAGCCGCGCAACCCGAAAGAGCCGGGCCTGGAAGAATTGCAAAAGCGCGCCGAACTGTTCCAGTAGACACGACAGTTCCTTTGCCACTGCGACTGGCGGGTCACTTCGCCACTGCGACTGGCGGGTCACTTCGCCACTGCGACCACCCCGTCGCCTTGCCACTGCGACCGCCGCGTCGCCTTGCCACTGCGACCGCCCCGTCACCTTGCCACTGCGACCGCCGCGTCACTTGCGTGGACCCGTCGTCATTGCGAACGAAGTGAAGCAATCCATGCCCCGCAAAGCCATGGATCGCCGCGCTGCGCTCGCGATGACCATTGCCGCCTGGATCGCCGCGCTGCTCCTGCGATGACCACTGCCGCCTGGATCGCCGCGCTGCTCCTGCGATGACCATTGCCGCATGGATCGCCGCCCTGCTCCTGCGATGACTATTGCCTGCAAGTTCCTGACTTCAGCCTTGCAGGTGTTGACACATTTTTGCAAATATTGGTACAAACCCCCCAACTAAAATTGCTGTATAGCTGTTATATTGCACTGCAACATTCCTTGAAAGCAAAACTACTGTGCTCTACCAACTCTACGAAACGCAACGTTCCCTGATGGAGCCGTTTTCTGACCTGGCGCAGTCGGCCGCCAAGGTCTATGCCAACCCCCTGTCATGGCTCGGACAGAACCCGTTTGCGCAGCGAATTTCCGCCGCCTACGACCTGATGCACCGCCTTGGCAAGGACTATGAAAAGCCGGAGTTCGGCCTGCGCACGGTCGAGGTCGACGGCGTTGCCGTTGCGATTCATGAGCGCGTCGAGATCAACAAGCCGTTTTGCGAGTTGCGCCGATTCAAGCGCTTCAGCGACGATCCGGCCACGCTGGGCAAGCTCAAGGAGCAACCCGCCGTCCTGATCGTGGCGCCCCTCTCGGGCCACTACGCGACGCTGCTGCGCGACACGGTCAAGACGATTCTGAAGGACCACAAGGTCTACATCACCGACTGGAAGAACGCCCGCCTGATTCCGCTCTCGGAGGGCGCTTTCTCCCTGGACGACTACATCAACTACGTGCAGGAGTTCATTCGCCACCTGCAGGGCATCTATGGCAACTGCCACGTCATCAGCGTCTGCCAGCCGACCGTTCCGGTGCTGGCCGCGGTCTCGCTGATGGCCAGCCGCGGCGAACAGACGCCGCTGACCATGACCATGATGGGCGGACCGATCGACGCCCGCAAATCGCCCACCGCCGTCAACAACCTGGCGATGAACAAGAGCCACGACTGGTTCGAGCACAACGTGATCTACCGCGTTCCGAGCACCTTCCCCGGTGCCGGGCGCCGCGTCTATCCCGGTTTTCTGCAGCACTCGGGCTTTGTCGCCATGAACCCGAGCAACCACGCCAAGAGCCACTACGACTACTTCCAGGACCTGATCAAGGGCGACGGCGCCAGCACCGAGGCGCACCGCAAGTTCTATGACGAGTACAACGCCGTGCTGGACATGGACGCCGACTACTATCTGGACACCATCAAGGTGGTGTTTCAGGAGTTCAGCCTGGTCAACGGCACCTGGGACGTCAAGGGCGTCGACGGCAGGATCGAGCGCGTGCGGCCGCAGGACATCACCAAAACGGCGCTGTTCTCGATCGAGGGCGAACTCGACGACATCTCCGGTTCGGGCCAGACCGAGGCGGTGCACGGTATCTGCAGCGGCGTGAAGGCGTCGCAGCAAATGCATCTTGAAGTCAAGGGCGCCGGGCATTACGGCATCTTCAGCGGCCGGCGCTGGCGCGACGTGGTCTACCCGCAGGTCAAGACCTTCATCCTCGGCCATCAGCACGCGGCCAGCAAGGCCAAGCCGGCGCGCCGAAAGTCCGCTCGCAAATAGCCATGCCCGCGGCGCTGGCGGCCCGGGTCCTGGCGCTTCTGCCGCAGACCCAGTGCACGCGCTGCGGCTACCCTGACTGCGCCGCCTATGCGGCGGCAATCGCCCGGGGCGCGGCGGCGATCAACCAGTGCGCGCCCGGCGGCGCGGTGGGGATCGAGCGGCTGGCGGCGCTCACCGGACAACCCGTGGCAGCCCTCAATCCCGCCCATGGGCGCGAGGCGCCGCGAACGGTTGCCTTCATCGACGAGGCCTGGTGCATCGGCTGCACCCTGTGCCTCAAGGCCTGCCCGACCGACGCCATCATGGGCAGCAACAAGCTGATGCACACGGTGCTGGAGGCTTACTGCACGGGCTGCGAGCTATGCCTGCCGGTTTGCCCGGTGGATTGCATCGAACTCGAGAACGCCAGCGGCAAGGCCACTGGCTGGGCAGCCTGGTCGCCGCAGAACGCCGACCTCGCGCGCCAGCGCTACGAATTCCATCAGTTGCGAAGCCGGCGCGAGGCGGAGGAAAACGACATCCGGCTGGAACAGAAAGCGCGGACCAAGCTGGCCGACCTGGCGCAGCACTCACAGCACACCGACCCC
Source organism: uncultured beta proteobacterium (assembly GCA_903839085.1). Taxonomy (GTDB): domain Bacteria; phylum Pseudomonadota; class Gammaproteobacteria; order Burkholderiales; family Burkholderiaceae_C; genus Rhodoferax. The sequence continues at coordinate 6,006 of CAIMBE010000060.1, read as the reverse complement.
GAGGTTCTGGACAAGAAAAGAGCCGTCATTGAAGCCGCGCTGGCGCGCGCCCGCGCCAAGCGGGAATCGGCACAATGACGACCAGCGTGGCAGTCCATGTATGGATCGCCACAGGCCTTCGGCCTTCGCGATGACGAACGTGACGCCATGGCAAAGCGCTTCATCGAGAGTCACCCCGAAACCCGACAGAGCCCCGTCATTGCGAGCACCCCAAATCCGGCCAGATACCGCACACGGACCAGGAACCGCCGTCGCGAGCGCAGCGATCCATCGCGTCACAGACCATGAATCGTCATCGCGAGCGCAGCGCGGCGATCCATCGCGTCACAGACCATGAATCGTCATCGCGAGCGCAGCGCAGCGATCCATCACGTCACGGACCATGAACCGCCGTCGCGAGCGCAGCGATCCATCGCGTCACGGACCATGAATCGTCATCGCGAGCGCAGCGCGGCGATCCATGACGTCAGGCGGCCATGGATTGCTTCACTTCGTTCGCAATGACCGCTGGCCGATAACGGTTGTTGAGGCTAACCGAGCGCGTCGTTGACCTGGTCGTTGAACTCGGCCATGCTGACGGCGTCGCCGATCTCGCGCGGCATGGCGTCGCGAACCGAAAACACGCCGAGTGTCTTGTCGTTGGCCGAGACGATCGGCAGATGGCGAAAGCCGCGCTCGATCATCATCAGAACCGCTTCCGCCACCTTCATGTCGGGCCCGACTGTCTGCGGGTTGGGCGTCATGACGTCCGAGACGTGGGTCGTCTGCGGGTTGAGCGCCTTGGCCAGCACGCGCGTCATCAGGTCGCGCTCGGTCAGGATCCCAAGCATGCTGCCCGAGCTGTCCGTGACCAGAACATTGCTGGAGTTGGCCTTGGTCATGACGCAGGCCGCCTCCCACACCGTGGCATGCTGCGGCAGGGTCACCACGTGACGCTGCGTCAGGGATTGAAATACAGTGCGTTCAGGCATCTCAGAGTCCTTTCAAAATCGCGGTTCAACAGTGGCGTCAGCAGGCTTAGCGCAGCGACGCGTTGATTCTTTCCAGCACCCTGGAGCCCGGGCACAGCTGCTTGACCTCCAGTGCGTTGAGCGGGGTGTCGCTGGTGTTGAGCGACATGTGCAGGTCGGTGGCGATCGGGTCCAGGTACAGCAGGCCGGTCACCACTTCGCCGCGCACCTGATGCGCGTTCATGTAGCTCAGGGCGGCGTAGCGGTCGGTCGGGTCGTAGTCCTCGTGCAGCTTGCGCAGGCGCAGCGTCGAGCCATCGTGCTGCTGCACGTCGATCACGGCGCCCGGCGCGTACTCGGTGGTGATCTCCTCGCGCGAGGTCATGAAGTCGATGCGGCTGACCGCCTCGTTGTGCTGGCGCACATAGTCGTAGCTCTTGGTGCTGCCGCCGTGGTTGTTGAAGGTGACGCACGGGCTGATGACGTCGATGAAGGCGGCGCCGCCGTGGTCGATGGCGCCCTTGATCAGCGGCACCAGCTGCGCCTTGTCGCCCGAAAAACTGCGCGCCACGTAGGTCGCGCCGAGTTGCAGCGCGAGCCCGACCAGGTCCACCGGGCTGTCGCTGTTGATGACGCCCTTCTTGCTCTTGGAGCCGCGGTCGGCGGTGGCCGAGAACTGGCCCTTGGTCAGGCCGTAGACGCCGTTGTTCTCGACGATATAGGCCATGCGCACGCCGCGCCGCATGGCGTTGGCAAACTGGCCCAGGCCGATCGAGGCCGAATCGCCGTCGCCCGAAACGCCGAGATAGAGCAGATCACGGTTCGCCAGATTGGCGCCGGTCAGCACCGAGGGCATGCGCCCGTGCACCGTGTTGAAGCCGTGCGAGGCGCCCAGAAAATAGTCGGGCGTCTTGGAACTGCAGCCGATGCCCGAGAGCTTGGCGACCCGGTGCGGCTCGATATTGAGCTCCCAGCAGGCCTGGATGATGGCCGCCGAGATCGAGTCATGGCCGCAGCCTGCGCACAGCGTGGAGATGCGGCCCTCGTAATCGCGCCGGGTGTAGCCGACCTTGTTGGTGGTCAGCGTCGGGTGGTGCAGCTTGGGTTTGGCGAGGTAGGTCATACGGCCACCTTTTTCTTTTTGCTCGGGGTCGCAGGCGCCGCGGGCCGCAGGTTCTGCTCGATGAACTGGGTGATGAAGCGCGCCGTGATCGGCGTGCCGTCGTAATGCAGGACCTTGACCAGGCGCGCCGGATCGATGTCGAGCTCGTTGACCAGCAGCGAGAACATCTGCCCGTCCCGATTCTGCTCCACCACGAACACCTTGCTGTGCTCGGCGATGAACGTGTCGACCGACGCCGGGAACGGAAAAGCGCACAGGCGCATCGCGTCGACGTGAATGCCGTCTTGCGTCATCACATCGAGCGCCTCCTGCATCGCCGGGCTGGTCGAGCCGAAATAAATGACGCCCACCGTGCTCGGCTTCTTGGCCTTGCGCAGCACCGGCTGCGGCACCAGGTCGGCCGCGGTCTTGAACTTGTGCAGCAGGCGTTCCATGTTGTAGATGTAATCCGGGCCGCGCTCGGAGTAGCGCGCGTAGGGGTCGCGCGTCGTGCCGCGCGTGAAGAAGCTGCCCTTGGTCGGGTGCGTGCCAGGCAGGGTGCGCCAGGGAATGCCGTCGCCATCGACATCCTTGTAGCGGCCGAAATCCTTGCCGGCCTCGAGCTCTTCGGCCGTCATGACCTTGCCGCGGTCGTAGCCGCGCTTGTCGTCCCAGACGAAGGGCTTGCACAGGCGCTGGTTCATGCCGATATCCAGGTCGGTCATGACGAAGATCGGCGTCTGCAGGCGGTCGGCCAGGTCCAGCGCCGCCGCCGAATGCTCGAAGCACTCGTGCGGGTCTTCCGGGAACAGCATCACGTGCTTGGTGTCGCCGTGCGAGGCGTAGGCGCAGCTCAGCAGGTCCGACTGCTGGGTGCGCGTGGGCATGCCGGTCGAGGGACCGCCGCGCTGCACGTTGATGATGGTCACCGGGATCTCGGCAAAATAGGCCAGGCCGATGAATTCGGACATCAGCGAGATGCCCGGCCCCGAGGTGGCGGTGAAGGCGCGCGCGCCGTTCCAGCCGGCGCCGACCACCATGCCGATCGAGGCCAGTTCGTCCTCGGCCTGCACGATCGCCACATTGCTGCGTCCGGTGTGCTCATCGATGCGGTACTTGTCGCAATACTTCTGGAACGCCTCCGGCACCGAGGACGATGGCGTGATCGGGTACCAGGCCGCCACCGTGGCGCCGCCGTAGACGCAACCCAGCGCCGCGGCGCTGTTGCCGTCGGTGAAGATCTGGTCGCCAACCTTGTCGGCGCGGCGCACCTGCAGCCCGATCGGGGCGCTCAGGTGCTGCTTGACATAGTCGCGCCCCAGATACAGCGCCCGCACGTTGGAGTCGAGCAGCATCTCCTTGCCGCGGTACTGCTCGGCGAACAGCTTCTCGAACACCTCGGCCTCGACATCGAGCAGCACCGACAGGGCGCCGACGTAGATGATGTTCTTGAACAGCTGGCGCTGGCGCGGATCGGTGTAGGCGCTGTTGCTGATCTCGGTCAGCGGTATGCCGATGATCTCGATGTCCTTGCGAAAGCGCGACTCCGGAATCGGCCGCGTGCTGTCATAGAAGAGGTAGCCGCCGGCCTGGATCTCGGCCACGTCGATGTCCCAGGTCTGCGGGTTCATGGCCACCATCATGTCGACGCCGCCGCGGCGCCCGCCGTAGCCCTTTTCGCAGACGCGGGCCTCGTACCAGGTTGGCATGCCCTGGATGTTGCTCGGGAAGATGTTGCGCGGACTCACCGGCACGCCCATGCGCATGATGGCCTTGGCAAACAGCTCGTTGGCCGAGGCCGAGCCCGAGCCGTTGACGTTGGCGAACTTGATGACAAAGTCGTTGACGGCTTCTATGCGTTTCATACGGCCTCCATCGCGCGGCGAACCACTTTTCCATCGCGACATTTCGGTCCCGCCTGGGTCGTGTTGAGTAAAAATTTCTGCATGTCCCAGGCCCCGGTCGGGCAGCGTTCGGCGCACAGGCCGCAATGCAGGCAAACGTCTTCGTCCTTGACCATCACACGTCCTGTTTTCAATGCGCCCGACACATAAAGGTCCTGCACCAGATTGCGCGCCGGGGCCTTCAGGCGCGTGCGCAGATCGGCCTCTTCCCCGTTCTTGGTGAAGGTGATGCAGTCCATCGGGCAGATATCGACGCAGGCATCGCATTCAATGCAGGTGTGCTTGGTGAACACGGTCTGCACATCGCAGTTCAGGCAGCGGTGCGCTTCCTTGAACGCGGTCGCGGCATCGAAGCCGAGTTCGACCTCGACCCGGATGCTGGCCAGCGCCACCTCGGCCGTGGCCCATGGCACCTTGAAGCGCGCGTCCCCCGACACGCTGCTGTCGTAGCTCCACTCGTGAATCCCCATCTTGGCCGACATCAGGTTGGTCATCGGCGCCGGACGCCGATCGAGGTCCTCGCCGTGCAGGAAGCGGTCGATCGAGACCGCGGCCTCATGGCCATGCGCCACCGCGGTGATGATGTTCTTCGGTCCATAGGCGGCGTCGCCGCCAAAGAATACCTGGGGCACGGTCGACTGGAATGCATCGGGCACCAGCACCGGCAAACCCCATTTGTCGAACTTGATGCCGGTATCGCTCTCGATCCACGGAAAGGCGTTCTCCTGCCCGACCGCGATCAGCACGTCATCGCACGCCACCAGCACGTCGGGCTCGCCGGTGGGCACCAGCGAGCGCCGGCCCTTCTCGTCGTAGACCGCCTTCACGATCTCGAAGCGCATCCCGCTCAGCTTGCCGTTGGCATGCTCGAAGCTCTTGGGCACATGGAAGTTCAGGATCGGAATGCCCTCGTGCACCGCGTCCTCCTTCTCCCAGGGCGAGGCCTTCATCTCCTCGAAGCCGCTGCGCACGATCACCTTGACGTCGGCGCCGCCCATGCGGCGCGCCGAGCGGCAGCAGTCCATCGCGGTATTGCCGCCGCCGAGCACGATGACGCGCTTGCCGATGGCGGTAATGTGGCCGAACGAGACCGAGGCCAGCCAGTCGATGCCGATGTGAATATTCTCCTTCACCTCCCAGCGCCCCGGAATCTCCAGGTCGCGGCCGCGCGGCGCGCCGCAGCCGACAAACACCGCGTCGTAGCCTTGCGTCAGCAGCTTGCGCATGGATTCGATGCGCTGGCCGCTCTTGAAGTCAACGCCCAGATCCAGGATGTAGCCGGTCTCCTCGTCGATCACCGACTCGGGCAGGCGAAAGCGCGGAATCTGGCTGCGGATGAAGCCGCCGGCCTTGGCCTCGCCGTCGAACACGGTCACGTCATAACCCAGCGGCGCCAGATCGCGCGCCACCGTCAGCGAGGCCGGGCCGGCCCCGACGCAGGCGATGCGCTTGCCATTTTTTGGCGCGACCGCGGGCATGCGGCGCTTGACATCATCCTTGTGATCGGCGGCAACGCGCTTGAGGCGGCAGATCGCCACCGGCTGCGGATGCTCGCCATTGCTTTCCTCGACCCGGCCGCGCCGGCAGGCCGGCTCGCAGGGGCGGTCGCAGGTGCGCCCCAGCACGCCCGGGAAGACGTTGGAGACCCAGTTGACCATGTAGGCGTCGCTGTACCGACCCTGCCCGATCAACCGGATGTACTCCGGCACCGGGGTGTGCGCCGGACAGGCCCACTGACAATCGACAACTTTGTGAAAATAGTTCGGATTCGCGATATTGGTAGGCTGCAAGTCTGTCTCCTGGACCCGGAAAAGCCGCGCCAGCGGCCGGGCAAAAAGCGAGTGTACGCCAGCGAAGCTTTGAGAACGCTGACGATTCCGGCAGCGATCTTGCGCGGCTTACCAGACTTTGACCTAAATCAAAGACGGGCAGCCGCCCCTGCCACGCGACTTCAGGCCGGGGCGGCGGCGAGTTTGGCGAAGGCCGCCACCACCTCGGGCGGCGCCTGCACCAGTTCGATCAGAACGCCCTCGCCGCTGATCGGAAACTC
>CAIMBE010000059.1 GCA_903839085.1 uncultured beta proteobacterium | reverse complement strand
TGGAGCGGCGCGGCCAGGCCGCAACCAAGGCTAAACTCGGCGAAACTCAAACCGCAACCATTTTCATGATTTTTGTCACCGGCGGCGCCGGCTACATCGGATCCCACACCTGTGTGGAACTGCTCAATGCGGGCCACGAGGTCACGGTGTTTGACAACTTCTGCAACAGTCGCCCCGAGGCGCTCGCGCGGGTCGAGCGCATCACCGGAAAGAATGTCTCGCTGGTGCAGGGCGATGTGCGGGAGGCCGCGCCGCTCAAGGCCGCGCTGCGGGCCAGCGGTGCGAGCGCCGTCATTCACTTCGCTGGCCTGAAAGCGGTCGGCGAATCGGTGCAGGACCCGCTGGCCTATTACGCGAACAACGTAGCCGGAACCCTGCAACTGCTGCAGGCCATGCGGGAATGCGATGTGCGGGCCCTGGTCTTCAGCTCTTCGGCAACCGTCTATGGCGACCCGCAGCGCCTGCCGCTGACGGAGGACCATCCGCTCTCTGCCACCAATCCCTACGGCCGCAGCAAGCTGATGATCGAGGAGATGCTGCGCGACCTGCATCGCAGCGACCCAAGCTGGCGGCTGGCCATCCTGCGCTACTTCAATCCGGTCGGCGCCCACCGCAGCGGCCTGATTGGCGAGGATCCGCAGGGCGTCCCCAACAATCTGCTGCCGTTTGTCGCCCAGGTGGCGGTCGGGCGGCGCCAGCACCTCAATGTCTGGGGCAACGACTACCCGACCCCGGACGGCACCGGCGTGCGCGACTACATCCACGTGGTCGATCTGGCGCTGGGGCATCTCAGGGCCCTCGAGCGACTGCAGGCGCAGGCCCAGTGCCTGGCGATCAACCTGGGGACCGGCGTTGGCTACAGCGTGCTCGACATGGTGCGCGCCTTCGAGCAGGCCAGCGGCAAACCGGTGCCCTACGAGATCGGGCCGCGCCGCGCCGGCGACATCGCCTCGTGCTATGCCGATGCCGGGCGGGCACTCGAACTGCTGGGCTGGCGCGCTGAGCGCGGGCTGCAGGAGATGTGCGCAGACACCTGGCGCTGGCAGAGCGGCAACCCGCAGGGCTACGCCGGCAACTGAATCGAATCCACCCAATGAACAATCCAATGACAATGCAAGACGAGGTGATTGATGGCTAAAGGAATGATTCTGGCCGCCGGGCAAGGCACCCGCGTTCGGCCGCTGACACGCGACCTGCCCAAACCGATGGTGCCGATCCTGGGCAAACCGGTGATGGAATACCTGATCGAGCATCTGGCGCGCCACGGCATCACCGAGATCATGGTGAACGTCGCCTGGCATCACCAGAAGATCGAAGAGTACTTTGGCGACGGGCATCGCTGGGGCGTGCAGATTGGCTACTCCTACGAGGGCGTTCGCGACCATGGCGACATCCTGCCGCGACCGATGGGTTCTGCCGGCGGCATGCGCCGGATTCAGGATTTCAGCGGCTTCTTCGATGAGCCAACCCTGGTGCTGTGCGGCGACGCGCTGATCGATCTGGACATCACCGCCGCCCTGGCCGAGCACAAGGCCAAGAACGCGATCGCCAGCGTGGTGGCGATGGACGTGCCGCTGAAGGACGTGCAGAGCTACGGCATCGTGGTGGCGGCGCCGGACGGGCACATTCAGTCCTTTCAGGAAAAACCCAAGCCGGCCGACGCCAAATCCACCCTGGCCAGCACCGGCATCTACATCTTCGAGCCCGCCGTGCTGGGGCTGGTCCCCTCCAACACGGTCTACGACATCGGCGCTCAGCTGTTTCCCGATCTGGTCGAGCACGGCCTGCCGTTCTTTGTGCAAAACCGCCCCTTCAACTGGATCGACATCGGACGGGTCAGCGACTACTGGTCGGTCCTGCAGCGCGTTCTGAGCGGCGAAGTGGCCGAGATGAAGATGCCCGGCAAGCAGGTCAAACCCGGCATCTGGGTCGGACTCAATACCTCGATCCCGTGGGACAAGGTCAACATCGAAGGGCCGGTCTACATTGGCTCGAGCGTGCGCATCGAAGCCGGCGCCACCATCACCGGTCCGGCCTGGATCGGGCATGGCAGCCACATCCGCACCGGCGCCAAGGTCGTCCGAAGCGTCCTGTTCGAATACACCCGCATTGCCGCAGACATGCGCTTTTCCGAAATGATCATCTCGCCCGACTACTGCGTCGATCGCTACGGCGAAACGCTGTACCGGGGCGACGACACCTCCCAACTGCGCTGGGGCGATGCCCGGGCATGAAGCAAATGACCTCAACCCCCTTGCTGCAACCGGTGGTCCTGTCCGGCGGTTCCGGCACCCGCCTGTGGCCGCTCTCGCGCGAGAAATATCCCAAGCAGTTGCTCCCGCTGATCGGCGCCGACTCGCTGCTGCAGGCCACGGTGCGACGCGTCGAAGGCATTGGCGGCGTTGAACTGGCGCCACCGATGGTGGTCTGCAACGAAGAGTACCGCTTTGTCATCGCAGAGCAGTTGCGACTGATCGGAAAACCCGGCGCGGTCGTGCTGGAGCCGGTCGGCCGCAACACCGCGCCGGCGCTCACCCTGGCGGCGCTGGCGGCAAGCAAGGGCGGCGCCGACCCGGTGCTGCTGGTCATGCCGTCCGATCATGTGATTATCGATGTGCCCGCGTTTCAGCGCGTGGTCGGTGAAGGCGCCGTGCTGGCGCAAGGCGGTGTGGTGGTCACTTTCGGCATCACGCCGAACGCGCCTGAAACCGGCTATGGCTACATCCAGTCGGACGCGCCCTACAGCGCGCCGGGCGCGCAGTCGAGCGCCGGCAGCGCGCGGGTGATCGCGCGCTTTGTCGAAAAGCCCGATCTCCAGACCGCCCAGGCCTATCTGCAGGATGGCTCCTACCTCTGGAACAGCGGCCTGTTCATGCTGCGCGCCTCGGTCTGGCTGGCCGCCATGCGCGTCTGCCGGCCCGACATTCTGCGCGCCTGCCAGAGCGCATGGGATCGGGGTTCCAGCGATGGCGATTTTGTGCGGGTTCAGAAGGAGATTTTTTCCGGCTGTCCGAGCGACTCGATCGACTATGCGGTCATGGAACGCATCGCGGCGCAGGCACGCGCAGCGGGCGCCGCATCCAGCGAACTGCCGCCCGCGGTGGTGCTGCCACTGGCGGCGGGCTGGTCCGACGT
>CAIMBE010000058.1 GCA_903839085.1 uncultured beta proteobacterium | reverse complement strand
TGCTGGTCTATGCCAGTTGCTGGCTCAAGCATGCCGAACCGGCCGCCTTTCTGGCGGCGATGCTGAACTCCCAGCCGCTGGGCTTCTACTCCCCGAATCAGCTGGTGCAGGACGCCAAGCGCCATGGTGTTGCGGTTCGGGCGGTCGACGTGCTGTTCAGCGAGGTCGATGCCACCCTTGAAGACTTGCCGCATGAGCCGGCCGTGCGATTGGGGCTGCGCTTGATTTGCGGACTCAAAAGCGCATCAGCACTGCGCATCGTCGCGGCACGGATGCAGCATCCCTTCGAGAGCGCCGAGGACCTCTCCCGGCGTGCAGACCTTGAGCAGCATGAAATGAAGCTTCTGGCCGGCGCCGACGCGCTGGCCAGTCTGTCCGGGCATCGAAGGCAGCAGGTCTGGGACGCCGCCGCGCTCCATGCGCCGCCTGAACTGCTGCGCGATGCACCGGTGCAGGAGGACATTCTGGAACTGCCCGAGGCCCCCGAAGGCGAAGAAATCGTCTTCGACTACGCCGCTCTGGGCCTGACTTTAAGGAGGCATCCGATGGCGCTGCTGCGGGACCGATTGAGCGCCATGCGCTACCAGTCGTCGGCGCAACTTCGCGACCTTCCGAACGGCAAGCGGGTCCGAACCTGCGGCATTGTGACGCTCAGACAGCAGCCCGCAACTGCCAAGGGTGTCATCTTTGTCTCGCTCGAAGACGAAGACGGCGCGGTCCAGGTCATCGTATGGAAAAGCGTTCGCGAGCAGCAACGCAGGGAATTGATGAACGCCAAGCTCCTGGGCGTGCATGGGACTTGGCAGTGCGAAGGCGAAGCGCGCAATTTGATCGCAAAGCACTTCGTCGATTTGTCGGCCCTGCTTGGCAGGTTGGACGCTCCCAGCCGGGACTTTCATTGAATCCTGGCATACCGCCTGCTACACCAAGGCGGTTTCCGTGGAGCACAATCGAACGGACAATCGTACCGCATGACAAATAAATAAACCGTTATAAATCAATTAGTTATAACGGTTTATTCAAGTAAATTGGCGGAGTGGACGGGACTCGAACCCGCGACCTCTGCCGTGACAGGGCAGCATTCTAACCAACTGAACTACCACTCCTGGTAGTGGCAACGTTCGCTCTTTCGAGCCAAGCCACCAGCCTTTGCGGACTGGTTGTTACCGACTTGCACCTCGTTCACCTTGCGATGAATCTGGCGACCCCACGGGGATTCGAACCCCGGTACCTACCGTGAAAGGGTAGTGTCCTAGGCCTCTAGACGATGGGGTCATAACCATTGGACTTCCATCCTGAGAATTTTTTGGTGGAGGTAAGCGGGATCGAACCGCTGACCTCTTGCATGCCATGCAAGCGCTCTCCCAGCTGAGCTATACCCCCTCGATCCCAGCAGAAGCCGGATTCAAAATTCCCAGGCGTTTTCAACTTTCCAGCCTCGAATTATAGCTTCAATATTCAGGCGCAGCGCAAACGGCGAAGCACTATTTCGCGTTCACAGAGTTCCAGCACGGCATCCAGCGAGGGCGTCTGCGCCGTGCCCATCACCAGCACACGCACCGGCATGGCAAGCTGGGGCATCTTGATGGCGCTGGCCAGCAGCACTTCCTTGATGGCCGCTGCAATCGACACCTTGTCCCAGTTGCAGCCGGCCAATTTCTCAAGCAGCAAATGGAGCGCCGGTCTGATCGCATTCGTCACATGCTGCTCGACTTCTGCCGGGCTGGCCGTGACATCGGCATAAAACCTTGCAGCCCAGTCCGCCAGCACCACGGTGGTGTCGCTACGGTCCTTGAACAGGGCGCAAATCCGCGCCAGGCGTTGATCGGCAACGATGCCGCGGCGCTGCAACTGCTCCTGCACCAGCGGCGCCAGAGCCTCGTCGCTCATGGCTTTGATATGTTGCGCATTGACCCAGCGCAGCTTGGCCTCGTCGAACTGCGCGGCACTGCGCCCCAGGTGGTCCAGGGTGAACCATTGCAGAAACTGCGTCCGGCTGAAAATTTCGTCGTCGCCATGGCTCCAGCCCAGGCGCGCCAGGTAGTTGACCATGGCATCGGGCAGGTAGCCTTCGACACGGTACTGGGTGACCGGCTTGGCGCCGTTGCGCTTGCTCATCTTCTCGCCCTGTTCATTCAGAACGGTCGGCAGATGCGCATACACCGGCGGCTCTTTTCCAAGTGCCTGGAAGATGTTGATCTGGCGCGGCGTGTTGTTGACATGGTCATCACCGCGAATGACATGGGTGATGGCCATGTCGATGTCATCGACCACGACGCAAAAGTTGTAGGTCGGCGTGCCGTCGGGCCGGGCGATCACCAGGTCGTCGAGTTCGTCGTTGCTGATCTCGATGCGACCCTTGACCTTGTCCTCCCAGACGACCGACCCGCCCTGCGGATTCTTGAAGCGCAACACCGGCAGCACACCCGTCGGTACTGGCGGTAAGGCCTTGCCGGGCGCCGGGCGCCAGGTGCCGTCGTAGCGCGGCTTCTCTTTGGCCGCCATCTGACTTTCGCGCAGCGCATCGAGCTCGGCGACGCTCATGTAGCACGGATAGACATGGCCCGCTGCCTGCATCTCGGCCAGAACCGACTTGTAGCGATCCATGCGCTGCATCTGATAGAACGGGCCTTCGTCAAAATTCAGGCCGAGCCAGGACATGCCCTCGATGATCACATCCACCGCCGCCTGCGTCGAGCGCTCGAGGTCAGTGTCCTCGATGCGCAGGATGAAGTCGCCCCCGGTGGCGCGGGCAAAGGCCCACGGATACAAAGCCGAGCGGATGTTGCCCAGGTGAATAAATCCGGTCGGCGAGGGTGCGAAGCGGGTTCGGATTCTTTGTGTCATTTGAGGGTGTCCAGACCGCGTTCGAGGTCCGCTTTGAGGTCGTCAATATGGTCCAGCCCGACCGCCAGGCGGATCAGCCCCTGCCCGATGCCGGCAGCCTGCCGCTGCTCTTCGCTCAGGCGGCCATGCGATGTGCTGGCCGGATGACTGATGGTGGTCTTGGTGTCGCCCAGGTTGGTGGTGATGGAACTCACCAGCGCCGCGTCGATCACCGAAAAGGCGTTCTGCCGCAGCGCCGTGCTGTCGGCGCCCGCGACGTCAAACGACACCACTGCCGCGCCCAGCCCCCGCCCGCTGGCCGACTGCTGGTGCATCGCCAGCGCGTGTTGCGGGTGCGTCGGCAATCCGGGATAGTAGACCCGGGTCACGCGCGGGTGCGTCTGCAACCACTGCGCCATCGCCAGCGCGCGCTCCGACTGGGCCTGCATCCGGATGCCCAGTGTTTCCATGCCCTTGAGCACGACCCAGGCATTGAACGGCGCCAGCACCATGCCCGCGGTGCGGTTGATCGGCAGGAAGACCTCGTCCACATAGCGCTGGTCGCAGCAGATGGCACCGGCCACGACGCGCCCCTGGCCGTCCAGGTACTTGGTGCCGGAGTGAATGATGAAGTCAGCCCCAAAGCGTATGGGTTGCTGCAATGCCGGGCTGCAAAAGCAATTGTCCACGGCCAGCAAGGCGCCCGCGTTGTGGGCCAGGTCGGCCAGCGCCTGGATATCGCAGACGTCGGTCAGCGGATTGGTCGGCGTCTCGGCAAACAGCAG